>JBBIOW010000158.1:0-6655 GCA_037443165.1 Nitrospiraceae bacterium | reverse complement strand
AGTCTGGACGTAACATGTGGCGATGTCGTTTCGTCGAGCGGACTCGGTGGCTCATACCCTGCTAATTCCTCACGGGTTGGTGCGGTCGGCTGGGTGTCAGTTGTGAGGACCGTGTCGTGGAACAGGGACTCATCCCCTCGCGCACGCAGGCTAGCCATGTCTTCAGAGGGAGTGGAACCAACCCGTTTGCTGTCGCTGGCCGCGACTCCCTGCGACGCGAAGGTGACCGGAACGCTCCAGCCTTCGTCCGGCTTGCCCTCAGATGATCCGCGCTCGGGTGGGGAGGTCGATTCTTGACTGTTTTCGACGACGGGCGAACCGTCCAATTCCCCTTCGGCGCAAGATGCCGACTTTACTTCGTCGTCGGCAGTCTCCCAGGGAAGGCGAATAGGGGCATCGTTTGGGCTGATTTCCTTGCGAAACGAGGAAACATTCGATTGTGTTTCGGATCCATCTGCCGATTCTCCGGGCGCACGAACATAGGGCATCACAGCCAGTTCGCCTGTTCTCGCATCGAACATAGGGGCCAGCCTGAAGGCGACTGGGCTGGCAGGGGCCAACTCGCGGACCTTGGCGTAAAGTTCCGCGGCCCGCTGTGGGCGGTCAGGATCCGGATCTTCTACCAGAACTTCGATGGCTTTTCCGTATTCGGCCACCGCGGCCATCGGATCGCCCTTCTCTTCATACACGTGGCCGAGTAATTCCAGGAAGGGGACACACCGTGGGCCGGCGGCGAGATATTCTCTGAGCAGTGACTCGGCGAGCCAATAGTCCTGACGCTGCAATGCCTCCATCGCGAGCGACTCGAACGCCGTTCGAGCCGTCATGAGGCTACCCAGCCTCAGGTGCAAGGTGGCGAAAAGCCTGCGTGCTTCGAGATTCTGGGGGTCGAGAGCCAGCAGCTCCTTCAACACGGAAGACGACCGGCCGTACTTGCCGGCATTCATCTGTGTCACGGCTTCTTCGAGAAGAGCGGTTTTCTTGCTGAACCCGACGACACCCCTTTTGGGAGCCCGGGGAGGCGCCTTCTTAGAAAATCGTTTATCTGTTCGCACAGTACAACCTTAGCAGATACAAGAAAGAGCGAAGGACCTGCCATTACCGTCTGTTGATGTGCTTCATCGGCTTGGACCGACGAAGTCTGTGGCTTTCTGAGAACTCAAAGCCTGTAAGCAAACCCAATACCGCGAGTGTTTCGGCGATGAAATGTAAAAACGCTCATTGACATCAATGAGTTGTGCAATAACTGTCGCTCAATTTCACTCGTCGTGCGGGCGGCTCTGTGCAAGATGGATGTATGGAGTGACCTGATCTCCACCAGTGCCTTGAATAGGCCGGTCTCCTTTGACTCGTTTCACTCGTTCGCCGTCCCAAGGGCCGTTGTCGCTCCAACACCGCAGCCAGGCTCAGACACAGGCTCACGAGAGCTGCTCCTGCGATCACGTTGCTCAATTGACCGTCGAAAAGGGTGAACGACTGAGGTTGGTTGAGAACCAGAATATCTTGATAAAAAAGGAATCTCGCAGAGGGGAGAGCAAACGCCAAGACTGTGCGGACAAGGCCTACCAGACTCAAGCTCTGTCTGCTATGTGGACGAAGCCACCCGAGCAATGACTTTCGGCTGCCCGGCAGCCTTCCGCCTCACCCTCCAGAGCCCGGTTATCGTACAGCAGACGGTGCTGCGGCCGAGGACCTAGACAGCTGCAACGTCATGTGCCCCCGGCGATTTTGTTGGTAGCAGGTCTCGTGGTGTTCCTGGCAGAACGGCCGATCTTTGCCATATGACACGATCGACACCTGCGAACTGTTGACCCCCAGCTCAACCAGATAGCTGCGAACTGTTTTGGCGCGTTTTTCGCCCAGAATCAGGTTGTAATCGTGGGTGCCTCGCTCGTCGCAGTGACCCTCAACCCTGAGTATGGCCGCAGGATTTGCTTTCATCCACGCTGCATTGGCGCTCAGTGTGCGTTGACCGTCTTCGCTCAACATCCAACTGTCATAACCGAAAAAGACATCGTTCAAACCTGCAGCGGCTGCAGCGGCAGCTTCAATCCTTCGTACCTCTTCGTCACGATCCCGTTGATCCCTGCCCCCAATATGCGGCGCACTTGCCACAAGGTTGTTAGGGACCAACTGCTCTTCCGGCGGCGCTACGCCTGGAATCACGGGATCAAGTCCGCTGAGCCCGAAAGCACCGGGGCTGGTGCTGCTGGAGCCCGGACCGGAAACCGCGAGATCCGGAACGTCCCCACCGGTAGCTTGTCGTCGAGTCGATTCCCGCTCCTGCACATCCTGCTCCGTTTTTCGTCCTATTCCGTCCTCGGATTTGTCGGCTGTGCGTCCGGGTTGGCTTCCGGAAAGCCGTCGCTCAGACGACTGGGACTCAGAGCCGCCGCCCACCCACTTACTTGTACAACCGGCTCCCACAGTGAACAGTAATGCGGCCGCCAAACTGGTTAATGTGATGTCGGGAATCTTCATGGCTCATTCTCCACGTTAAACCGATCTCGTGCTTCTTCACAAAAATATAGCACTCATGACCGTTCGCACCGGTCCATTCCCTCCGGTTCGGGCATGTTCCACAAAGATTAAAAATTTTCGGAAGATCTTTGCCGCTCATAACCGATGACAAATCAAAGGGATCGGAAAGGAACCCCACACGCTCCAGGTACACATGAAGAGCCTAAGCCGTATAACCCATTCCTACCTAAAAAATGAGCAGGCCCGGTTCTTGGCGAACCGGGCCCTACAGTCTCGGCTACCCTAGGGAGGAGTAGCCTACCCACTGAGCAAGCGCAAAAAACTCAACAACCCACGCACCCTCCTGAAGAGGATGTGCTGGGGAAGTAAGAATAGGCGGAGCCTAGCCAATTTCCTCTCCCCCCAAGGATGCTTGATGCCAAACCCTCCGCCTGGTTACCCTCTCCTCCAAGGACCGCGGCGTAAGGGCGAGAAATCCAATTACGGGACCCAAACACGAGGCCTCCTGAAGACGTGAACGCGTTGAGCGTCCCCCCGACAAGATTGTGAGAGCCGGTTCGACCGCCTGTGGGGTGCGGCCCTTCGTTATATCCCACCACTAGGTTGCCCAAGCCAGTGGGCGTGCCGTTGTCGCCGGTCGAACCCGATCCGCTCCGAACATGGAGGTTGACTCCCGTGAAGATCACGTGAGGGCCATTCAAACCGTTGATCGGATTCGGATCGACAGTCAGGTACTTGGAAAGCGCTGTCAGGCTGGGTGGGATACTGCTCGCACCATCACTGGATTCCAGCGCATTCACTCTGACCTGCAAGGTTCCGATCTGATTCTGGGCTTCCCCGAGTAGGTTCAGCAAAGACTCCTGAGTGCTCGTCAATGCGGCCACTTTATTTTGAAGATCCGTCACCTGAGTCTGTAGATCGGCCAGACCGCCTCCAGAATTGTTGTGCTGTTCCCGCTTGTGTTCCTTGATCTTATTTCGCAGAGCTTCTATTTTGTCCTTCAAGCGTTGATTGATCAGTCGATACCGCTCGCCGTCACGATCACCGTGCCGGTCTCCTGCGAAGACCGTGAGCGGCGTCCCTATGCCCATTACGCAGACAAGCAGAAGACTAACAAATACATGCACATGTCTACCTAAGATATTTCCTGAGCACCCCTTGATGTAAGAAAAGCATCGCCCATCATGTGAGGTGTTCATATTTTCCCCTCCTTCCAGTGCCGGGTGGCCCGCGCCGACTTTTTCCCGTTCTTCAACTCGGCACAGATCCGCTCGTGCGTCTGCCAGACCCTCGGTCGCAAGCGGTATGCCGTATGGCCTGGCTTGCCACCTTTGTCCAGGCTCTCTCAGCACTTAGGAAGTCCCCATAGCAGAACCCGGGGTAAAACGTTTCCGCCTTTGGTACCAAAATTCGATAACCGACCGACACGAATTGGACGGGACACAAAATGTCTCCTTGCCGGTACATCCATGCACAATGCAGAACAAGATGTCTTTGAAAAACGTGACAATCGATTCTCGAGGAGTTCACGCGCGACTGGATTCAACATAATCTCCAAGGAGCCTCGTCACTTGCGCTGATCAGCTGAGCTGGGTGGAGCGGTGAAGTCGGGCAAGATCTTCCGGCACACAGCCGATAACTTATTTCAGGTGAACCTTCACAGCGGAGCGGCCGGGGAGCTGGTTGGATTGGGTACCGAGGGGGTCGACAGCAATATCGGCAACAAGGAAAAGACCCGCGCGCTTGCGGGCAGCGTTTCGACGGCGAGCAGCCGTGTCAACGCATCAGTGGGAACGACGAGAGGTTCTTGGATCTATGTCCTTATCCTTCCTTG
This sequence comes from Nitrospiraceae bacterium, assembly GCA_037443165.1. GTDB lineage: Bacteria > Nitrospirota > Nitrospiria > Nitrospirales > Nitrospiraceae > DATLZU01. The sequence goes on along the minus strand of JBBIOW010000158.1, from coordinate 2,340 downwards.
CGAGCAAGAATTGCAGAAACCGTTCGGCGCTTCTCCGTCATTGATTCTGCCAAAACTCTCATGCTGCAGATGCGCGCCATCGCCCAATTTTCCACACATCACTTCTACGCCGGACCGATGTCATGGTGAATTGAAGAGAGTCCCCGATACACCTGTCGGTGATCAGTTCGACTCGGCCGGACTCTTATCCTGACGCGCCTCAACGAACCCGCTCGATAACGTGATTCAGCCGATCCTGGTGTTCACGACGCAGGCTGAGAAACTGGACGCCGAACTGTGTCCCGCGCGCCCAACGGACCGCCGCCAGATCTACGAGGATCGGTGGCTCTTTGAGCGAGACCTCAAGGCGCAGCTCCAGATAGGTCGTCACGGGCACAGGTTCCGAACTTTCAATGCGGCAGCCTACCGGGGATAAGTCCACGATCGCTCCCTCCCCCGTTCCCACACGCACCGATGTGAAACTTGCTCGAAACTGAACTGGAATTCGGGTGTGCAAGCGGACATCCTCCATGCTTGGCTGCTCCATGGATCAACTCGTAGCATGTAGTTCAGTGACGAAATAGAGTCCAACGGCCCTACGCGAATGGGGGGGCCGCCGCCTAGAGTAGATGGGGGCAACACGGCAGATTGAATGAAAGAATCGCGCAGATAACCGAAAACAGGGCAGGCCGCCCTAGTGATGGAGTTCGTACTGGACCGCGCTCAGCAATTCCTGGATACTGAATGGCTTCCGGAACGTCCTCCGGGCGCCCAAGAGCTTCGCCACATCCAAGCAATTCTGTTCCCCGTGCGCACCTGACATAGCGATCACCTTGGCATCCAGGAATTCACGGGTCAGCTCCAGGATGGTCTGAAGCCCATTCTGTTCCGGCATGTACAGATCGGTGATGACCAAGTCTGTCGGGTGGCGACGGTATAGATCAACGCCCATTCTGCCGTTCGCGGCTTCGACCACCTCGTGTCCGACACTTTCAAGAGCGGTGCGGAGCAGAGCGCGGATCCCCGGCTCGTCGTCAATGAGAAGGATGGACGCCATCACCGCACCTCTCTACGCCGATGGACGAATTACCGCTCCAATGTAGATGGAAGCCGGCGTGTTCGCTATTCCTCAGAGGATGTACCGCGAAGGAGGGGCAAACCGGTTTTAGGATGGAATTGAAGGGCAGATCGTCGCACGACGTAACTGTCGTAGAAGTGATCGAATTCCCGAGCCTGATTTCCCACCGGACTCCCCCAGGGCAAACGATACGACCAGCCAGGAGAGCTGAGAGCGAAATTGGGGTGAGTGACGGGTTTCGAACCCGCAACCTCCTGGGCCACAGCCAGGCGCTCTAACCGTTGAGCTACACCCACCATTCAGGTCAGCATGAAAAGACGTGGCGAAGGAATCTTAGCAAAGTGGAAAGAACAGCCGCAACCGCTTGCATGAAGCGCCGCTCGCGGTGGGTCGTTCGTCAAACGGGGGGGGGACAACTCTTGGATACTCGCGCGCAACGCTTCGCGCTTCACAAGAGATCTTGTGAGTTCGTGCCTCGGGCATCAAAAGCGGCCTGCATCTCCGCTAGGATCGCCGCTGCTGCCGAGGCTGGGTCAGCGGCGTCCCGGATCGGCCGGCCGACGACCAGATAGTCCGCGCCAGCCGATATGGCCTGAGCAGGCGTGGTCACGCGGGCGTGGTCGTCCGTCCTGTTCCCGGCCGGCCGGACGCCGGGCGTGACAATCAACAGGCGCGACCCGATCTTGCGCCGAATCGCTGCCGGCTCCTCGCCCGAGGCGACCACGCCGTCGCATCCGACCTCGGCTGCAAGCGCGGCTCGCGCCGTGACAAGGTCCTCGATGGTCTGCTGGATCCCCATTTCACGCAAGTCGTTCCCGTCGAAGTTGGTCAGGACCGTGACCGCCAACACCCGCAAGCGAGACTGTCCGCGCCCTTGGACCGCCGCCGTGAGGGCTTTCCTGTTCGCGTGGACCGTGAGAAAATCGACACCCATCTCCGCCACCCTCGCCGTAGCCCGGCGCACCGTTTCTTCGATGTCGAGAAATTTGAGATCGAGAAATATCCGCTTGCCGCGCGCCATCAAGCGCCGAACCATCTCTGGGCCGGCGGCCGTATAGAGCTCCAAGCCCACCTTGATGAACGTCACCAAGTCTCCCACACGGGACAGGAGCCGTTCGGCCTCATCTGAAGTAGGGACGTCCAGCGCGAAGATCAACCGATCCCGGGCGTCAATGCGCATTGTCGTGGGCTTCATCGCGGTGCGCCACCCCCATCTCTCGGTCCTTCTCCCTATTCTCCGGCTAAGTCGGGCTGAGCGCCAGGATGTTGCTGCGTGCCAGGGC
>JBBIOW010000157.1:0-6743 GCA_037443165.1 Nitrospiraceae bacterium | reverse complement strand
GCTAGCGACGGGCTTGCCATCGAAGCGAGAGGGCTCGTGCGCGAGTTCGGCGCCTTTCGCGCGGTGGACCGCGTGAGCTTCCAGGTCAAGCAAGGCGAGATCTTCGGGTTGTTGGGCGCCAATGGAGCCGGCAAGACCACCGTGATCAAGATGTTGAACGGCATCCTGCCGCCCACAGACGGCCAGGGCTGGGTGGCCGGCGCGGACATGCGGACAGCCGGAGGCTTGATCAAGGAACGCATCGGCTACATGTCACAAGCGTTCTCGCTGTATCTCGACTTGACCGTGGTGGAGAACATCCGACTCTTCGCGGGCATCTACGGGTTGGGCAAGCGGGAAGCCGCTGCGCGGTTGGAATGGATTCTGGCAATGGCGGGACTGAAGGGCTACGAGGCGGACCTGACCGGTCGGCTCCCCATGGGCGTCCGGCAACGGCTGGCGTTGGGCTGCGCGCTCGTCCACCGGCCGCGCGTGCTGTTTCTGGATGAGCCGACCTCCGGCGTGGATCCTATCGGCCGCCGCCATTTTTGGGACATTCTGTCGCGATTGGCGAGGGGAGAGGGCGTCGCGATTCTCATCACGACGCACTACATGAGCGAGGCGGAGCATTGCGATCATCTGGCTCTCATGCATGCGGGCCGGATCGTCGCGGAGGGCTCGCCGGCGGACATGAAGCGTCAAGTCGAACAGGAAGCGGGGCGGCTCCTGGAAGTCGTCGCCGATCAGCCCGGCAAGGCTCTGGTCTACTTGCAGCGGGCGGGCTTCCAAGGGACAGCCCTCTTCGGGACCAAAATCCATTTCCTATGCCGTGACCCGGTGCGGGATGCGGACCGGGCCCGTGAGGCTCTGGCTTCCGGCGGGGTGACGGTCAAATCGGTGAACGCGCGCCCTCTCAGTCTCGAGGATGTCTTTGTGTATCGGGTCCTGATGCTGGAAGAGCAGGAACGCAGGGTGTCATCCGGGGTCGTCGCATGAATCTGAGCCGGACCTGGGCGGTGGCGGCCAAAGAATGGCGCGAGGTGACCCGCGACCGGATGTTTCTGCTCCTGGCGTTCTTGATGCCGGCGCTCTGGATGATCGTGTTCGGATACGGGCTTGTGCTCGATGTGGAGAACATCCCGTTCGCCGTGGTGGACCGGGATCACAGCGCCCTCAGCCGCGACTATCTGACTCGTTTCTTCGACTCCCGGTACTTCAGCTTTCAAGGGTATCTGGCGGCGGAGTCGGAGGCGGACGCGTTGCTCCAAAGCGGAAAGGTCCGCGCGGTGATCGTCGTTCCGGAACAATTCCAGGAACACCTCCTGGCCGGCACGGCCGTCGGCGTCCAGACATTGATCGATGGGACGTTTCCGCTGCGGACGGATATCGCGAAAGGCTATGTGATCGCGATCAACGCTGCCTTCAACGAAGAACTGTTCGTCGAGTATCTGGCTCGAAGCCGGGGCATCTCCCGCGAGCGGGCCAGGACGCTGGCGCGCCCGATCACGCTCGACGTGCGTTATCTGTACAACGAAGAGGTCCGGAGCGCCTGGTCCATCGTGCCGGCCCTCGTCATGTTCACACTCATGGTCTCGTCTCCGCTCCTCACCGCGCTCGGTATTGTGCGCGAGAAGGAAACCGGGGCCATCTATAACATCTACAGTGCGACGGTGAGCCGGATCGAATTCCTGGCAGGAAAGTTGGCGCCGTACGTCCTGATTTCCGTGCTCAACGTGGTCATCCTGTGGCTGATGGCCCTGCTGATCTTCGATGTGCCGTTCAAGGGAAATCCGGCCTTTTTCCTGGCGGCGTCCGCGGTGTTCGTGCTCAGCAGCACCGGGATCGGGTTGCTCGTCTCGCTGCTGGTGAGCACCCAGCAGGCCGCGCTGATCATCACGGTCGTCGTGAGCACGGTACCGACCATCCTGTTTTCCGGCTTGATCTTTCCGGTTTCTTCCTTGAGCCCGACTGCGCGCGTTCTGGCGCATCTTTTCCCCGGCATGTACTACGCCAATATCTGCTGGGGCGCGTTCCTCAAAGGGGTAGGGCCGGACGTGCTGTGGCGTGACGGGTTGGCATTGGCGCTCTATGCAGCGGCGCTCCGGATCATCGGCTATCGTTTGTTCACGAAGAGACCGCGATCATGAGGTCCGGGATTTGCTTCGGGTCCCCGCGGGCAGTGACGTGGTGGCGCCGATTGGCGGTGATGACACGGAAAGAGCTGTCGCAGCTATTCCGGGATATCCCGCTCGTGGCGTTTCTCGTCTATTCGTTCACATTGTCCGTTTATATCACCGGGAGCGGCATCCAGACGCAACTGCGCAACGCCGGTCTCCTCGTGTATGACGAGGACCGCAGCGTGTCGTCCCGGGCGCTCATTCAACGGTTTCATCCGCCGTATTTTCGCTTCGACGGGGAGTTGTTCGGTTCGAGCGAAGGGTTTCGATGGCTCGACCGGGGAACGTCCATGCTGGTGCTGGACCTCCCGCCCCGATTCCACGAATCCCTCGTCGCCGGCGAGGCTGTCGCCGTGCAGCTCCTGGTCGATACAACCAACTCGGCACAGGGGCTCTCGGCGGCCGGCTATGCCGCGCGCATCATCGGTGAGTTCAGCTGGGAGGCGGCGCTGGCCCGCGCCGGCGCGTCACACGCATCGTCGCCGAATTGGCCGATGATCCGGAGCGATCACCGGGTCTGGTTCAACCCGAACCAGAATGAGAGCTGGTTCGAATCCATCTCGCACCTCCTCCGCATGATCACGATTTTTGCGATCATGCTGCCGGCCGCCGCGCTGGTCCGCGAAAAGGAGCACGGGACGGTCGAACAGTTGCTGGTGTCCCCGCTCACCCCGTTTCAGATCATGCTCTCCAAAGTGTTGGCCATGACGGCGGTGATCCTCGTCGCGACCGCCGTCGCGCTGTTCGGGATTATGCGGCCGGTGTTCGGCGTCCCGGTCCGAGGGAGCGTGACGCTGTTCTTCTCGCTGACGGCCCTGTTCGTCTTCACCACGGCCGGAATGGGACTGCTTGCGGCGTCCATCACCCGGAATCAGGCGCAGGTGGGCATGATGACACTTCTGGTGGTGGCGCCCATGTTGCTGCTCTCCGGCATCACCACGCCGCTCGAGGCCATGCCGGCCTGGGTGCGCACCCTCATGGCCTTGTCGCCGCTCCGATATTTCATCGAAATCGCGCACGGCATTCTCTTGAAAGGGACCGGGCTACCGATGCTTTGGCAACCGGTGTCGGCCATGGCCCTGCTCGGCGGAGTCCTGTTTGCGTTCGGCATGTGGCGGTTCCGAAGGCAGTTCGGATGAAAGGGGCAGGCAGAGAGGGTGGAGGGATTTTCGTGATGGCGGCGAGAAAATTGAGGCCATTGTGGCGTACGATTAAGTAAAGGTCGTACGGGATCGACGGAGCGCAGGCCATGGCGGCGCGGGACGAGACGGCGACAGCCCAGGTGACGATCGGGACCGATGCGGTCATCCGCTGCGCCGGGGCCTGGACCTTGCCGGAACTGCCGGCGATCGAACGGGCCATAGCCGCCGCCGCTTGGCCTGCGGGCCGCGACCTGGTGTGGGATGCCGGCGGGGTCACCGCGATGGACTCAGGCGGAGCGGTGTTGCTCCACCGGACGCTGGCGCGGCTCGAGCGCCAGGGAAGGCGGGTCGCACTGCGCGGTCTGCGGCCGGAGTTCGCCGAACTGCTCAAGCTGGTCTCTGCGCATTGGACCCGCGTCGGGTGGGAAGCGACCGGGCCGTCAGGAAACTGGTTGGAAGGGATCGGGGCTTTCGCGTGGAATCGCCTGCACCAATGGATCGGCGGTCTGGGGTTTTTGGGAGAGAGCGCCGTGGCGCTGGTCCGGTCGCTGGCCGCGCCACGCTCGATCCGGTGGCGGGCGTTGTGGAACAGTCTGGAGCTCGATGGGTTCAACGCGCTGCCGATCATCGGGCTGCTCACGTTCCTGATGGGGATCGTGATCGCCTATCAGGGGGCCGAACAGTTGCGGACCGTCGGCGCCAACATCTTCATCGTGGACCTGGTGGGCATCGCCCTGTTGCGGGAGATCGCGCCGCTCGTGACGGCGATCCTGGTGGCCGGCCGGTCAGGGTCGGCCTACACCGCGCAGATCGGGACCATGAAGGTCACCGAGGAGTTGGATGCGCTTCGCACGTTGGGCCTGTCCCCGATGACTGTCCTGGTGCTCCCCAAGGTGTTGTCCTTGGCGATCGCCTTGCCGCTGCTGACGGTCTACGCGGATGTGGTGGGGGTCTTCGGCGGCATGCTGATCGCAGCCAGCCAATTGAGCGTGACCTTTCTCGAATTCCTGACCCGTTTCGAAGAAGCGATCGCGCTCCGGCATTTTTTGATCGGCGTGGTGAAAGCGCCGGTGTTCGCGGCGATCATCGCGCTCGTCGGCTGTTATCAGGGATTCCAGATCCGCGGGGGCGTGGACGATGTCGGCTGCCACACGACGATCAGCGTGGTCCAGAGCATCTTTCTCGTGATTGTGTTCGATGCGTTCTTTTCGATCCTCTTGAGCTGGTGGAAGCTATGACACGTGAGACTGACGCGACAGGCGCGACCAGCAAGATCAAAGGGACGGATGCGAGAACGCGCCCATGGTGACCGTTAGGCGAGGTGCGGCTGAGCCGGGGAGCACGTTCGAGGGTCTCGGGACGCCGCTGATCGACGTCCGTCACGTTTCCACGCGGTTCGGCGAGGCGGTGGTGCACGACGACGTGAGCCTCACGGTGTACCGAGGGGAAGTCTTCGCCATCGCGGGCGGCAACGGCAGCGGCAAGTCGACCTTGCTGCGCGAGATGATCGGGCTGTTGGCGCCGACGTCGGGGACGATCCGGGTGTTCGGCCGGGAATGCACCGGTCTCGGCGAGGCCGGTGTCCGCGCCCTCCACCGCCGCTGCGGCGTGATGTTTCAACATGGGGCGCTGTTCAGTTCTCTCACCGTGGCGGATAACGTCGCGGTCCCGCTGCGGGAGCATACGCGGTTGAGCCCCGGCCTGATCCGTGACCTGGCCATGTTCAAGGTCGCATTGACCGGCCTTCCGCCGTCGGCCGCCGACAAGTATCCCAACGAGCTGAGCGGCGGCATGCGGAAGCGGGCGGCGCTGGCCCGCGCGATCGCGCTCGATCCGGAGCTGCTCTTCCTGGACGAGCCGACGTCGGGTCTCGATCCGATCAGCGCCGGTGCGTTCGACGACCTGGTCAAGGAACTGAAGAAACTGCTGGGGTTGACGATCGTGATGGTGACGCACGATCTCGACTCGCTTTGGCGGGTGGCCGATCGGGTGGCGGTCTTAGGGAACGGCAGGGTGCTGGGGATCGGCACGATGGAGGACTTGTCCCGGTCCGGCGATCCGTTGATCCGCGAGTATTTTCACGGTCCGCGGGGGCGGGCGGCGAAGGAGCAGCATGAAGGACGCGAAGCGTGAAACGTGAGGAGGGCGAGGACAGCGGGACATGCGGGAAGGGCGCGACTCGCGGCCGCCTCGCGCATGAGGGAACACGGAAATGGAACCCAAAGTGAACTATATGCTGGTCGGGCTCTTCGTCGTGGCGCTGGGCGTGGTGATGCTCGGCATCGTGCTGTGGCTCGGCAAGGGCGAATACGGGACCGCATACGACCGCTATTACGCCTTCATGCGGGAATCGGTCGCCGGCCTGAGCGTGAACTCCCCAGTGAAGTATCGCGGGGTGGAAGTCGGATACGTGGCCGATATTCGGCTCAATCCCGATAACCCGGAGGAAGTGCGGCTCACGTTGGACATCACCCGCGGCACGCCCATCAAAGAAGATACGGTTGCGGTGCTTCACGTTCAGGGGTTGACGGGCTTTGCCATCGTGGACCTCACCGGCGGGACCCGCGACTCGCCGCCTCTGACGGCCAAGCCCGGCCAGGAGTACGCGGTGATCAAGACCGGCCCGTCGCTCCTCGCGCGGTTGGACGGCGCGGTGTCGCGGTTGCTGGAAGACCAATCGCTGTCCCGGCTGCTGACGAACCTCAGCGCGCTGGCGCAAGACGCCCGCGGGGCCCTCGACGAGGAGAACCGCGCGGCCTTGAAGCAGAGCCTTTCCGACCTGGCCACGGTCAGCCGGACCCTGGCGGCGCGGAGCGAACGGCTGGATCAAGGCCTGACCGGCGCGGCGCAGACGGCGGAGCAGCTCGCCAAGTTGAGCCGTACCCTCAACGAGCAAGTCCCGGCCCTGCTGGAACGGATCAACAAGAGCGCGGCTTCGATGCAGGCGATGACGGAAGAACTGGCCCGCGCCGGTCACGCCGTCGGCGCGGTCGTGCGCGAGACCAAGCCCAACGTCGAACAATTCTCTCGCCAGACCTTGGCCGAGACGGGCCTGTTGATCGCGGAGCTCCGGCAACTGACCGCGACGTTGCAGCGCGTCGCCCGGCAAATTGAGCGGGAACCGAACGCCCTGGTCTTCGGCGGGTCGCCGCAGCCGAGAGGGCCGGGGGAGTGATCGAGTGGAGTGCGTCGAACATGCGGGTCCTGTCTCCGACCAGCGGGGGTACCCGTTGCCGGGGCACCCAGTGCCTCTTCTTGGAAATGGGTCGTGATGCAACGGGTCAGGGCGCCCAGGTCGGCGCCACCCGCATTGTCGTACAGCAGTCGTCATGGCCCTTCGGGGCACCTGTCTGCCGACAGGCAGGCCCTGCAGGATGAAAAGTCACCCCTCACCCTTACCCTCTCCATCACCCATTGCATCGTGAAGAGCAATGGGTACCCGGGG
>JBBIOW010000156.1:0-6765 GCA_037443165.1 Nitrospiraceae bacterium | reverse complement strand
GAGCTCGGGGTTGAGGGTCGTCGGATCCACGACGTCGTAACCGTGGGTGCTGCCCGGCACCGCCTTCAGGTACGAGGAGGCATAACAGTCCGTGATCCCGAGGGCATGGAGATAGGGGACGATGCGCGTCGCCGCTTTGAAGGGGAAGGTCTGGTTGAACTGGACGCGATAGGTCGCGGCCGGGAAGCGCGGCTCGCCGGCTGAAGACAGTGCCATAGTCACAGTGTCCTGCGGGAAGGCCGCGAGGGCTGCCCTCGCGGCAACACGACCAGACCGGACTTCGCCACCACCGGATAGCGTGCCCGGTCCACCGCCGGATCGTATCCGATTTCGGCTCCGGCCGCGATGACATTGAACCGATCCGCAATGACGCGGCGGCGACGGGCCTTCGAGCCGATGACCGCTCCGTCCATGATAATGGATTCCTCGATCCGCGCGCCGTGCTGGATCATGACGTGCCGGCCGATCACCGACCGTGCGATGTCCGCGTCCACGATCAGACTCCCCTGGCCGATCATGGACTCGTCGATCCGCGATCGGATGAGACTGGCCGACGGCGCCTCGTACTTGTCGGTCAGGATCGGCCACTCGGTGTTACGAAGATCGAAGATCGGCGCTTCCCCCAGCAAGTCCATGTGGGCCTGCCAATAGGCGTCCAGGGTTCCCACGTCCCGCCAGTATCCCCGTTCCTCGTAGGGTTTCAGGCCGGGCACGTCGTTCGACAGGAAATTGTAGGCCATCACGCGATGGGTGCGCAGCAGGTGTGGGATGATGTTCCGCCCGAAATCGTGGGAGCCCGGCCGCGCGGCGTCCTGTTCCAGGATCTCCAGCAGGACGTCGGTGTTGAACAGATAATTACCCATCGAGGAGTAGGCCTGCTCGGGATCGGTCGGCATGGGTTTGGGCTGCTTAGGCTTTTCTTCGAAGCCGAGAATCCGGTCCTCCTGGTCCTTTCGCCCGACCTCCACGATGCCGAAGCCTCTCGCCGCGTGGAGAGGAACAGGCAGAGCCGCCACCGTCACGTCGGCGCGGCGGGACAGGTGGAAACGGACCATCTGGTTGATATCCATCCGATAGATGTGGTCGGCCCCGAATACGGCCACCAGACCGGGATCGAAGTCCCGGATCAGGTTCAGGTTCTGATACACCGCGTCGGCGGTGCCTTCGTACCAGCCGCCCCTGGCTTTCATCTGCGGCGGTACGACTGTAATGAAATTCTGCTTGATCAGCCCGCCGGTCCGCCACGCCCGACGCAGATGTTCGATCAAGGACTGGGACCGATACTGGACCAGCACGTACATCGCCAGCATGCCGGAGTTCAGGAAGTTGCTGAGGACGAGGTCGATGATGCGATACTTGCCGGCGAAGGGGACCGCGGGCTTGCTGCGGACCGCCGTCAGCGGCATGAGGCGCTCGCCCTTGCCGCCGGCCATGATCATGGCCAGGACTCTGGGTTGATGTCTTCGCTCCACCATCCTTCCCTCATTTTTTTCCGCCGGAACGGCGGATCGTCCCTCCTGGCGACAAGACCCATGATAACCCCGCTTCATGCCTTACGCCACTGCGTCGGCCTGCTTTTAAAACAATCGTCATGGCCGCAAGGCGGCCGCCCTGCAGGATGAAAAGTACCCCTCACCTCGCCCTCTCCATCACCCATTGCATCGTGAAGAGCAATGGGTACCCGGGGAGGAGGGCACACGTGCTTTGTCCTCAGGTGAGCCCAAGGCTCATGAAGACTGCAACGAATGTTCGGGACTCGACGTTAGCTCAAATAGGCGGCGAGCGCTCGAACGATCGAGAAGGGACTCTGCCGCTGTATGTAAGCGGCGATCAGCACGATGGCTCCCGCCGTCCACCCCCAATCCTCGCTGGTCCATTCGATGAGCGGTTGGCGTTTCCGGTGAAGAAACCGCGGTGCGACCAAGGCCAGCGGAAAACCGAAAAACAAGACAGGGTGGATGCGGATGAAGCTGGACAGCATCCATGGGATGGCCAACCCGATGAAGCACGTCCGGCCCAACCGGCGGATGGGGATTTCCCCGTCACGTTTCGGAGCGAGCATGTCGGTCCCTCTGTCTCGAGGTGGCGGGTGGTTCGGTTTTTGATATCATTGGGTCGCCTTGTTAGCCTGTATAATCCATGAACGCTTCTGCTGCAATCGCGGATTTGTTGTAGCGACTTGTCTGCCGCGCGTCGCTTGGCGCAGGCAGGCAAGCCTGTCGCGGGCATGCTCGCCTGTCTGCCCTGCTCGGCACGGGCAGGCCGCTCAGTCGGTCGACATAGGGTTTCAAGTACGCCTTCCTCCCTCATGGCTGCGCTCGGGGCGCCCATTGCTCTTCCGACTGCAATGGGACAACGCAACGGGTACAACGCGACGAATCGTCATGAATTGTGCAGGCTAGGGTACGGTCGCTTATGTTCGAGAGCCGATCTTCGCGACTGCCGTCGCCGCGGGTACTGTTCACGCCCGCAGATTTGGCGCCGGGCCGGACCTTGTGCATTCGGCTGGCCTTGGTCCTCGCGTTGCTGAGCGGGGTGATCCTCGTGTTGTGGCTGGATCGGGCCGGGCTCCGGGATCAGCTCGACGGCGACATCTCCTTCAGTGATGTCGTCTACTTCACCATGGTCACCGTGACGACCGTGGGGTACGGCGACATCGTGCCGGTCACGCCGCGAGCGCGTCTGATCGACGCCCTCGTTGTCACCCCGATCCGCGTGGTCGTGTGGTTCGTGTTTCTGGGGACGGCGTACCAACTCGTCATTCGCCGATACATGGAGGCGTATCGTATGGCCAAACTGCGGGCCGGGCTCGATGATCACGTGATCGTGTGTGGCTTCGGCTATACCGGGTTCTCCGCGGTCAAGGAGTTGCTGGCGAAGGGGGTTCCGCCCGAACGCATCCTGGTGATCGATCCCGAGGAGCGACGGGTGCGCGCGGCCGTTGAGCTGGGGGTTGTCGCCTTCCAAGGCGACGCGACTCAGGAGGCGATCCTCCAGGATGCGGTGCTCGAGAAAGCCAGGGCGCTCATCATCGCCGCGGGCCGGGACGACACCAATGCCTTGATCCTGCTCACCGCCCGCTATCTCCATCCGACGTTGCGTATCATCGTCAGCGCCCAGGAGGAAGAGAACGTCAAACTGTTCCGGCAAGGCGGCGCGAATACGATCGTTTCTCCGGCCACATTCGGCGGGTACATCCTGGCTGCGGCTGTGGATCATCGGCACCTCGTGGACTATCTCGAAGACCTGCTGACGGCTGGTGGGCGCATCAATCTCGTCGAGCGAGCCGTCAAGCCGGAGGAGGTCGGGAAGCGCGCTGTGGACCTCAAACCCGATGTGCTGCTTCGCGTGTACCGAGGCGAGACGGTGCTTACCTTGTGGGATCTGCAGGAACGGGAGGTGCTGCGCACGGGCGACATCTTAGTCCTGCTGCAACCGGCAAGGCCTGCTTACGAACCCATGTAACGCCGCTCGCGCGCATGCCTCTCGCCTCGGGCTCGGACAGGGCGGGTCGAGCGGCTCGCGCTATCGCGAAAGCCGTTACACCGGTTCGTCCGCTCTTGCGTTGCTCACTCGATTTTCACATAGACGGCTGCTGCGTACGCGGGCAGACGGACCGCCGCATCACGGGTTTCGGCTCCCAACTCTTTTGGCCACAGCTCTTCGCCAGTTCCGCCGAACTCTTCGGTCCCGGACCATAGGGATAACCGCCACGGTCCTTGCGGCGGGGGCAGGAGGAGGGAGACCGGCTGGTCGTTGAATCCGAGAATGACCAGCGCGGCGGATCCGTCGGCGGCCCAACGATGCAGGGTCAGGACCTGTTGCGCGTCGTCGGTCCAGGCGTGATGCCCGGCCGAGCCGGATTCCGCGGCGGCGAGGGCCGGAACGGATCGGCGCAGGTCGAGCAGCCGGCGATACCACCGGAGCAGAGCCGACTGCCGCGGATCGGCCGGTTCGCCGGGGCGCACGCGCGAGCGGTCGAAGGTCGCCGGGTCCTGCGGATCGGGAATGTCGCCCGTCCATCCGAAAGCGGCGAATTCCGCTTTTCGGCCGCGACGGACGGCTTCGACGAGGGCCGGATCTCCATGATCAGTGAAATAGAGAAAGGGCGCGCGCTCGCCGTATTCCTCACCCATGAACAGGAGCGGGATGTTCGGAGCCAGCAGGACGGCGGCGGCTGCGACCTTCAGCGCCTCGAAGGGAATGAGGGTGCTCAGGCGGTCGCCACGGGCGCGGTTCCCGACCTGGTCGTGGTTTTGCGCGAACACGACGAACCGTGAGGAAGGCCGGCCCCGGGAGACGCTCCCGTGCCGCCGCCGTCGATAAGCCGATCGCTGCCCGGTATAGACGAAGCCGTCCTGGATCGCCGCTGCCAACTGATCGAGGCGCCCGAAATCCTGGTAGTAGCCCTCCCGTTCGCCGGTCAACCGCGCATGGAGTGCATGGTGGAAGTCGTCGTTCCATTGCGCATCCAGACCGTATCCGCCCTCTTCCGGCGGAGCGATGACGCGGACATCGTTAAAGTCGCTCTCGGCGATGACCAGGACGGAGCGGCCCAGCCGGTCGGCCTGCGCGTGGACTGCGTCCGTCAGGTCGCGCAGGATGTGTCGCACGCCGAAAACGTAGATGCCGTGAATGGCGGACAGGCGCAGGCCGTCGATGTGATACTCCGTGATCCAATACAGTGCGTTGCCGATGATGTAACGCCGCACCTCGTCGCTGTCCGGACCGTCGTAGTTGATCGCCGCTCCCCACGGCGTGTGATACCGGTCGGTGAAGTAGGGCCCGAAGTCTCCGAGATAGTTTCCTTCCGGCCCCAGGTGGTTGTACACGACGTCCAGAATCACCCCCAGCCCCTTGGCGTGACAGGCGTCCACCAGCAGACGGAGCCCCCGCGGCCCGCCGTAACTCGCCTGCGGCGCGAAGGGATAGACCCCGTCGTACCCCCAGTTTCTGGTTCCGGGAAACTGGGCGACCGGCATCAATTCGATCGCCGTGACTCCCACATCATGCCGGAGATAGTCCAGTAGCGGAACGACAGCCTGAAAGGTGCCTTCACGGGTAAAGGTGCCGACGTGGAGTTCATAGATGACGAGCTGATCGCGCGTGAGGCCGCGCCAGCCCTGATCCGTCCACCGGAACGCTCCGGGATCCACGACAGCCGAAGGACCGTGCACGCCGTCCGGCTGAAAGCGCGAGGCCGGGTCGGGACGTTCTTTTTCGTCGTTCAGCACGTACAGGTACCGATCGCCTTCGACCACGCCCGGCATGTCCGCTTCAAAATAGCCGAGTTCTCGCGACTGCAAGGGAGTGGGGCGGCCGTCGCGTCGGATCAGCCGAACCGAGACCGTCTTTGCCCGGGGGGCCCACACGCGAAAGCGGACCTGAGCGGGGCCGAGGAAGCGTGCGCCCAGATCGAGTTGCCACAGTCCGCTCCCGTCCATTGCTCGCTCCATGTGAAAACAGGCTCGAGGCCGGAGGTCAGGAGGAGGATGCCGAATCCCTTGCCTCTCGCCGGGGACCCGTGGCTCCGAAGAATGCAACGGGTGCCACCTCCGCCCTTTGCGAAGGAACGTGCCCATGCTACGGGGTTCGTCGGCCTTATACAACCGGAAAGGACAGGTGGATTGCGCCCGGCAGGCCGCCGCGGCTATAAGACAACTTACATGCGAGGCTGGCGTGACGGGCGTAACTCGCGCGACTCGCAACTCGCGCCTTTTCTTTTAAGGAGCACCAGAGGTGAAAATCTGGCCTGGTCGCCCGTATCCCTTGGGCGCGACATGGGATGGAGAGGGGGTCAATTTCGCGCTGTTCTCTGAGAACGCCGACGCCGTCGAGCTGTGCCTGTTCGACGGACCGTATGACGCACAGGAGACTCACCGGATCCGCGTCGAGGAACGCACCGACCAGGTCTGGCATGCGTACCTGCCGGAAGTGCGACCGGGGCAGCATTACGGCTATCGTGTGCACGGACCCTATGCGCCCGAAGAAGGGCACCGCTTCAATCCCGCCAAGCTGTTGATCGACCCGTATGCCAAATCGATCGCGGGGACCGTCGAATGGTCGAACGCCATGTTCGGCTATCAGATCGGCCACCCGGACGCCGACCTGTCCCGCGACGATCGGGACAACGCCGGCAACGTCCCCAAGTGCGTGGTGATCGATGAAGCGTTCACCTGGGGCGGCGACCGCCTGCTCCGCATGCCCTGGGAGCGGACCATTATCTACGAAGTGCACGTCAAGGGGCTCACGGCCCGCCATCCGGACGTGCCCGAGGCGCTGCGGGGCACCTACGCCGGCTTGGCGACGCCTCCGATCATCGACTATCTCACGGAGTTGGGCGTGACGGCGGTCGAGCTATTGCCCGTCCACCACTTCGTGCGGGACAAGCATCTCCAGAATCGCGGCTTGACGAATTACTGGGGCTACAACACCATCGGGTTCTTTGCGCCGGACATCCGATACGCGTCCTCGCCGGTCCGCGGGCGCCACGTCAAGGAGTTCAAGACGATGGTCAAAACGCTCCACAGCGCCGGAATCGAGGTGATCCTGGACGTCGTGTACAACCACACGGCGGAAGGCAACCATCTTGGGCCGACGCTGTCGTTTCGCGGTATCGATAACGCGACCTACTATCGTCTGGTCCCTGATCAGCCTCGGTATTATATGGACTATACGGGCTGCGGCAACAGTCTGAACGTCAGACAACCACGGACGCTCCAGCTCATTATGGACAGCCTGCGCTATTGGGTGCTGGAAATGCAC
>JBBIOW010000155.1:0-6819 GCA_037443165.1 Nitrospiraceae bacterium | reverse complement strand
TGAACCAGCCCGTGCACGCAGAACCCCAGCGTCGTAAGCCCCAACAGCCATAAGCACTTGATGAGCAGGGGCCGGTCGCGGATGGCGGCCCGTTCGTTCATGGCCAGGACGGCCTGTCGGCGCTCGGGCGAGACCTTCATGGTTCTGCCGCTGATCAGCCACAGCACGGCGATGAACACCGCCATGATGCCGAGGACGATCGGCCCGAGCATGACCAGAAACTCCATGTAGCTTAGATCCGCTTTGCTGGCGATCATAATGTTGGGTGGATCGCCGACCAGTGTGGCGGTGCCGCCGATGTTGGACGCCAGCGCCTCGGTCACCAGGAAGGAGATGGGATTCAAATCCAGACGCTTCGAAATCTCCAGTGTCACCGGCGCCATCAACAGGACGGTGGTCACGTTGTCCAGAAAGGCGGAGAGCACGGCCGTAATGATCGCCAGCAGCGCCATCATCCGGAACGGACGGGCGTTCGCCCGTTTCGCCGCCCAGATGGCCAGCCACTCGAACAGTCCCGTTTTCCGGGTGATGTTGATGATCACCATCATCGCGATCAGCAGAAAGATCACGTTGTAGTCGATCCCGTACTCCTGCGAATGGAAGGCCTCTTCCTGGGTGACGACGCCGAAACTGATCATCAGCGCGGCGCCGAACAGCGCGACGATGGTTTTGTGAATCCGTTCGGTGACGATCGCCAGATACGCGGCTCCGAAGATGATCAATGCCAGCGTCAAATGGGACATGAGCGCTCCTTCATCGGGCCCTCCATCCGGATCGCGCGCGGCCACGTGGAAACGGAGCCGTGGACCGTGTCGATCCCGCGAGCCCGGACGTTCTCATGAGGCAGGCGGTACGGCGGGGAGTCGTGCGAGGGAACGGAAGGTCCGTTTGCTCCTGCCGGGCGCATTATGCAGTGAACGGCCGGCTTGCGCAATCCGTCGGGCGGGCTCGACATGCGGCGCGTCCGCGTTCGTTGACTCCGTCGGTTGCCTTCTGTTAGCCTCAGCGGAGTCGAGACTTCCTGCCGCGACGGAATCATGCCGGATCGTGTCATCGTCTGAAACTGCCTGAAAGGAGTACCTATGGCTTCACGCGCGACCGTGACTCCCGAATTCGTCACGATGCTCGAGAACAAGGCCACCCATCTGAGGATCGAGAGCGTGCGTGCGACGACGGAGGCCGGCAGCGGCCACCCGACGAGCTGCTGTTCGGCGGCCGATATCGTCGCGACGTTGTTCTTCGCGGTCATGCGATACGATCCCAAAGATCCTCGACGTCCCGGCAACGACCGGTTCGTGCTGTCGAAGGGGCACGCCGCGCCGCTGCTCTACGCCGCCTGGGCCGAGGCCGGCCTCTTCGACAAGGCCGAGTTGCTCAAGCTGCGCACGTTGACTTCCGATCTCGAAGGCCATCCCACTCCCCGGCTGCCGTTCGTGGACGTCGCGACCGGCTCGTTGGGTCAGGGGTTATCCGCTGGCGTGGGCATGGCGCTGAACGCCAAGTATCTCGACAAGGCCGACTACCGGACCTACGTCCTCTTGGGCGACGGCGAGTCGGTGGAGGGTTCGGTGTGGGAAGCGGTCGAAATCGCCCGCCACTATGCGCTCGATAACCTCTGCGCCATTGTGGATGTGAACCGCCTCGGCCAGAGCGATCCGACGATGCTGCAGCACGATATGGAAGGGTACCGGTCGCGTTGGGCCGGATTCGGCTGGCACACCGTCGTCGTGGACGGGCACGATATTCCGGCGTTGCTCGACGCCTT
This sequence comes from Nitrospiraceae bacterium, assembly GCA_037443165.1. GTDB lineage: Bacteria > Nitrospirota > Nitrospiria > Nitrospirales > Nitrospiraceae > DATLZU01. The sequence goes on along the minus strand of JBBIOW010000155.1, from coordinate 5,054 downwards.
CGACGAAGCCGCGCGGACCAAGGGCAAACCGACGGTGTTGCTGGCCCGCACCTTCAAGGGCCGCGGCATTTCCTTCGTCGAGGACAAGCCGGACTGGCACGGCAAGGCGCTGAAGAAGGGCGATGAGGCGAACCGGGCGATCGAAGAGTTGACGCGCCGGTTGAAGCCGGGCGGACCGGAGCCGCAGATCACGCGGCCGGCCGCGGCTGTGAACGGTGCGAAGCCGGCCGGCGCGATGGCGCCGCCGTCGTACAAGCCGACTGACCAGGTCGCGACCCGCGAAGCGTTCGGTTCGGCGTTGGTCGCCCTCGGCGAGGTCCACCCCTTGGTCGTGGCGCTGGACGCCGATGTGAAAAACTCCACCTACACGGAGAAATTCGGCAAACAGTTTCCGGACCGGTTCTTCGAGCACTTCATCGCCGAGCAAAACATGATCGGCGCCGCCGCCGGTCTCGCCGCTTGCGGCAAGATTCCCTTCGCGGCGACCTTCGCCTGCTTCCTCACCCGCGCCTATGATTTCATCCGCATGGCGGCGATCAGCCAAGCCAATATCAAGCTGGTCGGCACCCACGTCGGGGTGAGCATCGGCGAGGACGGCCCGTCGCAAATGGGGCTCGAAGACATCGCGATGATGGCCGCGCAGCCCGGCGTGGCGGTCCTCTACCCGTCGGACGCCGTGTCCATGCACCGCTTGGTCGAAGCCGCCGCACGGCATCGCGGGATGGTCTATCTCCGGGCCGGCCGGCCCAAGTCGCCTGTCTTGTACGGGAACGACGAAACGTTTCAGATCGGCGGCTCCAAGATCGTGCGGCAGAGCCCTTCGGATGCGCTGACGATCGTGGCCGCCGGGGTCACGCTCTTCGAAGCCCTGAAGGCGCATGACCAGCTCAAGGCGGCCGGCATTGCGGTGCGGATCATCGACCTCTACAGCGTGGCCCCCATCGATCAGGCCACCTTGTTGGACAGCGCGCGCGCCACACAGGGACGCGTCTTGACGGTGGAGGACCACTACGTGCACGGCGGGATCGGCGATGCGGTGCTGAATGCGCTCGGCTCAGAAGGCATCCGGGTTCACAAGCTGGCGGTCCGGGAGATTCCCCGCAGCGGGAAGCCCGAGGAGTTGATCGACCATTTCGGAATCGGCGCGCGCTCGATCGTGGAGACAGCCAAGCGGATCGTCAAATAGAGCGAGCGGTCATGGCGGAGGCGGACCCCCTGCAGCGCGTTCCTCTGTTCGACCTGCTCAAGGAGCGGGACCGCCGTCGCCTGGCCGGGGAAGTCGTCGAGACCCGCTATCGGAAGGGCGAATATATTTTCCGCGAGGGCGATCCGGCCGAGTATTTCCACATCCTCAAAGAAGGTGCGGTCAAGTGCGTCAAATCCTCCACGTCGGGAAAGGAATGCACGCTCAAGGTCCTCATGCCTGGCGACCTCTTCTGCTGCGAGGCCGCGGTGTTCGACGGAGCTCCTCATCCAGGCAGCGCTGAGCCTCTGTGTGACGTCAGCATCCTCCGCGTGAGCAAGAAATCCTATTTCGCGATGCTGCGCCGCAATCCCGACGCGGCGCTGGAAGTAATCAAGTACCTGGGCAAGCGCCTGAACGAGGCGCAGGAAAACGCCAAGATCTTGGCGCTAGACCGCGCCGACCAACGTCTGGCGTCGCTGTTGGTGAAGCTGGCCGAACGGGTCGGCGTCCGAGAACCAAACGGACTCCGCCTTGCGGTGCGACTGACCCGCCAGGATTTGGCGAACATGGTCGGTATTACGGTCGAGACCGCGATCCGCATCATGAGCCGCTTTAAACGCGCCAAGCTGGTGTCCGGCGGAGCCAAGCAAATCGTGATCCGCGATCTGACCGGCTTGAAGCACCTCGCCGTCGATCCTCTAGCCGTCCGCCACTAATTCCTTCCCCCGGCCCGCCTCGGGAGTATGATTTTGATCATAGCATGAGCCGATAAGAGCGTTTATCATTCCCGCATCACGATCCGGTCACGGTCAGCTTGCCATCAATCCAGGAGGGAAACACCGATGTTGTGTATAGGTTTGCAGATCGGCCGTCGCTTGGCGTATGCGACGGCGTTGCTATCCGCCGCGAGTGCGTGGGCGACAGGCTTGCAGGTTCACGACGCGCTGGCCAAGACTCATGAAGTCGAGATGACCGCCGTCGAGACCGACGTGATCATCGACGGCACGGGAGAACAGTACAGGGCCTGGACCTTCAATGGGCAGTTCCCTGGTCCGGTGGTGCGTGTCACCGAAGGCGACACCGTCAAGTTCACACTGAAGAACCCGGCCACCAACAAGAATCCTCATGCCATGGATTTCCATGCCGCCGAGATCGACTTTCTAAAGAATTACCGGGCCGTCAACGCTGGAGAGGAGATCAGCTATACCTACGTGGCGAAGAAGCCCGGCGTCTTCTTCTATCACTGTGGAGCGCCGCCCATGATCCAGCATGTCGCTCGTGGGATGTTCGGCGCGATCATCGTGGATCCCAAGAACCCGAAGGCCTTGCCGAAGGCGGACCGGGAATACGTGCTGATCCAGTCGGAGCTGTTCAAGAATCCGGACGACGTGCAAAGCATGTTCGACCGGAAGTTCGACCACATCATCTTCAACGGCGGAGTCTTCAAGTATCACCCGTTCGTGACCGGTGGGCATGCCCTCGAGGCCAAACCGGGCGAACGGGTCCGGATCTACTTCGTCAATGCTGGCCCCAATGAATTCTCTTCGTTTCACCCGATCGGGGAAATCTGGGACAACGTCTATGAGAGCGGCAATCCGGCCAATAAGTTGAGCGGAGTCCAGACCTACGTCGTCGGCCCCGGCAGCGCCGCCACCTTCGACGTGGTCGTCGAAACGGAAGGTGCCTACCCCCTCGTCACTCATTCGTTGACCGGCGCGCTGCGCGGGGCCATCGCCGTGCTCGTCGCCAAGCCGGATGCCAAGCCCGCGCCGCTGATGCCGCATACGCCTTGGAAGGTCGAGATACCCCAGACGAAAATCACCCCGCCAGCCGCACCATAGCCGAGAAGAAAGCGGCATCTCTGTGACCGGCGGGGTCGACCTGTGTGCTACCCCGCCGGGTTTGTTTCCAGCGGCCGGCCGTTAGGTGGCGCTGAGATCGCCGAAGGCGGGGGATCAGGAAATCAGGTCACGCGTGCGGAGTCGGAGGCGGAAGGCAAGATCCGTGATTCCGGCCCAGAACCGAAGCCGTTGGACCATTCTCATTGTCCTTTTATTGATCTGCCCATCCCGAGTCATCGCCCAGGAAGCCTTCCTCGAAATCCTCCCGCTCCGGCCGTTCAACATTGACGTGGCCTTTCGTCAGCAGACGTTTGCGCCCGATGATCGGGAAATCGGGATTCAGGCCGGGTTGACTGCTTTGCGGTATGGGAATCTCGAGGTGAGAGCCATCTATCAGTTCTTCAGCATCCATGCGGAGGAGACCAAAACCGATCAGCATGCCATCTTCGTGAATCCCCGGTGGAACAATTTCATCGACATCTTGGATTTTCCGAAAGGGAAGCCGATCGGCCGAACCATCCGGCACGTGTTATTCGGACCGTTGGAGGATCGGGCGGTGCCGTATGTCGGACTGTTGGGAGGAGCGGTGATGCCGGGACCGGGCCACGCCACGCCGGGGCATCTCGTCGGCGGACAGGTCTGCTTGCGCTTTCCGGTTGCCGGCGGCTTGGCGGTGGATATCACCGTGCAGTACACACAATACGGAGTGGATTTCCGAGGCGAGGCGGGGCAGTCGCAACAATGGGTGTTCTTGACCGGCATTCGGTATTGAGGGTCGCGAAATACGCAACCGGCTGGGTGTGTACGCTTTGGCTCGGATTCGCCCTCCAAGGCTGCGGCCTGGTGTTCGATGCGATCCAATTCATTCAACCCGTCGCCACCAATGAGCTCGACGCGATCTGCGCCCGCAAGCGGTTACAGGTCGGCATGGGGTTTGAACCTCGGCGGCCGTTCGTCTTTCCGGCAATTTTCACGGATGAAGGCCTCCGCGTGACCGGGTTGGATGTGGAGCTTCTGCGGGAAATCTCGGCAGCGCTTTCCGTGCGGTGCGGAGGCGAACCCGTCGTCCCAATTCTCCATCTGGTTCCGTACCGCGCGCTCTTTGTGCTCTTGCATGAGGGCAAACTCGATCTGTTCGTCTCGGCGACGACGGCAAACGTGCCGTCTCCAACGAGGGCCGGACTCGCCTACTCCGTGCCGTATTTCACCAACGGCGGTCTCGGTGTGATTCTGCGCCGGAACGAGATCGCCGAACGCGTGCGCGCAGTCCTTCAACGCGATCCCCGCGCCGTCTATGAGCCGGCGACGATTCGGACGGCATTGGCGGGATTGACGGTGGCGGTGCAGGAGGGAACGACTGCTCAACTGTACGCAGAGGCCCATCTGGCCGGGGTCCGCCTGGTCCTGTGCGATTCCCTCCCCGCGGCGTTCGAGTCGCAAGATCCGCCCATCGACGTGATCGTGGGCAAACAGCCGGTCCTCTGGTTCACAGTGTCACGGGTCCGAAAAGATTGGCAGCTCCTCGAAGCGGAAGACGGAAAGCCGCTCATGTTGACGAAGGAGGATTACGCCGTGGTCATGGCGGAAGAGAGCTATCGACTGCGGCGGTTTCTCAACGATCTCTTGTTCCGGTTGGACGCCGGGGGCAGGCTGGCCGACATGCGGCGCCGCTGGTTGGAGGAATCCTATGCCTTTCCACGGAGAGCTGCCGCGGAAGGTCTGCCGTTTGCGGCGGAAAATATGCCGCGCCACTACGATCAAGGGCGATGCCGGACCGCGTCGGGCGGCTGAGCTGTGCGGCCCTGGCGCAAGAAGGGACGGCGTATGAGGCGATGCAGGAAAAGGTTATGGAGGGTTCCCCTGGCATGGCTGTTCGTGATACTGCCGGTTCAAAGCTCTGCGATTTCGCAGGAAGAAGCCCAGGAAACGGCGCATCTCCTGGCGAGCCTGCTGGATGCCGGTCGGGTCGTGATCGATCGGAACCAGTCCCTGATCGATGATCCGCACAAAGGCGACAAGGGATTCAC
>JBBIOW010000154.1:0-6830 GCA_037443165.1 Nitrospiraceae bacterium | reverse complement strand
GGCTCGACGGCGCGGAAAGTGCCGCCCGGAATCGCCGACAGCGAGCGAACGTTAGTCCTCTCTTCCTCTCAGTCGATTCACTTCAAGCTCGAACGCCACTGCGGGGACGCTCACCTGCCAGCGCTCCAGCACTTCGGGATGGAGCTCCCCGACTAGCCCCAGCGCCTGTCCCCCCGACACGATCCGACCGGCTCGGCCCTCCAAGTACGACGGATGGTTCACAGGCTCCAAGGTATAGGGCCGGTCGAGGTAGAACAGCAGCAGGTCCAGGCAGGAGTGGATTTCTGAAAAGTTCGCTCCAGCGTGGGCGATGAAGGCACCAAGCGCCACCAGCGTGCGCGAGCCCGTCTCCTCTTTCGGATCGGGCACCGCGGTTTCACCGACTTCGAACAGCCGATGGGGGTAGAAGGCGCGGCTGGAGGCGGCCTCGACGCGTAGCAGCGAGGGTGTGATCCACTGCCGCAGGCAGGCGAAGCTCTGCGACATCACGTTCTCCACCTCGACGACTTTGTCCCATTCGGTGCCGCTCAGGCGCATGTTCGTGCACAGTTCCTGACGTGAGGCCATGATATTCGAGATGATTTCCTGAAATCCCATCCCGATCATGAGGTCCCGCACCCTGTCGGAGGCCTGTTCGAGACGGGACAAACCTCCCACGGTAAACTGAGAGGGCATCACCGGCTCAAACGAGTCGTAGCCCCTGCTGATCGCGACATCTTCGACCACATCCACGGCGTGCATCAGGTCATTGCGATAGGGGGGAAGCTGCACCACGACCCTGTCCCGCGCCCTCGAGACCCTGTAGCCGTAGGCCTCCAGGACCTTGCCGATCTCCTGCGCGCCCAGCGGCTGCCCGAGTGCCGCTTCGATCGCCTTCACCTGAATCGTTCGGGCCTTACCCAAATCTTTGGGTGTCGTGACAGTCTTGCCTAGAGGCGTCCTGTACGGATACGTCACTTCGACCGGTTTGATCACGGCGCCGCGATCGGCCAGGTTGACGGCGAGAATATTCAGCGTCAGCACCACCATCGACAGGTCAGTTCCCGTCACCTCAACGAACAGCTCGCGGTCCCCGACCTGGACTTCGCCGATCTCCCGGCTGTTGATGATTGGTGGAAAGGACAGAACCTGCCCCGCGGCGTCCCGAAGCAGCGGGACCCGATCATGGCCGGCTAGGATCGACCCGTGCTCCAATCCCTTGGGATGGACGAGCAGGATTTCCCCGAGGGTCATCTTGGATTCCAGCCCCAACGGGGTAAAGCTCACATCCTCCGGCTTCACGAGATCATACCTGACGGGAAAGACGATGCGAGGAAGTCGATAGAGGCCGATCGAGACCGTCCGTCGTTTGCGCCCGAAAATATCGGCGAGTTTTTCCTGGGTTTGGATCAACTGGGCCAAGCCTTCGGCGGTGACTTCATAGCCGCTGGCCGTACAGGCCGCGACAAAGGGACGGACCGACTCCAGGCCGGGCGAGACGATAAGGCGATGCTTGGATCGCTGGGTCGGGGAGAAGCAAGAATAAGCTGGCGCGCGGCCGCGGAGCTTGATTCTGATCTGGCGGGCAATTCCTTCAGAGCACCACAGGTCAGGCCTGTTGCTGTCCTGCAGCTCGATCCGTAGCTCGCCCGTCTCGGCGTTCTGGCCCTTCAACTCACCCTTCACCAAGGGCAGCCAGGCCTCCAGTTGTCCCATCGTGATGGGTCGGCGGGCTTTGCCCGGCCCGGCGATCAACTGTTCCAGGTCCTGACGGTTAATGGAGATCGTCTGCATATTCTTGTGCGACGGGTCACTTCGTTTTTCTGGTTTGTTTGGTTGGGAACCAGATAAACCAGACCAACCAGACGAACCGTTTCAAAACCTTCCTCGTGTCGTCCTGATCAACTCCAAATCGGCGGTGAACAAATCGCGGATGTCGTGGATACCCAGCGCGACCATGGCCATACGGTCAAGGCCCAAGCCCCAGGCGATCACCGGTACCGTGACGCCCAATGGCAGGGTGACTTCCGGCCGAAACAGGCCGGCGCCGCCCAATTCCATCCACCCCAAACGCGGGTGCCGGACATGCAGCTCGACCGACGGTTCGGTGAAGGGGAAGTACGCCGGCAGGAATTTGCTCTCTTTCGCTTGCGCGACTTCCCGGGCAAAGAGGTCGAGCAGGCCGAGCAAGGTACGGAAATTGATATCCTCACCCAACACGATTCCTTCTACTTGGAAAAAGTCGGTGGCGTGCGTCGCATCGACGGCATCGTATCGAAAACAGCGGGCGATCGAAAAATATTTGCCCGGCACGGCGGGGTTGGAAGCCAGCGTTCTGGCGGACACGGCCGTGCCTTGGCTCCGGAGTACCAGCCGCAGCGTGCGCTCCATGTCGAATCGATATCCCCACCCGGACGACCCGGTCTTGCCCCCGGACTCATGGGTCGTCGCCACCCGAGTCCAAAGCCTTCTGTCCTGCGGATCGTCCGAACGGGCATGGGTCGGTTCCTTGACGAAATAGACATCATGGATGTCCCGAGCCGGATGGAACTGTGGCATGAACAGAGCGTCCATGTTCCAAAATTCGGTCTCGATCAGAGGGCCGCGCATCTCCTGGAAACCCATGCTGACGAGTTTGTTCTTGACCAAATCGAGAAATTCCCGGTACGGATGCCGCTTGCCGGCGGCGACCCGGGGAGGCCGCAGACTGATAGTATATTTTCTGAACCGCTTGGTGCGCCAAGCCCCGTCTTTCAGCAACTCGGGCGTCAATTGCGAGACCTCCTCCACCGCGTCCTGCCGCGCGATCAGTCCAGCGGCCTGCTCGCCAGCCGGGGTCAGGCGGTACGATCTGGTCACGCGCTCATCGATCCGGAACGGCTCGCGGGCATTGCCGCGCTTCACGGCATGTTGTTGGATAACCCGGCGCAAGGCGTCCGGAAACGCGTCGAGCTCGCGGGAGGTCCCCCGCAATTGCTGCAGGATAGTCCGCAGCGCTTCCGCGGTCGGGCTGGGTCGGCCGGTGGCCTCAATGCAGCCGCCCTGGACGATCAACACGGCTCCTTCTTTTTTCAGGCAGCCGATCGCACCGCTGATCTCGCTCGGCTCCAACCCTTCCCGTGATTGAATATCCTGAATCGTCAGCCGCCTGCCACTCTTGGCGGCTTCGCGGGCAGCCGACAGGATACGCTCGATGGGCGCGGAGTGCTCGAAGTAGTCCTCGCCGACTTTCGTGAGCGAGACCACCGGCGTGACCGTTTCCGACTCGACGACGATCAGGTTCTTGGTCAGCAGCCATTCGATGGCCATGCTTAAGCGTGACGCTTCAAGCCCGGTCGCCTGCGCGATCTGTTCGATCCGCAGGACCGACCCACTCGGCTGTTGCCCCAATGCCGTGATGACCCTGATTTCGAGCGGATGCAGGCTGTTGATCAGAGAGAAGATATCCACCGGGCCTCGCTTACCGATGCACCGACACAGTCTGTGGGTTTCGCGGGGGAGACGCGGATTGCCCGGCGGCGCGCAACGCGGCGATGACGGCTCCATAGTCGTTAGCAGAGAAGATGGCAGACCCGGATACAAGAATATCCGCGCCGGCCTGAACGATCTGACCCGCATTGTCCGGTTTCACCCCGCCGTCGACTTCCAGCGCCGCCGGGCTCTTCACGCGATCGATGAGCTGCCGGGCTTGCGCGATCTTCTGCAGCGAGGAAGGGATGAATTGCTGCCCGCCGAAACCGGGGTTCACCGACATGATCAGGATCAGATCGGCGTCGCGAGCGATCTCTTCCAATAGGCCGATTGGGGTCGCCGGATTCACGGAGACACCGGCCTTCACACCGCGTTCCTTGATCGACTGGACGGTGCGATGAAGATGCGGGCAGGTCTCGACATGGACGGTCAGGTAGTCGGCCCCTGCTTCGGCGAATTCCTCAACGAATGCGTCCGGATTGGTCATCATGAGATGGACGTCGAGCGGGAGTTTCGTCACTTTCCGCAACGCTTCCACAATAGGGGGGCCGACTGTCAGGTTGGGAACGAAGTGTCCGTCCATCACGTCGATGTGGAGCAGATCGGCGCCGCCTCGCTCGACGCGCGTGATTTCATCGGACAGCCGGGCGAAGTCCGCGGAAAGAATAGACGGCGCGATACGGATCGGATGACGACTCATGAGGCGACTCTCCGCAGACGGACAGCAAAGAAGACGTCCATGGAATTCTCATTGAACATCGTGGAGAAATCTCCCCGGCTGGTCAACAGCGGGAGACCGGCTGGAGGCACCCATGGCTCCACGCTTTCGCGTCGAAACTCGGCGTGGGCTTCGCAGAACTGCTCGACGACCTGTTCGTTTTCTTCCGGTTCGGTCGAACACGTACTATAGACCAACACCCCGCCAGGCCGCAAGAGAGCGCTGACTGCTTCCAGGATTTCGCGTTGCAACTTTTGGTGCCGTTGAAGCGCCGTGGCCTGCTTCCGCCATTTCGCTTCCGGATGGCGCCGCAAAACACCGAGCCCGCTGCACGGGACATCCAGCAGGATACGGTCGAACGGTGCGTTGAACGGCAGCGTCCGAGCGTCTTTTCCAGGTCCCCGCCTCCCGGACGTCAAGGTGAGTTCTCTGGCATCGGCTACGAAAGGCTGGACGATCGACACACCCAGGCGTCGACAATTGTCTTCCATTCTGCGGACCCGCTGCGGACTCCGGTCCACGGCCACGATTTCGCCTTGATCCCGCATCAGAGCGGCCAGATGGGTGGTTTTTCCGCCGGGCGCAGCGCAGGCATCAAGCACACGTTCGCCCGGTTGCGGGTCGAGCAACAACGGGATCAACTGGCCAGCCTCGTCCTCGACATAAAACGCTCCTTCGCAGAAGCCCGGCAACTCCGTGACTGAGCCGCACTTGTCGAGCACGATCCCGACGGGGCTGACGGCAGTCGCACGGGCGTCAACCCCGGTTTGAGCGAGCCGCTCGATCAGAGCCTCCCGACTCGTGCGCAGGGTATTGGCACGGACGGTGAGCGGGGGAATCTCACTCACGGCGCAGCACAGCCGTTCGGCTTGGATCGGGCCGAACCGCTCCAGCCAGCGCTGGATCAACCACTCCGGGCAGGAATACCGGACGGCCAGCGCGGCGACCGGGTCGGTCGCCGGATCAGGACAAGCGGGCTCCGGGGTATGAAGCAGGGCTCGCAAGACGGCGTTGACGAATCCGCTCCAATCGCGACCCATCTTCGCGTGAAACGGCTTCACGATCCGCACGGATTCATGGACCGCCGCGGAATCGGGGATTTTATCCAGATAGAGCAGTTGATAGGCGCCGAGGCGCAGCGTCATCTTCACGACGACGGGGAGACGTTCGATCGGACGATCCATGACCTGCGCCAATCGCCAATCGATCGTGCCTCGGCGGCGGAACACGCCGTAGGTCAGTTCGGTGGCCAAAGCCCGTTCGCGGGGATCGAGGCGGACGCGTCGAAGCGTCTCGTTCAGGGCTTCATCCGCCGGAGTCTGTTTCAGCTCCGTCTCGATGAGCGCGTGAAGCGCGATCGATCTGGCGCTCGGCCGGGGACCAGAATGAGCGAGCAACGACGAGTGGTTGCCGAAGTCAGGGGTTGCTTTCATCCGTGCCGTATCGATGGTCTTCTCAGCGTCCAACTTTCGGACCTGCTCCCAGCATCTGTCCCGGCAAGAGACGGTGCCCGGCAAGGAATTGGGCCGTAGTCATGCGCCGGCTGTTGGCCGGCTGAAGTTCGGTGATGGCAAGCACGCCTTTTCCCGTTGCGACAAGAATGGCCTCCTTCGTGAAGCCGACGATCGCGCCGGGAAGCGCGTTGTGGGCCTGTCCGTCCTGGGGGGTAGCTTTCCAAATTTTCCAGAGATCATCGTCGGCGAACGTGTAGGCTCCTGGCCAGGGAGCCATGCCTCGGATACGGTTGGCAATCTCGACGGCAGGTCGGGTCCAGTCGATCAACCCGTCTTCTTTCTTGAGCAACGGAGCCAGCGTAGCTTGGGCATGATCCTGCGGACGAGGCGCCAGCGTTCCGGCTTTCAATCGACGCAACGTCTCCACCAATAGCCTACCGCCGACCCAGGCCAGTTTGGCGGAGAGCGTACCGGCCGTATCGTCAGGCTCGATAGGCACCGCCTCTTGCAAGAGGATCGCGCCGGTATCCATGCCTTCATCCATCAACATCGTCGTGACGCCGGTCTCTCGCTCGCCATTGATGATAGCCCACTGGATCGGCCCGGCGCCGCGATACTTCGGAAGCAGCGAGGCATGGACGTTGATGCAGCCCTTCGAGGGAAGGTTCAGGATCGCCAGCGGGAGGATCCTGCCGAAGGCAGCCACGGCGATCAGATCCGGCTGCCAGTTTTTCAACGCTTCGAGAAACGCCGGGTCCTTCATCTTGACCGGTTGGAGCACTGGCAGACCTTCGCGTTGGCACACCAGTTTGACGGGCGACGGCATGAGCGCGCGGCCTCGGCCCTTGGGTCGATCGGGCTGAGTGACGACGCCGACCACCGTATCTTCGGATTTCAGCAGCGCTTCCAGCGATGCAACGGCAAACTCCGGCGTGCCCATGAACACGATGCGCATGGCGACGCTTTAACACGGCCGCCGGGTGAAATCAACCTGGCGGATCGGCCTCGCTGCGGCGTGCTCAAAAAGCCAGCAAGGCCGCGCCCGACACTTGATGGGAAGCGAGATCAACACTTGCGCGTGCAGTTGGAAGGATCGTGCAGCTCGACGCTCAAGTGAGAGGGCTCTCCATGGTTCCGCGCGGGTTCTAGCTGACCCTATTCTCCGGCTAAGTCGGGCTGAGCGCCAGGATGTTGCTGCGTGCCAGGGC
>JBBIOW010000153.1:0-6959 GCA_037443165.1 Nitrospiraceae bacterium | reverse complement strand
TCCTGCAGGGCCTGCCTGTCGGCAGACAGGTGAGCCGAAGGCTCATGGGGACTGCCAGGAAGACCGTTCTCACCAGACTTCCGAGGGCGAACGATGGAGTTCCGCCACCCTTGGAAAGACCAGCGCGGCAAAGTCGGCATAGCGCATCCGGACTGCTTCGCAATGGTTGCCGGCTTGAAAGAAGATGTGCTCGTCTTCGGCCAACGATCGATCCACATACACGTCCAGCCCATACAGATTCCCGAACGGCGGCATGGCGCCCAGTTCGCAGTCGGGGAAGAGGGCCTTGAGTTCCTCCTCGGTCGCCAACCGCACGTGATGGGTCAAAAACAGGTCTCGGAGCCGGTGGAGATCCAGATTCCAGCTCGCAGGCAGGACCGTCATGACGAACCGCCCGTCGACTTTCACGATCACGACCTTCGCCATCTCCTTCTCGGGCGCATGGAGCGAGTGGGCGATGGCGAGGGCCCGGAAGGCCTCGGGGTGCGGCAAGACATCGTAGTGGACGTGTTCGCGATCAAGGTACTCTTTGAGTTTACAAGCGATGGCCATGGCGCACCTCCATGCCAAGCTTTGCTAGAGCCGGCCGCCCTTTCGATTGCTCCTGGCGGCCGGAGAAAACCCACCAGTGATTCTGCCTTCATTGATCCGTTCGGTTGCACCGCTGGCCTCTTTATTGCTTCATCGTGATTGAGGCCGGCGGTCATGGCATCATTGCTCCACGCCTCCAGCCTAATCTCTTTTCTTCTCCTGTTCAACGCCCCCAAACGCTGCGGCCGTCGGACCTTTTGTCCGTTAACCGAAGACCGCGCCCCGTTGACCGTTAACCGTCGACCGTCAGCCGGAAAACAGGGAACGGAGAACGGATAATGGCGTCGGTTGTTTTGACCGGTGAAGCCTGCTATCCTTTCACCGATTTCTGTCCCGTACACGGGCTTTCGTGTAGCCGAGAGCCGGTCCCCCGCAGTCACCCCGCCGCAATGCGACCCATTGCATGGAAAGCGCAGACGCACTGATGCTGGGCCCCATTGCTCCAAGAATGCAATGGGTGCCCAGCGCCACACGGGAGTTTTCGCGGGCGAAGCGTCGCGAGTGGTGCCTGGTGCGCAATTCGAATGACGAATGACGGGTCAGAATTCCTTGCACATTCTTTTGATAGACGATAACCGGTGCGACGCTCGGTCGTTGAAGGAACATCTGGCTGAGGTCGGCGCGTCCGAGTTTCGGGTGACGCAGGTTGACCGGCTCGCGACAGCCATCGAACTGGTGGCTGGCCAAAAGCCGGATGTCGTGCTGCTGGCTCTCTCGCTTCCCGACAGCCGAGGCCTAGAGACGCTGATCCGCATGCATGCGGCGGCGAACGACGTGCCGATCGTCGTGCTGACCAGTATCGAGGATGAAGCGCTGGGGCTCACATTGATCCAGGCTGGAGCGCAAGACTATTTGGTCAAGGGGCAGGTGACCGGCGCTCTCTTGACGCGGTCGTTGCGCCACGCCATCGAACGCGCACGTAGGGAAGCCGCGTTGGAGCACTCCAAGCGGGTTCTGGGCGAGCAGACCCGGCTGCTCCGGTCGATTCTGTGCAGTATGGGGGAAGGGGTCGTGGTCGTTGACGAAGAAGGGGCGCCGGTGCTGTTCAACCCGGCGGCCGAGCGGATATTGGGTTTGCCACCGGAGGAAGTGTCTCCAGCTAACTGGATCGAGCAGATGGGTGCCGTTTGCCCGGACAGGGCATCGCGGTCTCCGCGTGCGAACTTACCGCTCCTGCACGTCCTCCGCGGAGACGAGGTCAACAACGTCGAGGTGTTCGTCCGCCGAACGGGGGAGCACCAAGGCCCCTGGCTGAGCGTCAGCACGAGGAAATTGGAGGGCGACAACGGCACAGCCTGCGGCCAGGTGGTGGTCTTTCACGATGTCACCCGTCACAAGCTTGTGGAGGCGGCGTTGCGCGATTCCGAGCACCGGCTCCGCAGTCTGATCGAGAGCGCTCAGGACATCATGCTCACCGTATCCAAAGACGCGGTCATCACCTCGCTGAACCCCGCTTTCGAGCGGCTGACGGGCTGGACCTGCAACGAATGGATCGGAAAACCCTTTGGGGGGCTCCTGCATCCAGACGATCTCCAATTCACCGCGGACCTCCTGGCTCATACGATGGCGGAGCGCGAGGTCCTCACAGCGGCCTTGCATTTGCGCATGAGAGAAGGCGGCTATTTGACCGTCGAAGCGACGATTGTTCCCCATGTGAACGGCGACCGGGTCATCGGCATGATGGGGATCATGCGCGATATCACGGAGAGGAAGCGGGCAGAAGAGGCGCTCCGCGACCATGCAGAACGTTTACGCTCGATCGTGGAGTCCACGAAGGATGCGATTGTGTTGCTGGACCAGGAGGGCAAGGTCGCGTTTTGGAACAAGGGCGCCCAGGATATGTTCGGCTATTCCGTGCCGGAAATCGTTGGGCGTCCCATGACCCTCGTCATCCCTGCGCGCTTCCGAGAGGCCCATGAGCGAGGGATCAAGCGAGCCGTCACAGCAGGGCGATTGACGGTGACGGGAAACATGTTCGAACTGTTCGGATTAAGAAAGGATGGCACCGAGTTTCCTTTGGAGCTCACCATTACCGCCTGGCGGGCTAAATCCGGTCTGTTCTTTACCGGGATTCTTCGGGACATCACGGAGCGGAGGCGGGCCGAGGCGGAGCGGGAGAAACTGCTGAACGATCGGCTACTGCTGCTGGAATCCACCGGCGAAGGCATCTATGGGCTGGACCAGCAAGGCCGATGCACCTTCATCAACAAGGCCGGGGCCCGGATGCTCGGGTATCAGCCTGAAGAAGTCATCGGCAAGAACATGCACGCCCTCATTCATCATCATCGGGCGGATGGCTCGCCGTATCCATCCGAGGACTGCCGGATCTATGCGGCGTTCCTGAAGGGAGAAGGCTACCACGTCGAGAATGAAATGATGTGGCGGAAAGACGGAACGGCGTTTCCCGTGGAATATTCGTCGTTTCCTGTCTCCGAGCGAGGCGTGATCACGGGCGCGGTCGTGACCTTCACCGACATTACCGAACGGAAGCGAGCCGAAGAACAATTGCAGACGACGGTGGACCAATTGCGCTCGCTGTCGAGACGCCTGGAAGTCGTGCGTGAGGAGGAACGGAGACGCATCGCGCGGGAGCTGCATGACCAGTTGGGCGTCGCCCTGACCTGTCTGAAATTCGATCTCAGGCAACTGAGTCAGAGCATGTCTATGGTCGATAAGCACTCGGTCCGTGTCCACTTGCAGGACAAGATCCACTCGATGGTCGGGCCGATCGACAACACGATTGGGTTGGTGCAACGGATCGTGACTGAACTCCGACCGGGGGTGTTGGACGATCTCGGGCTGGTGGCGGCGCTCGAATGGCTCGTGCGGGATTTTCAGCAACGCACCGGTATCGCGTCCGCCTTCAGCACGAGCCTGGAGGACATTGAGGTCGGTCGGGAGGTGGCGACCGCGGTCTTCCGTATCTGCCAGGAGGCGCTCACCAATGTCGCGCGCCACGCTCGGGCGACCGAGGTGATGATCTCGTTGGAGCAAACAAGCCGGCGCCTGTTGCTTGAGGTGAAGGATAACGGGCAAGGCATCCCGGCGGAGAAGGTGGCCGATGCGCAATCGCTCGGCCTGCTGGGCATGCGCGAACGGGCCGGGCAGGTGGGAGGTCGTCTGATCATTACCAGTCGGCCCGGCGAGGGCGCGACGCTGACGTTGTCGTTGCCTAAAGCGAACAGCCAACAGCCAATAGCAAGCAGCGAATAGCCTGGCAGGACGGAGAGACTGGCCGGTGGGGTTCGAGCACCCGCTATTGGCTATTCGCTTTGTCTATATTCATGGTGAAAATTCTCGTCGCCGATGACCATCCTTCATTTCGGCGCGGCGTCAAAGACATCCTGGCCGACGGCTTCGAAGCAGTAAAGGTCGGGGAATGCGGCAATGCGCAGGAGATGCTCGACCAGGTCCGAAACAAGAAATGGGATCTGGTCGTGATGGATATCAGTATGCCTGGACGGAGCGGCCCTGAGGCGCTGAAGGCGTTGAAGGCCGAACGGCCGACCTTACCGGTGCTTGTGCTCAGCATGCATCCGGAAGACCAATACGCGGTCCGGATGTTCAAAGCTGGCGCCGACGGGTATCTCACCAAAGCCAGCGCGCCGGAGGAGTTGGTCCGCGCAGTCAACAAGCTTCTCGCCGGCGGGCAATACGTCAGCCCCTCGCTCGGGGAAAAGTTGGTGCTGAGCGTCAAGCAGGGGACCGAGAAGCCACCGCATGAGCTCTTGTCGGACCGCGAATACGAAGTCCTGTGCCTGATCGGCTCCGGCAAAACCGTCGGCGAGATTGCCGAGGCCATGCACTTGAGCGTCACGACCATTAGCACCTACCGTGCCCGAATCCTTGAAAAGATGCGCATGAAAAATAACGCCGAGCTGACCCGGTATGTCATTCAACACGGTCTCGCGCCGTAGCGCGTTCTCTTCTGCCGCGCTGTCGTCCAAGCCATGACAGCCGAACCTTCCGAGATCCGATAATAAAATCCGGGTCTTCCGGAAATCGTGTGGGCCCCCTCTTCCTCCCCTCTCCCTCCTGGGAGGGAAAGGGCGAGGGTGAGGGCGGGGGCTGGGAACCTGGCGGCGGCTCTTCCGTCCGAACGACCTGGTTCTTCAAAGGGTGTTCCGCTTGGCTGTCTTGGCCCCCTCACCCCACCCCTCTCCCCCGAAGCGGGGGCGAGGGGTCATGGGAGGTCGATGCGCCCACACAAGAGCCTGATGAGCCAACAATCCTTTCCCTTCCGATAGCGGGCGGTCCGCTCTCATCGTATCCATCTCTCTACCGGACGTTCAGGCAGAGGACTGGCTCCGCCGGCTGCGGCGTTGCCTGTCCCGATGCGTACGTCCTTGACCCCTGACCTGCACAGGATCCTGAAGAACATGGACCAGTAAGGGCATCAGGGTGGCGGTGTGAACGAGAAGGCCGGTTGGGTTTACAATCTAGGCATACTCAGTACCCACAGTCGTCTAGCAAGGAGGTGTCCCATGATCAGACTACTTGTCGCCGCATCGTTTCTGCTGATGACTGGCAATATCGCATTTGCTCAAGCGCCCGCGCCCGAGGCGAAGCCCGCACAGGAGGTCAAACCCACACCGGCCGATGGACACACGATTCACGTGACGGCCCCGCACCTGATCGACGGAAAGGTCCGCGGTCCCTTCCACCATTATTGTAAGGTCGTCACGGAGGACCCGTTCATCGAGTGTCTGTTATATGAGACCGACGATCCCAAGGCCAAGCTGATCGGGGTCGAGTATATCGTCGCCAAGACCCTGACACGGGATGAGAAGGCCGTTCCGAAGAAAGTGTGGAAGAAAGTCTGGCATGACCATGAGAAAGAGATCGCTACAGGAAATGTCAAGGTGCTCGATCTCCCTCCGGAGAAAGCCAAAGAGGTGGCAGACACGGTCGCCAAGACGGACGGGATCATTTTCGCGCTGTGGCCGGAAGGAGCCAAGCTGCCTAATGGGAAGGTCAGTATGGGCCAGATGGTAGGCCACGCCGTGCACGACAAGGCGGTCAAGAAGGATTGAAAGTAAGAAGGCGCGTACGGCTTTCAGCCCGTCTGTGACGCTGTTGGCATCGTAGAGCACCCGCGGTAGGAGCCTACGATGTGGAGGGTGTCGTAGAGTGTGTTGAACTCCCGGAGGAGCTGGCTGTTATGGACCGCGCAGTACCTCTGGATGGCGCGGCGAGAGTCGCGCCGTAGACTGAGGGAGGTCCCGTTCCGGAACTCCGCGCTTCTTCAGCCCTTCATCGAGGGCTTCTAGCACCGTGAGGTAGGAAGTCCCGAGCGCTTCACGGACGGGTTTCCGGTCGAGGCAGGTCATCTTCGATAGGAACCTCCTTGGGATCTCTGGCATTCTGAAGAGAGTGAAGGGCCCCTTTCTTCATCGTTGGGTCAACCTGGCGTCGCGTACAATGCGAGTTCATCTCTTGCAAGAGAAAATATTGGACCGCTCTACCAGGTTGTCAATGCCGAACGTCACACTCAAAGGCCGACACCGGTATTGCTGGGCGAGAGGCAAGGGAGTCGGGACACGGCAAGTGGAATTGCACGAAGCGAACTCGTCGGTCTGTCCGGGTCAATGAGCGTCCCGTTCCGCCGCACGCATGACCGCTCCCTCTCAAAAGTCAGGAGTAGCTGCTACTGATTACGCTGACAAGCGCGCGCCGCGGTGTTCTCCATCGCGGCGCGGCGGGCTTCCACTCATTTACGCCGCGTGCTTGCCTTTCTCGGGAGGCTTGCCGGATTCTCGCTTCAGCAGGCCTCGAATCCGCTGGGTGGCTGTGGAACCCTTGGCCCGCAAACTCTCCAGCTTCGTTTTGAGCGACGTAGGAAGGTGAAGGGCGAGTTTCATGGAGGATCACCCCCTCTCTCGGGCAACCGCGCCCACTCAGTCACAGGCGCTGCAATTGTATCCGCAGGAAGCGGCCCCGTGCAATCTATGAGCTCCGTCTCCTCGAAAAGATGCACACGAAGAACAACGCCGAGCTGACTCGGTACGCGATTGGGCATGGCTTGGAGCTGTAGAAAGTGCTGAGCGCTGAGTTCGCGATTGTGAGTTGAGCCCGCAACACTCGTCGCCGATCAGAATTTCTTCTTCTCTCTTCTGTCGTACAAACCACGACAACGAGACCGGTTGAGATTCGACAAAAAAATCCTACCGTTTCCACTAGTGCCTCGGGCGGGTTTCTCGTATACACGCCGGTGAAGGCACGGCAGACAGATCCGTCGTCGAGAAGCCGGCGTCGCAGGCTCAAGCGAGGCGGATACAGAAGCGGAGGATATCATGGATCGGTCTCATCAGCTCGAGTCCGCAATTTACGGGCACGTGAGCCGAGTGTCCGAATGTACCTTCGAGGAA
>JBBIOW010000152.1:0-7065 GCA_037443165.1 Nitrospiraceae bacterium | reverse complement strand
CATAGGCCCCGTGCTTCATCGCCTCGACCGCGTCCTGTACGGTCCCATAAGCCGTCAACATGATCGTCAACGCGTGCGGCGCCAACGGATGCAAGCGTTTCAACGTGTCGAGACCGCTCATGCCGGTCATTTTCAGATCCAGCAACACCAGGTCGGGCTGGTCCTGTTCGAGGGCGTTCAGCAAGTCCTCGCCGGACTCGAATCCCAGCACGCGATGATGTCGGCGGGACAGCCGTTTCACGATCGCGGATCGGATGGCTGGTTCGTCATCGGTGACGAAGATGGTTGCGCGCATCGGTTACGCCTCGGTGACCCGCGGCTGTTGCCGCAGCGGGAACCAAACGCGCACGGTCGTTCCTTTCCCTAGTTCGCTGGTGAGCTGGATGTCGCCGCTGTGCGCGTCAATGATGTTGCGGCTGATGGCCGGTCCCAGGCCGGTTCCACGATGCTTCCCGCTCGTAAAGAAGGGCTCGAACACATGAGGCAGGGCGTCGGGTGGGACACCGGTCCCGGTGTCCATGACATGGATCGCGACCCCCGCCTCCTGTCCCCGAGCCAGTTCGAAGGAAGCTAGGGTGAGCATCCCGCCTTCTTCGGAGGCTTCGATCGCGTTCTGAACGAGGTTGATCAACACCTGCTTGATTTGGTCGCGATCGGCCTGGAGCGGGGGCAGCGTCGGGGGCAGGGAACTGCGCACCTTCAGGCGTTTCTCCGCGATCGGAACGTCGAGCAACTTCACGACCTCCTGGACCAAGTCCGGCAGGAAAAACAGCACCGGCGCGATCGAACGAGGTCTGGCGTAATCAATGATCTGGTTGACGATCCGGTCCAGCCGCCGCGTTTCCCGCAGGATGACTTCCAGATCCTGACGCCGGGGATCCGTCGGTTCGATCTCCTCCAACAGCAGCGAGGCGGTGGAGCCGATACCGACCAAGGGATTCCAGATTTCATGCGTGATGCCGGCGGCGACCTGCCCCAACGTCGCGAGCCGCTCGGTGCGGAGCAGCTTGGCCTGCATCTCAGGCCAGCGCCGTTATGTCCACGTTGAACCCCTGGTACATGACCACTCGACCTTCGGCGTCTCGGATGGGAATCCGGCGACTCAGCACCTTGCGGACCGTACCGTCCTTATGAAGAAAGCGGAACACGGTTTCGTACGGGCGCCCCTCTTCCACCGCTTTTGCGAATTCCGAGAGCACCTGCTCCCGATCCTCGGGATGGTAGGCCTGCTGGATGGCCTCGGGATCGCCTTCCCCGTCCGGATCGAGGCCCGCCAAGATACGGTTGTATCGGTTGCTGAACACCATGACCATGCCCTTCGTCGTAAAGATGCCGAAGGGAGCGTGGTCCACCAGGCTCCGGTACTTGGATTCCGAGGCGGACAAGACCTCGTTCAACGCGCGCAGCTCGGCCTCCGACTTCTCAACCTGTTCCACATGGTCTCTGATCTGCACGCTCATCGCATGCATCACGCGGGTGAGATCGCCGATTTCGTCCCGCCGCTCCAGCACCGGCAGCGACGGGACGAAGCCCGCCGATGACGACCCAACCGCTTTGGCCAGGGTAGCCAGGGGCGCCGTGATCGAGCGGGCGATCATGTGCAGCCCCAGGATCATAAGAATCACGGCGAGGCCCCCGCCGCCCAAGATCACCAGGAGCATGGAGAAACGGTCCGGCGAGATCCTCGCGAGCCGGCGGTTCAGCGCGTCTTGTTCTAAACGGTCGAAGCGAGCCATTGCTTGACGGATGTTGCTCATGAGCGTTCGCCCCTGGCCTACCTCGATGTAATGGCGTGCATCCTCGGGATGGCCGGCTTTGATGGCGTTGATGAGCTCGTCCTTTTCCCTGATCATCCGATGCACCAGGTCCTGTACGTGAGCGATGAGCTGCTCTTGTTCCCCCTGTCCTTGCAACATTTGCTCAAGAGATTCTCCTATTGCCAGGACCCGCTCCGGAGCGGTGCGAAAGGGATAAAGAAATTCTTCCTGCTTTGTCAGGACGTACCCCCGGAATCCCGTCTCAAGATCGAGGATTAGCCTCATGTATTCGGCCGCCCGACGCTGGACGAGATAGGTGGTGTTCAGTTGTTCCTCGTCGTCCGAAAACACCGTCACCGTCCTGTAGGTGACGAAGCTCAGGAGCGCAACGGTGCAGACAGGAATCACCGAGGCCAGAAAAAGCTTGCGTGCGATGGGCAGGTTGTCGAAGAACCGGAGAACCCGTTCCATCAGCGCCTCATACCGGTATCGTAGGGGGCGGGAACAACGTTGTCAAACTTCAGGCTGTGCCGCGAGCATGTGGGACTCTCTCCACTGAAACATCAAGCGACGATGGACACGCCAACGGAGAAGCTTACACAAGACGATCATGGAACGGAGGGCCGCGTCAGATCATTATTCGCCCAATTATTGTCGGCCTTGACATCGATTCCCCCGGCGGGCGGCGGTTTGTCGAGATTCACGTACGTATTGCAACGTCCCGAAAGGCTGGATTTGCTCATCGGACGGCAATTGTTCACGGGTCCAGCCTCCGCCGAGCGCGCGAATCAGGGCCACCGAGGCGCGCAGCAGATCGGCCTTGAGCTGCACGGCGTCGATGCGTGCCAAGAGCGTTTGGACTTGCGCGTAAATGAGTTCGAGGCTAGACGCCAGCCCGCCTTGATAGAGCTCGGAGGTCAGATCCTGCGTCTTGACGAAGGCTCGGACAGCGGCGTCCTGCCGCTCGGCCGCGGCGGTCAGCCGGTTCGTCAGGCTCAAGGCGTTCTCGACCTCCCGAAACGCGTTCAGTACGGTCGAACGGTAGAGGTCTTCCGTCTCTCGGTAAGCCGACCATGCCTGCTGCAATTGCGCGCGGCGATACCCGCCCTGGAAGATCGGCAGCGCGACCATGGAACCATAGGACCAGAAGCTATTTGCGAGCGTGACCAGATTGAAGCCCGCATCTTCGTATCCTCCGCCGGCTCGGAATCGCACGTGGGGGAAAAAGGCGGCCCGAGCGCTTGCCAAGCTCGACCGGACGTACAAGACCCGCTTCCAGCTTCTCTATGCGCAACATACCGGCGACATTTTGAATTTGGTCCGTACCGGAGCGGCCGACGTGGGCATCGTCTACCGCGCGGACGCCCTCAACGGCGGCGAGTTACGCCTCCTGGAGGAAGTCCCCGGCGACACAATGGTCCGGTTCGGCGCAGCGGTGGTCTGGACCTGCCGGAAGGCCTCTCTTCCGGTCGCGCAGGAATTTCTCGATTTCATCATGAGCACTCGCATCCAGAAACTACTCCTGCACTATGGATTTGAAGCCGTATCATCGAATGGGTCACGAACCGGACTTCAGAGCAATTGAGCGGGGGCCGGAGAGAAAGTACTGCCGACACCGGTTTTCTCAGAAACTCCTGCGGCCCCCAATGACTCCGGCCGCGACGCCTTCTGGGGGGAACACACGATGCTGAACGCGTGTGACGGATCAGTGCCTCGTACCGGACTTGCTGATCGGATTTTGGCTCTTCTGTATCGCCGGCGAAGACTCATGTTCTTGGACATCGCGCGTAGGTTTCCCGACTGCACCTGGCAGATGCTTCTCGACGCCCTCATGCGGCTGCAGAAACAGAAACGGATCGAACTGGTCGCTCACCAGTGGGACTATGAAGTGCTTTTCCTGTCCGGTAATCCTGCCGATCCGGACCATTCTGGCTCGCTCGAGCTCGACGAGCGGTGCGAACGCGAACAGAGGATGCCTGTGTAACCGTATCGGCGTCTTCTTTCTGTTCCTGTCGCTTGTCGCGCTCGGCTGCGTACGAACCTCTGCGCCGCTCGACCTGTCATCCCCCGACCCCTCGCAAGATCAATGGAAAATCGCGAGCTATTACAGTCGCGAAGCCGTTCGGCTCAGGCTCAAGGCCGATGAGTTGGCTGAACGGGTGGCGGTGTACGAGCGGCTGTTCGGGCCGGATTCGGAATGGGTCGCGGGGGCGAAACTGTTGGTCGAGTTCTATCGGAACGCGGCGCAAGAACGGGAACGCCTCGCCGACATGCATCTCGAATTGGCCGCCAACGGACGCCAATCCCGGCTCGCTGCGCCTCTCTCTCCCTGATGCCTATGGAGGATGCTATGAACCATCCTACAGCACATACGCTGCCGCTGCTTCTCATTGTGGTCCTCATGTCGTTGAGCGCCTGTGCAGGATCCAGCGTTCAGCCCGGTTTCCGAGGGTTGATGTGGCGCCCGTTTTCCGAAGGACTCTCACCCGAACCGTTGAAGGACGGCTTCTACTGGCGGGCACCATGGAACAGCATTTACCTGTACGACATCCGCTGGCAGAGCTTCACCGAACACATCGATGCGCTCAGCGCGGATGACCTCCAGGTCCTGATCAAGGCCGCCATCATCGTCCGGCCCATTCCGGAGGAAGTCTACTTTCTCGCCCACGAGGTCGGCACGGATTTCTATCCACGCATCGTGAAGCCGGAGTTTCTGGCCGCGGTGCGCAGCGTAGTGTCCGGCTACAACATGGTGACGGTCCCGGAGCGGAGCGCCGAAATCGCCAGCAAGGTGCAAGCGGTCGTAACGGAGAAGCTCAAAGGCAAGCACCTCGAGATCCAAAGCGTCGCCCTGGCGGACGTTGATTTCCCTCAGCTCGTCCTGAACGCGATTGAGCAAAAGCAGGCCAAGGAGCAAGAGAAAGAACAAAAAGAGTTCGAGCTGACGATCGCGGCCAAGGATGCCGAAATCGCCCGCACCCGGGCAAGAGGCGAGGGCGATGCGATACGGATTCGCGCCGAAGGGGAAGCGGAAGGCCTGCGCATCCGGGCGATCGGCCAGGCGAAGGCGCAGGAAACCATCGCCAAGACCCTGACGCCGGATTATTTGCGGTTCAAGCTGTACGACAGCCCGAACGCCAAACTGGTCCTGTTGCCGGAACACCTGAACATGCCGGTTCTGATCAACCCAGAAGGGCTGCCGGCCGGCCACGCGGATCGAACCCAGGGAACCATGGCGGGGCGTTGACCCAGAGTCCCAGCGATGAATGGGAGTTGGGTCAGAGGCGTGTCGGCCTGGGTCATGATCACCGGGATCGTCGTGGTGTGCTTGGCCATTGCGATCCTCAACTTACTGGACCGGCATGTCATCGAAGCCACAGCCGCCCAACATCTCCACGCCGAATTTCTCCGGGCCGCGTCAGCCGTCAGCCGGATCATCGGCAAAAAGGGCGACATTCGTGATACCGAGGCGATCAGCGAAGCGTTCCAAGACATTTTCGAGTTGCGCCCCGGCATTCGCCGGCTTTCGGTGTATGAGGTGACGCCGACGGCTGGGACCCTCGTCTTCAGCAGCGAGCCCTCGGCCGAGCCTCGCTCCCTGACCGAGCACGAACGGTCGGAGCTGGCCGCCGCCCGATCGATCGCGTATTTGGATTCGTCGACCGAGGACCGGGCTTGGATCATCGCTGCGCCCATCCTGATAAACGGCCATGTAGCCGGCGCCCTGCGCGGTCGATTCTCCCTTTGGAAATACGACGGATTGATCGAACAGGAAGGCCCGTTGGCGAAAGACGTCGGAATCGGGGCGGTGCTGATCACGTGTCTTGTCTTCCTGACGTTGATCCGGGTCAAGGTGCACGGTCCAGTCCGCCAACTCGTTCACGCCATGTGGCAAGCCGAGGCCGGAGATTTGACCATCTCCGCACCCTTGACGGGTCCCTCGGACCTTCGGGAAGTGGCTGGTCAGTTCAACCGTATGCTGGACCGCGTCAGGGACGCGATCGTTGAAAAGGAGCGCTTGCTGGAAGAGATTCAAGGCTTCAATCATACGCTGATGAGAAGAACGGCGGAAGTGCGGAAAGAGCTCGAACGTGCCCACCAGTTGCTGGTCGAGGCACGCATCAAAAACGAGCGCGCGCAGAAGTTGGCGGCTCTAGGCGAACTGTCGGCCGTCGTAGCGCATGAACTGGGCAATCCCCTGAACGCGATTTCCGGCCATCTTCAGTTGATGACGAAAGAAGCGGGCGTTGCCTCGCAGCAGCGCCACCTTGCCGTCATCCAATCCGAGATCACGCGCATGGTCGCGATCATTCAGCACATCCTCGATACGACGCGCGTGCAGGTCGCTCCCGCGCCAGTGGATCTGAACCGCGTCATCGAAGAGGCGACCGAGTTGATCCTTCCCGGCCTGTCCGAACGACGGGTCGTGGTGAAAACCGAGTTGGGTTCCGGCCTTCCACTCGTCGCCGGGGATCACCGTGGTCTTCACAGCGTGATTTTCAATTTGGTCACCAACGCCGTGCAAGCCATGCCGTGTGGCGGCGAATTGCACATCCGAACAAACCCTGTGTCTCGAGGTGAGGCCGAGGGACATGTCATTCTCGCCAGCGGGCCTGATCTACGCGACGATGCAGTGCAGCTCATCGTCGGCGACACGGGACAAGGTATCTCGCCCGAGCATCTGCCCCGCATCTTCGAGCCGTTCTTCACGACGCGCCAGACCGAAGGCGGGACCGGGCTCGGGCTCGCCATCTGCCAGCGAGTGGTGGCTTCGCTCGGCGGTCGGCTCACGGTGCAGAGCAGGGTGGGCCAGGGGACGACGTTCATCGTCGATCTCCCCGCGTGGAAAGGACCTGTCGAGAAGGAGGACTGAGTGTTTCGCGACGCCCGAATTCTGATCGTGGATGACGATCAGACCAATTTGGAAATGTTGGAAGCGGCGCTTCGCGGCGCCGGCGTTCAAACCGAGTTGGCAGACAGCGGCCAACAGGCGATCGAACGAGCCGGTGTGCGCGAATACGACGCCGTGATCAGCGACATCAAGATGACGCCCGTCACCGGCATGGATGTACTGAACACCTACCGCCAGACGTCGCTGGATACGCCCGTCGTGCTGCTGACCGCGTTCGGTTCGGTGGATACCGCCATCCAAGCCATGAAGCAAGGGGCGTTCGATTACATTACGAAGCCGGTTAACCTGGACGAGTTGGTGCTGGTCGCGCAGCGGGCGGTGGACCATTGTCGCCTGGTGCGGAAGCACCGCCGTTTCCAGAACGTGTTTGACGAGCGGCCCTGCGCGGCGTCCATC
>JBBIOW010000151.1:2642-7131 GCA_037443165.1 Nitrospiraceae bacterium | reverse complement strand
CTGTTCTGTCTGATTTGGGGAAGCTATCGTGTGTATCTGTGGCTGGCCGATCGCTTCCGGTTCGTGACGTGTGGTCTGTCACATCTTTCAATGACCGCAAGAGAGCGGACCGAAAGCCTAGCCGATTAGAAAGGAACGTTTGATGAAGGCATTAATCACTGGCATCACCGGTCAAGATGGGAGCTACCTCGCGGAGTTTCTTCTCTCGAAAGGCTATGAGGTCTATGGGATCGTCCGGCGATCCAGTTCCTTCAATACGGGCCGGATCGATCCAATTTATCAGGACCCTCATGTGCCGGATGCCCGGTTGCGATTGGTGTACGGCGATCTCAACGATGCAAGTTCGTTGAACCGCATTCTGCGGACCATCCGCCCCGATGAAATCTACAATCTCGGTGCGCAAAGTCACGTCCGCGTCAGCTTCGACATTCCCGAATACACGGCGGAGATCACGGGAGTGGGAACCGTCCGGTTATTGGAGGCCATACGGGAGTCGGGCTTAAAGCCAAAGTTTTATCAAGCGTCATCGAGTGAAATGTTCGGGAAGGTTCAGGAAGTGCCGCAACGGGAGACGACACCGTTCTATCCCCGGAGTCCCTACGGCGCCGCGAAAGTGTATGCGTATTGGATCACGGTCAATTACCGGGAGGCGTACAATCTGTTCGCCTGTAACGGTATCCTGTTTAACCACGAGTCGCCGAGGCGTGGCGAGACCTTCGTGAGCCGGAAAATCACCAAAGCGGCGGCGCGCATTAAGCTCGGCCTTCAATATGAGTTGTACCTGGGTAATCTGGATGCTAAACGGGACTGGGGCTATGCCGGCGATTATGTCGAGGCCATGTGGCTGATGCTGCAGCAGAACGAACCGGATGACTACGTCATTGCGACTGGGGAATCGCATAGCGTCCGTGAGTTATTGGACGTCGCCTTCGGACATCTGGGGCTGGATTGGCACCCATACGTCAGGGTCGATCCCCGCTATTATCGGCCCACGGAGGTGGATCTTTTGATCGGTGATGCCGGCAAGGCCAAGAAAAAACTGGGGTGGACGCCCAAGGTCTCGTTTCGACAACTGATCACGATGATGGTGGATGCCGATCTTGAGGCGGAGCGTCTCAAATTGGAGGGCACGGGGAAGAAGGGTTGAGGTCGGCGCGATGGGCTTCTGGGCAAGCAAGCGCGTGGTGGTGACCGGAGGTGCTGGGTTTCTGGGATCCTTTGTCGTGGAAAAACTGCGACTGCGCGGGTGCCAGGAAATCTTTGTCCCGCGCAGCCGAGACTACGATTTGGTCGAGATAGATGCGGTCAAGCGTCTCTATCGTGATGCCAAACCGGATCTGGTGATTCATCTCGCGGCACGGGTCGGCGGAATCGGCGCGAATCTTGCCAATCCGGGCAGGTTCTTTTACGACAATCTGCTGATGGGTGTGCAGCTCCTGGAAGTCGGACGACAGGTCGGCCTTGAAAAGTTCGTGGCCTTTGGAACCATCTGCGCCTATCCTAAGTTCGCGTCCGTGCCCTTTCGCGAAGAGGATCTGTGGAACGGATATCCGGAAGAGACGAACGCTCCATATGGCCTGGCCAAAAAAATGCTGCTGGTTCAATCCCAAGCCTACCGCCAGCAATATGGCTTCAATTCGATCGTACTGTTTCCGGTCAATCTCTATGGGCCCCGAGATAATTTCGATCTGGAGACCTCACACGTCATTCCTGCACTGATCCGCAAGTGCTTTGATGCGATGAGTGAGGCAGCGTCCGATCTCTCGCCTCCAACGTTGACCGTTTGGGGAACCGGTGTGCCAACCCGTGAATTCCTTTACGTTGAAGACGCAGCGGAGGGCATTTTGCTGGCTGCCGAACATTACAACTCGAGCGATCCGGTCAACCTCGGAGCAGGATTTGAAATCTCGATTCGGGAGTTGGTCAACCGGATTACAGCCCTGACAGGCTTTCAAGGGAGTGTCATCTGGGACACGTCCAAACCCGATGGTCAACCTCGCCGATGCCTCGATACGAGCAAAGCCGAGAAACTGTTCGGATTTCGGGCCACGACCTCGCTCGACGAGGGGTTGCGCAAAACCATCGACTGGTATAAAGCGACGGCTCTCCGACCGCGGTAACCGCCTCTTGTGATCACGATCGTTCACCTCATTACCGATTTGTCCACCGGCGGCGCGGAGGCGATGCTCCTGAAATTGCTCTCGCGCCTGGATCGGCGGTTTTCTTCTATGGTCGTATCCATGACCGATGCGGGGACCCTCGGGGCCTCCATCGAAGCGCTCGGCATTCCGGTGACGACTCTGGGTATGCGGCGAGGGAGGCCGAGCCTCAGAGGGCTGTGGGCCTTGATTTGTCTCTTTCGGAAAGAACGGCCTCACATCCTGCACACCTGGTTGTATCACGCAGATCTGCTCGGCCTGGTTGCCGGCACACTTTCTGGTGTGCCGGCGATTGTCTGGAACGTGCGCTGTTCCAATATGGAGATGCGGGACTATAGACCGCTGTCGGGCTGGACGTTACGCCTTTTGGCGTCGATGTCGAGGTGGCCGGATCTGGTGATGACCAACTCGCAGGCCGCCCGGCAGTTTCATGAGCGGTTAGGCTATCGCCCCAAACGCTGGGAGGTCATCCCGAATGGGTTCGATCTGGAGCGGTTTGCTCCGGATCCTCGGGCTCGTCAGAAGCTGCGGACTGAACTCGATCTTTCAGAAGATGTGCTGCTCATCGGGATGGTCGCGCGCTACGATCCGATGAAGGATCACGCGACCTTTCTGCGGGCCAGCCAGCTCGTGCTGGAGTCGTCCGCCGACGTGCATGTCGTGCTGGTCGGGTTGGGCATGGATCGCGGCAACGGGGAACTCGCGGCGACGATCGACGACCTCGGTATTGGCGCTCGCGTGCATTTGCTCGGCGAACGGAACGACGTCCCAGCCATTCTGGCGGCGTTGGACGTTGCGGCCTTGTCTTCCGCCTACGGGGAGGGCTTCCCCAACGTGGTCGGGGAAGCGATGGCCTGCGGGGTGCCGTGCGTCGTAACGGATGTCGGCGATTCGGCGGTGCTTGTGGGAGAGACTGGCCGGGTGGCGCCTCCGCGCAATCCGCAGGCCTTGGCGAGGGCATTGGCCGAATTGATCGATCTGGGACCTGACGGCCGCCGTCGATTGGGCGAGGCGGCCCGGCAACGCATCAAAGAGCATTTCGACCTCGCAATCATTGTGAAGCAGTACGAACGCTGCTACGACGAGCTGGTTGCAGAGACCGCTCGCGTTGGGGATTAGATGTCATGTGCGTCGTGGCGGGAGTGCTCGGTCATGCCGGCTCCGACCTCACTTCGACGATTGAGGCGATGGCGGCGTGTATTGGTCTCAGTGATCTATTGAGGGGATGGGCGGCTTTGGTTATACTCAAAGTATGAAAACGGCGGTTTCCATTCCTGACGAGGTGTTCGCCAGAGTCGAGCGGCTCGCCCGGCGTGCGGGAAAGTCTCGCAGCGAAGTGTTCAGTGAAGCGCTCCGAGAGTATGTGGCGCGCCATGCCCCGGACGAGGTGACTGACGCGATGAACCGTGTGTGCGAACAGGTGCAAACCGAGCGGGACCAGTTCGTCCGCGAAGCCGCTCGGCGGGTCCTGGAGCGCACCGAGTGGTAATCTCCCAGGGCGAAGTGTGGTGGGCCGATCTCCCGCCGCGCACCGGTTCGGGGCCGGGGTTTCGGCGGCCTGTCGTAGTCGTCCAGGGTGATGCCCTGAATAGGAGCCGGGTCGCCACAGTGGTGTGCGTACCGTTGACCAGCAATCTTCAGTGGGCAGATGCTCCAGGGAACGTGCTGTTGCCAGCTCGGATCACCGGGCTTCCGAAGGATTCAGTCGCGAACGTATCGCAGGTGATCGCGCTGGACAAGGCGGTGCTCACCGAGCGGGTCGGTAAGCTCTCGCGGGCAAAAGTGGAACTTCTGCTCAGCGGGATCGACATCGTGCTTGGCCGCTAGGCCACATTATTCATAACGATTCGTGACGAAACCGCTGAGACGCCAAGCGATGGACCCATTGCAGAAGAAGAGCAATGGTGCCCCACGTGGAGGCGCGAGGGAGGGAAGCGTACTTGAAACACTACGTTGACTGACCGAGCGACGAGCCTGCCCGCCCCCGACAGAAACAATCTGGGGCTTGTCGCAACGGCGTATCGGCGGTTGCAGTAGAAGCTTTCGTGAATAATGCGGGTTATGTGTCACGTAGGCTGTGGCGTTGTAATCTGGCCAATGGGATGACAGGCTTGAGTCTGAGGATTTCCGGGTCTCCTGTCATGAGCGTCGCGTGTCGTCTTTGGGCTGTCGCCACGGCGAACGCGTCGGCAGAGGAGATCGCGTGATGGATCTTCAGGCGCGCCGCTTCCATGCTGTTTCCCCGTTGCATCCTCCAATCGCATTGAAGGCTTCACCGACAGTAACGAGGGAGGCAAAGAGTTCAGCCCGATGGGACTCTCCTTCTCTCG
>JBBIOW010000151.1:0-2618 GCA_037443165.1 Nitrospiraceae bacterium | reverse complement strand
ATGAGAGTTGCCGCCGGCGTGGCACAAAAGTTAAGAACATGCTGTCCTGATGCTCCACTGGTACACGTGGGATTTTCCCAATCCCATCCTCTAGGCAGCGATGCGCGAGCGATGATGTGCACCATGACCGAGACGCTCCGCCATCGCGGGCCTGACGACGGCGATGTTTACAACTTTCTCGGATTCGCCCCCCGAACCCGAAGGCGAGGGCAGTGAGGTGCAAGACACGAAGGCAATGACTGTAAGGTTCCTCCGTGGTGTGGCAACTGGGATGGCCGGTGTGTACGGTTACCGAATCAGTTGGACGCCCACGTCGAGCTTCAGGGTTTTCCACAAACGGTCGGCAGTCAGCACGGGCTGATGCAGGTGTTGCCCCAATGCCAGGCAGGCGCGGTCTCCTAGCGAGAGGCCGTAATCGCTTGTAGCGGGACGCAGGAAACCCGTGCGGAACGCCAGGGTCTCATCAAACGGAATGGCCCGAAGTCCTAATTCACCCAGAACGGTCTGAATTGTCCGTTCGGGCATCCCGGCTTCCGCGAGTTTGCTCACGACTTCGGCGAGGTTGACAGTACTGATGACGGCTGTGGGGAGACAAGAAGCGACGCGCTCTGCGCCCGGTTCGTCGTTCAGAAGGGCCAGGACAGCCGTGGCATCGAGAACCACTTCGCTCATGACCGTCCAGAAGCCGTCGTTCGCGCGGCCTTTTCACGCCGAACTTCCTTGCGCCGATCTGCGATCAGCTCGTCCGCCAGTTTCCGACTTCGAGGAACATGCTGACGCACGAGAGACTGAACCCGTTTGATCATTTGCAGTGGTGTAACCAGCCGGACCTCGTTCTCTTCGAGCACGAGCACCACATCATCGCCCGGCTTCAGGCCGAGCGCCTCGCGGTAATCAGCGGGAATGACGACCCTGCCTCCTTGGCTCAGATGTGTTCGGGTCGATTTCATATGGCACCTTTTCAAATAGGTGACAGCCGCATATTAGCATGACACAAATAAAGAGACAAGCCAGGTGAGCCTTTTACCCGCTTACGCAGGAAGCCACGGCTGCTCAGCCGTGGAGGAATGCGCAGCGGGTGTCCTCCGAAGCCTTGGCGAAGGCGGACACGCTTCGGCGAGGTGTCGCCGAAGACTCAACAGGGACCACGGCTGTGAAGCCGTGGGGCTCCACCATGTGCGGCTTGTCGGTTTGGTGCAACCTCATCCGCTGAGCGGAGAGGCACGTGCGGTGCCTCACGTTATGACCGAGGCGAGCCGCCATCGCGGCCTGACGACGGCGATGTCTGGCTGGATGAGAAGGCCGGCGTGGCGCTGGGCCACCGCTGTGGGAGAGGGTAAGGGTGAGGGGGGACTTTTCATCCTTCAGGGTGAGTCGAAAGCTCATGACGACTTTTCAGTTCTCGGTCCATATACGGGACGCGAGCGTATTCGGACACGCCCGTTCCGACCTCACTTTGACGGGCGAGGCGATGGTGGCGGCCATCCGCTACCGCGGGCCCATCAATGTCTCAGGGGGTCAAGGTTCGGGTGGGGAAGAGCGGACGTTGAAATAAGCAAGTCGCTATCCGGTTCTGTTCGCCAGGATAGCCACCTGGTTACATTGAATGAGGCGTTCGTCTGCGGTGACGAGGGTGAGATCGTAGACCATGGCTGTGGCGGCGAGAAAACGATCGACAGGGTCCTGATGGGGCAGATCGACGGAACGACTCTGGAAGGCAACTTCATGAGTCAGCGCCGCCTCTTTGAACGGGACGGTCTTGAACACCTGCCGGAGCCAGGTCGTGGGATCAGGGGCCAGTTGGATGCGTCCTTTCTCGGCCAGCATCATGACTTCCCAGGTGCTGAGCGGCGAAAGCCAGAGTTCGTTGACCGGGTTCTCTAACTCTGTGGCCACACGCTCGCTGAGTCGGTCCGGTTCCAAGAGGCTCCAGAGAAAAATGTGGGTATCCAGAAGCAGCGTCATGATCGGAGGGCTTCCCATTCTTGCGGCTCCAGCGCAGGAGCGACAATGTCTCCGGCGATCTTGCCGGTTGAACGAAACGACCCAAGCCAGGATTTGGGTTTTTCTGGCAGTGGCGGGGGAAGAATCTGTGCGATCACCTCACCTTTTTTTGTCACAAGGATCGGCCGGCGGGTGCGCTTGACTCTGGCCAGTATCGCCAAGCAAGTCGCCTTAAATCGAGAGATGGTAATAGTTTCCTGTGCGTCCATAGGGATAAATTCAGCTATCTTATTTACCATGGTCGTTGACCATGGTCAATGCGCTTGCCTGCGTTGTTTTCGATGGATGAGCCAGTCCGTTTGGCTTTGTGCTCCTGTGTCGCGGTGCGGCTTCCGGGTACCCCTTGTCGGAGTGCCCATAGCTCTTCTTGCAATGGGTCGATCTGCAACGGGTGAAACGTAATCCCTATCAGGCACAACCGGCAGTTCCCATTCCATTATTGAGGGAGGGAGGTGGAGGTTTGTGGCTTTTCCCCTGGCGAGAAAGGGTAGGGCGAGTAGCTGCTTATGGCGGTCCTCCCACATGATCACCGATCGCTTCTTCTGGTGAACGGTCCATGCCATGTGCGGCATAGCGGGTATCGTCGGTCACGCGAGTGCTGATCTCGCCCGGAC
>JBBIOW010000150.1:0-7280 GCA_037443165.1 Nitrospiraceae bacterium | reverse complement strand
GCCTCGCCGTACGCCTCCGGAACCCAGGTATGCAGGGGCACCAGGCCGATCTTCGTCCCGTATCCTACCAGGATAAAGATGAACGCCAGTTTGAGCACATGGGAATCCAGTTGGCCGGCCACCTCCTGGAGCGTGGTCACGTTCAGTGCAGCGCTGACATCCCCGAACACCCGCACCGACGAGTAATACGTCAAGACGGTCCCGAACAGCGCCAGCGCGATCCCGACCGAGCAGAGAATCAGATATTTCCATCCGGCCTCGAGTCCCTCGCGCTGTCTGAAAAACGCGATGAGAAAGGTCGTGGCCAACGTCGTCCCTTCGACGGCGACCCAGAGCACGCCGAGGTTATTCGCCGATGTCGCGCCGATCATCGCGAAAAGAAACAGGTGAAACAGGAAAAAGAACCGGCTGAGCCGCCGCGGCGGGATCGTCCCCCGCGCCACATACTCGTCGAGATAGGACCAGGTGTACAGCGAACACGTGAGGCCGATCGCCGTCATGATCAATAGGATGAAGGCGGACAGCGCGTCCAGGTAGACGAGTTCCCACAGCGCCGTGAAGGGTCCCTGCGCCAAGACACGTTGAACCACGGCCGCCTCGGCAATGCCCAGCCCGGTCATGGTAGCCAGGTTCAGCCCGTGCAGCGTTCGCGCGCTGGTGGTCGCCAGGCTGAGGCCCGCGGCAAGCAGCGGGCCTCCGAGCAAGACTGCAACCGGAGCCGTCGCCATCCCCATTTACTGCGCCTCCACCGTCACGTTCAGGACCGCCACGACCGAGGCCAGCAGGGCTTCGAGCCCCGGCGGAACATTCAGGCCGATCGTGCCCAGCAGCGCCACGTTGATTCCCACGGCGACGCCGGCGAACAGGCGGCAGCGAGACCCCAGTGCGCGACCCGCCTCGCCCGGCGAGCCCAACGTCATGCGGAGCACCTGATACAGCAACGTCGCAAAGGCCACCGCGAGGAGCAGCAGAAACGCGGCGGCCAGTTCCGGTCTCGCCGCATAGGCTCCGGCCGCGATCAAGACTTCGCTCGTGAACAGCCCGAACGGCGGGAGGCCCGCCAGCGCGAGACCGGCCACCAGCATCGCGCCTCCCGCCAGGGGCATCTGACCGAGGAGCCCCGTCACCCGGTCCAGCAACCTGTGATCGTGCCGGAGCAACACCAGTCCTGCGCCGTAGAAGGCCGTAGACTTCGCCAGCGCATGATTCAGCAGATGCCAGGCCCCCGCAAAGGTTCCGGCTCCGCCGACGCCGAAGCCCAGCAAGGCCACTCCGATATGTTCGATGCTGGAATAGGCGAACAGGCGCTTGTAGTCGCGCTGCACCAGGAAGAACGCCGCCGCGATGGTCAGGGAGAGCAAGGCGAACCCGACCAGGAGGCTCCCGCTGAATGCCGGTCCCACGGCGCGATCCGCCACCGCCTTGAAGCGCAGGATGGCATAGACGGCCAGGGTCAGCATATTCGCGGACAACATGGCGCTCACCGGCGTCGGGGCTTCGGCATGCGCGTCCGGCAGCCAGGTATGCATCGGCGCCACTCCCGCTTTCGTTCCGTAGCCGATCACGGCGAAGATGAACGCGACCTTGATGGCGGTCGGATCCAACCCGTCCGCCACCCGATACAATTGGGACCAGCGGAGCGCTTCGCTCGACACCCCCAGGAGATGTTCGGAGGAGTAGTAGATAAGAATGGTTCCGAATAAGGCCAGCGCAATCCCCACCGAGCTCAAGATCATATACTTCCAGCCGGCCTCCAAGGCAGCCTTGCTGCGCTCAAATCCGATCAGCAGCGCGGCGGAGAGCGTCGAAGCTTCCACCGCAATCCACATGAGCGCGATGTTTTCCTGATTGACCGCCGTGAGCATGGCAGCGAGATACAGATCGAACAGACAGAAGAATCGCCGGTAGCGCGTCAAGGACAGATGCCCTCGGTCACTCTGCTCGCCCATGTAGCCCACCGCATACACGGTTCCAGTGCTCCCCACCAGGCCGAGGATGATGTCAAGCCATGCGCTCAGGGCGTCGGCCTGCAGGAACACGCCCGCGGACACGGAGCCGGCGGCGGCCACGTTCCCTGCCACCAGCACGGCCGAGGCCAGGAGCG
This sequence comes from Nitrospiraceae bacterium, assembly GCA_037443165.1. Classification (GTDB taxonomy): domain Bacteria; phylum Nitrospirota; class Nitrospiria; order Nitrospirales; family Nitrospiraceae; genus DATLZU01. The sequence goes on along the minus strand of JBBIOW010000150.1, from coordinate 5,176 downwards.
CGCCCGCCTGCGCGCACTGAAGCGCATCCACGGCACGCCGGTCTCTGAGGAGAAGGCTGCCGACCCCCGCGACGACAGGAGCCGTGACGAAGAGGACAAGCGGCCAGGCCATGTCTCATCGCTCCTTCAAGATCGTCAGCTTGCTCGTGTCCACGCTGTCGAACGCATCCTGCAACCGATGGGTATAGATCCCGACGATCAAGGCGCCGACCAGCACATCGAAGAACACGCCCAACTCCACGATCAGCGGCATGCCGTAGGCGGCCGCCGTCGCGCCCAGGAACAAACCGTTTTCCATGACCAGGAAGCTGATCACCTGCGTGACGGCTTTCTTCCGGGCGATCATCGTGAAAAACCCGATCAGCACGATCGCCAGCGCGATGGCGAGCGAATCCCGGGTCAACAAGAATCCCAACGGGATGATGGGCTGGGAGATGGAGAAGGCCAGCATCACCAGCCCGCCGCAAATCAGCAATCCGGCCGGGATGTTCACGTTCATGACCAGTTCACGCGTCACGTTCAACCGCTCGATGACTTGCTTGAGAATGCGCGGGATCACGATGATCTTGATGACAACGGTGAGGGCGGCCGCCACATAGATATGGTGGATGCCGGTGAGAAACGCCACCACGGTCGCGGTCAGCGCCAGAAACCCCGACTGCAGGGCGAACAAGTCCACGCAGGCCGAAAGCCGGCGTTGGGCCACGATGCCGAAACACGTCAGCAGGAGCAGCGCGGAGCAGAGATCCACCAATTGCGAACCGATCTGAGGTGGAATCAGCGACACGCTATCCTCGCAGGACGTAGAAAAAAATCATGCCGAGAAGCGCCAGGATGAACGCGACGCCCAGAAACTCCGTCACCCGGAACAGGCGGAGCTTGGCGAACATGCATTCGAGGACGCCGATCGCCACGGCCAACCCCGAGACTTTGACCAGATAGGCCAGGAGACCGAGTCCGAGCGCCACCGGCTCCATCCTGGTTGCGATCCCCCAGGGCGCAAACACATTCACGATCAGCGTCAGGAACACCAGCAACTTGAGCCCGGCCGCCCACTCCACAAGAGCCAGGTAGCGGCCCGAATATTCCAGGATCATCGCTTCGTGGATCATCGTGAGTTCCAGGTGCGTCGCCGGGTTATCCACCGGCACCCGGCCGGTTTCGGCAAGAGCCACGATGAACAGCGCCGCCAGCGCCATCAGATGCGGCGAGGGATCGGTGACGATCCCTTCCAGCACGGCGGTCTTGTGCACGATGGTGGAAAGATTCGTGGACCCGGCGGTCAGCGCGATGGCGAAGATGGACATGATCATGGCCGGCTCGGTCAGCGAGGCCACGATCGCTTCCCGACTGCTCCCCATGCCGCCGAAGGCGGAGCCCGCATCGAGGCCGGCCAAGATGAGAAAGAAAGTCCCCAGCGCCAACAAATACACTAGCGCAATGATGTTCCCCGCAAAGCTCAGCGGGATCGTGGAGGTGAAAACCGGGATCAAGAGACCGGCCGCCAGCGTCGAGGCGAAGACGAGGTACGGCGTCGCCGTAAAGATCCACGAGGTCGCGGTCGACACGACCGGCTGCTTGCGAAAACACTTGGCGAGATCGGCGTAGGGTTGGAAGACGCTGGCCCCCCGGCGCAGTTGCAGTCTCGCCTTCACTTTTCGGATCAGCCCTACGATGAACGGCGAGACGGCCAGCAAGACGATCATTTGGGCAACCACCAGCATGACGGCTTGGAGCAGCATGGGAGTTGGTCCCTCCGGGCTCTCTGGTGTGTCTGGCTGAACCAAACACACGGCACCACGAGATCAATGAGACGAACGATCGCTTACACGGCGAACAGCAACAGCACCACCAGGGTTACGAAAATATAGGTCAGGTAGAGATGGAGACTCCCGGCCTGGATGACCCGTAGGCGGTCAGCCAGATTCGCGAAACACGTGACCAGTGGGTCATAGAGATACTTTTGGAAAACCGGCTCGATGTGGAACTCGAACCGGCGCCGCTTGGCGAAATAGCGGGACTCTTCGAGCATCTCCGTCTCCAACTTCACCGTGGGCCGATAGATCGCACTGAACACCCGCTTGATCGGCTGGACAAAGCCGGTCGCGGTGTATTCCATACGGGGCGTCAGGTTGATCCCGCACCCCCAGGTCCTGGCATAGCGTGGCTTCGCCAAGCCGCCGAACGCCGCGACCAGCACGAGCCCCAAGAGCGACAAGGCGATCAACCCGAGGGCGATCGCCGGCGGAGAAACGCTGGAGAATTCCACGCTCACGGGCGCCAGGGCCCAGCCGTTGAGGGTCACCACTTTGCCGCCGATCGCCGTTCCCACGAGCGGAGCGACGATCCGGTCCAGCAGCGGGACCACGACCATCGCTCCGATTCCCAGCAGCACGCAGAGCCCGGCCAGCGTCCCCATACCGAGGCGCATGGGGACCGGCACTTCCTGCGCACGCCGCGCATGGGAGCTCCGGGGCAGTGCGAGAAACGCGATGCCGAACGCTTTCGCAAAGCAGGTGAGCGCCAGCACCCCCGTCAGGGCCAGCATCGCCGCGGCGAGCGGCAGCACCAGTTTCAGCAGCACCGCCGGAATCTGAAAGCTGAGAAACAGGCTTTGGAAGACGAGCCACTCGCTGACGAACCCGTTCGTGGGAGGCAACGCCGAGATAGAGACGGCTCCGATCAGGAAACAGAAGCCGGTCCAGGGCATACGGCGGAGCAAGCCGCCGTATTCTTCCAGGTTACGCGTGTCGGTTGCGTAGAGCAGCGCGCCGGCTCCCAAGAAGAGCAGCGCCTTGAAGATCGCATGATTGACGGTATGGTAGAGCCCGGCCAGCACGCCCAGCGCGGCCAACTCCTTGAGCCCATACGCCTGAAAGATCATGCCCGCCCCGATCCCCAGCAGGATGATCCCGATGTTCTCGACGCTGTGATAGGCCAAGAGACTTTTGAGGTCGTGCTCCATCAGCGCGTACATGACGCCCAACAGCGCCGACACCGCCCCGATGACGAGCACCGCGAACCCCCACCACCACGGGAAGTGTCCGCCGAGGAAATCGAAATAGACGCGGATCAGCGCGTAGATCGCCGTCTTGATCATGACCCCGGACATCAGCGCCGAGACATGCGAGGGCGCGGCCGGGTGGGCATAGGGGAGCCAGACATGAAGCGGCACAATGCCGGCCTTGGTGCCGAACCCGATCAGCGCCATGACGAAGGCGAGGGTTCTCATCCCTTCCGGCAGAGAAGTCTCCGCATGCCGGAACGCGTCGAACGAAAACGACCCCGCCTGCTGGAAGAAGATCAGAAACACCAGGAGGATGAAGGCGGTGCCGACATGGGCCATGATCAGGTAGAACAAGCCCGCGTAGCGCACGTCCGCTCGCTCGTGCTCCGTCACCACCAGGAAATAGGAGATCAGCGACATCAGCTCCCAGACGACGAGGAAGAAGAAGCCGTTATCGGCCAGCACCACCAGCACCATCGAGGCCAAGAAGGCATTATAGAACCCGCCAACCGCCCTGACGGAAACACGGCCCCGGATGTGTGGAACGTAGCCGATCGCGTAGATCGAGACGGCGAGCGCGACGAGCGAGATGGTCAGCAGGAAGAACGAGGCAAGGGGGTCGAGCCTGATCGCAAAGGTCAGCAGCGGCAAGGACGACTCGGTCGCGGCGACGAGCGGCTCCGCGGAGAAGAGCCCCCACATCCCGAGACCAACCCCGATTCCGGCTTGGGCGGCGGCAAACAGGTGGGCGGCCAGAACTTGCGCCTGCGGGCGGCGGACGCACAAGGGTGACAGCATCCCGAGTGCAGAGCACCCGAGTAGGAACCACAACAGCTTTAGCATGGGGGCGGAACGTGTCCTATCGGTTTGGCCGAACCGGGATCGGCGCGAATGGATGCATGCTCATGAGAGGCGCACGTGTCGACTCCGAGGCTCCGGAGGGATCATGCTCCGGTCCTTCGGCAGAAAGACCGTTCGGCTTGAGCATCGGGTGTGCACCCGGCTTGCCGGATCAATGACGTTGGGTCTCCACCATCGGCTCGATTTCTTTCTTCACTTCCTCCGTCACGCTGTACCGGTTGTACGGATGGTCCAAGACTTCATTGGCATAGAGCCGCCCGGTCGGTGCCGGGACCACCAGGCGGGTTTCGACCGTCTGTTTGGGACCGACGGTCACGGTTTGCGTGATCACGGTCCGAACGTACGGATGCCAAACGGCCAAGGTGTAGGTGCCCGGCGGCACATCCGTGATGGCGAACCGGCCCTGCTCGTCGGTCTTCGCATAATACGGATTCCGGACAGCCAGCCCCCAACTTTCCATGTACGCATGAAAGCCGCATTGCATCACGAAGATTCGCCGGCCCTTGCTCAGGTTGACCAGTTGCTTCATGGGCGCGCCGGCCATGTGCTTGTGGTACAGAGCGGCCTCGCTGCGGTCCTTGAAGTTCCGTGGATGCTGGGGATTCATCGGTAGCGGCACGTTGAACAGGACGCGCGCGCCGAGGTGTGAGGTCTCGTACGCCTGAATGTCATGCATGACCGGATCCATATTCACCACCGTGACCGATTGATTGTCCCGCACGACCGTGGTGAACGGCAGAAAGAGACAATCTTTCGCTTGGATTTGGGGTCCGCCGTTATCGAGAAAGGGCTTGCCTTGCTCGACGTCCTCGAGATACACCACCACGTCACGAAACTCGCCCGCCGGCCCCACGTCGAAGGGTTGCAAGATACGCCAGCCCTGTCCGTCGGAAATACGCCCACAGTACAACGGATCGGGCAAGGTCGTGAGGTTGTAGCCTTTCGGCTTCGGCACTTTTCCATCAAAGATCACGGTGCCGACGACCGTGCCTCCATCTGGCACCGGCACTTCTTCGTAGGCCCACGTCGCCCCCGCCAAGCCGCTCATCACCGCCACGAACACCGCTCCCGCGAACACGTTCATCTGCATCCTCCCGTCTCCCAGTATCTCATGAATGTGAATGAACGCCCGCTTTAGGCTCTTCGCTCTTCGCTTTTGGCCCGTGTGCTATGCCCGCCCCATCGACGCGAACCGCCCGTCCGACCCGGCGGGAGGCCTCGCCGGCTTTAATCGCTTCACCGCCTCAACGAGACGCTGGATCGTTTCGGCCGTCAGATCCCGGATCGTGATGTGCGCTTCATCGTCCC
>JBBIOW010000149.1:0-7302 GCA_037443165.1 Nitrospiraceae bacterium | reverse complement strand
ACGATGCCGCCGTTCGGCAACCTGTACGACATCCCGGTAGATGTCGACCGGTCGCTCACCGAGGATGAAGAGATCGTGTTCCAGGCCGGCACCCACTTCGGCGCAGTGAAGCTCCGGTATCTGGACTTTGCCGACTTGGTCCGTCCCACGGTCGCAGAGTTCCATCAAGCGCCGACAAAGATCGCGAGTTAGGTCGAATTGGTCTTTCTGGTCTGCCTCCTCGGGCCGGCCAACCAGATGAATCAAATAAACCAGATAGACCAGACAGACCGAATAGTCCGGACTGACGCGAGGGACGCAGTGCGCAAGAACAACAAGTGGAGGCGATCTTGCGATGAGCAGCCTCATCAGCCATGAATTTTCTCCCGGATTGGCTGGCGTACCTGCTGCCAAGTCCTCGATCAGCTTCGTGGACGGCCAGGCCGGCGTGCTGGAGTACCGCGGAATTCCGATTGAAGAGCTGGCCGAGCAGAGTTCGTTCCTCGAAACTAGCTACCTGCTGCTCTACGATCGGTTGCCGACGAGGACAGAACTGGATCGGTTCACGACCGACATTGCCCACCATCGCCGGATCAAGTATCGCATCACGGATCTGATCAAGTGTCTGCCGGAGCACGGCCATCCGATGGACGCCCTCCAAGCGGCCGTGGCCGCGCTCGGCATGTTCTATCCGGCCCGGGATGTGTCGGATCCTGAAGTCCAATACTGGTCAGCGGTCCGACTGATCGCCAAGGTTCCGACCATCATCGCCGCGTACTACCGACTCAGAAGGGGCGATGAACACCTCCAGCCCCGAGATGATTTGGACCACGCCGGCAATTTTCTGTACATGCTCACGGAAAAACCGCCGAGCCCGCTGATCGGGAAGGCCTTGGATACTTGCCTCATTCTCCATGCCGAGCACACCATGAACGCGTCCACGTTCAGCGGCCTGGTCACCGCCTCCACGCTCGCCGATCCCTACACGGTCGTCTCCTCGGCGATCGGGACGCTCAAGGGACCCCTGCATGGGGGAGCGGCTCAGGAGGTGGCGGAGATGTTGGAGGCGATCGGGACCCTGGACAACGTCCGCCCATACCTCGAGCAGAAGCTCGCGGCGAAAGAGAAGCTCATGGGATTCGGTCACCGGATTTACAAGGTGAAAGACCCGCGGGCGACGATTCTGCAAAAACTGGCGGCAAAGCTCTTCGCGCGATTGGAACGCCATGCACACTCCTCCCTGTACGAATTGGCTCTAGAGGTGGAACGCGTCGGGGAAGAACTGTTGCGAGATAAAGGCGTTCACGCAAACGTCGACTTTTACTCGGGTGTGCTGTACAAGACCATGGGCCTCGATAAGGATTTCTTTCCATGCGTGTTCGCCATGGCACGAGTGAGCGGCTGGCTCGCTCACTGGTTGGAACAGATCAAGGCGAATAAGCTCTTCCGGCCGGACCAGATTTATGAAGGCCGGCACGGTCGTGCGTATGTCCCGATCGACCGTCGTCATGAGGCTTTGTCGCAAGACCCTGTCGAGGCCCGAACAGCGTAACCTGTGTGGAAAATGCCACCCCCTTCCTCCCCTCCCCCCGGTATCCGTGGCTCTTCCGGTGCAACGGGTGATGAGGAGGGGCGGGGTGGGCGGTGGAGCGAGTGGCAATTCGCATTCATAGGGGAGGACATCATGGCGAAGCCAGAAGAACCAGCGAAACAGGCCGCAAAGGAGAACCCGCCGGTGGACAAATCCAGCCATTGCCTCCTCTGCGGACTGGCGGGACCGGCTCTGCTGTACGGGCACTGGATCTGCGACCACTGCAAGAACGTGGTGCAGGCGGAAGCGGTGTCCCAAAAACGGAAGATCGTCAAAGAAGGCGGCGGACCGCTGTCTCGATGAGCCGGCGGAGTCGGGCCTGATTCGCCGACCATGCGGAACCGTGACATGCGCCTCCTGAGCAGAGCGCGGATCGGCCACAGGCTTCCGACGGGAAAGCTGCCGCCAGCCCTGCTGCGGATTTTCCTGGCCCGTTATACCAGCCACTCCGATTCCCGTCTTGCCGTCGGCCCGGGACTCGGCCTCGACGCCGCCGCCATCGACTTGGGAGACCGGTACGTCGTCGCAACCACCGACCCGATCACGTTCGTCACAGGAGAGATCGGCTCGTACGCGCTGGCCGTCAATGCAAACGACGTGGCGGCAATGGGCGCCGTTCCCCGCTGGTTTCTGGCGACGCTGCTGCTGCCCGCTCGGCACACAACCTCCAGGACGGCGTCGCGACTGTTTTCGGAGGTCAGCCGGGCTTGCCGGGAGATCCACGTCACGCTGTGCGGCGGCCACACGGAAATCACGGACGCCGTGACCCGTCCCGTGGTCGTCGGGTGCTTGCTGGGCGAATGTCCGAAGAACCGGCTCGTCACCGCGGCGGGCGCGCGCGTGGGAGACGCGGTGTTGCTGACCAAAGGCATCCCGATCGAAGCGGTGTCGATTCTGGCACGTGAGCGGCACGACGAACTGCGCCGCAGGTATCCAGCCCGCTTTGTCGCACGCTGCCGCCGCTATTTCCGGAATCCCGGCATCAGCGTCGTGCGGGACGCCCAACTCGCGCTCGCCGTCGGCGGGGTGCATGCGATGCATGACCCGACCGAGGGGGGACTGAGCGCCGCGCTGTATGAACTGGCCGAAGCTGCGCACGTGGGTATCCGCATCGACGAGCGAGCGATCCCGATCCTGCCGGAGGGGCGGCGCCTGTGCGACGATTTCGGCCTCGATCCGCTGGGCGCCATCGCCTCCGGCGCATTGCTCATCTGCGCGGACCCGAAGCGTGCGCCGGTTATCGTCCGCCGTCTCGCTCGTGCCGGAATTCCGGCGACGCGGATCGGCACGATCGTCCCCGCTCGAAACGGGGTCCGCATGGTGACGCACGACGGGCGGATTCGTTCCGTCCCGCGCTTTACTGTCGACGAGATCGCGCGTGCGCTGGAGGGGCGAGCGACCTGGACGCCGGTCCCGAGACAACGGCCAGCCCAAGAACACTGACAGTCGAAGTCAGGAACCAACAGCACGTTGCTTCGCATGTCGACGCAAGACACTCCGCGAGTCGTCCAGGCCGATGGCGCCATCGAGCCTCAGACGACCGCTGCGGTTCCATCGCACGGATCTTCGGCACCGCCGAGGCCGCAGAGAGCCCCCAGCGGGATGACATTCGCGTTGGTCCATCTTTCCGGAAGCCGGCGCGGAGAGACCGAATATTTGGATCACGCCCATGCGATTCTCGGCAGCGACCCCCGGGCCGATGTGCGGTTTCCGCCCGACGACCGCTTTCCCGTGGCGCCCCTGCAAGCTGAGGTCTTTCAGTCGGATTGCGAGATTCGGCTGCGCAATTACGAACCCGAAGCCCGAACGTTGGTCAATCAGGTCCCGGTGGATGAAGTCGTGCTCCAGGACGGAGACCTGATTCAATTGGGCCCGAAGGGCCCGCGCTTGCGCTTTCGCATCAGGCCCGCCGAATACGCGCGTTGTAAGAAAATCCGGGAAATGATGCAGGACGCCAGGGATATGGCAATGGACGGCCGGACGGGAAGACTTCCGACGATACGGACATTCATCGGCCAATTGGCTTACGAATTCCGCCGGAATGCCTCCCTGTTGACCCAAGCAGCCGTACTGGGCCTGCTGATCCTCCTGATCGGCTTGGTCGGGGGTCTCGCCTATTACAACTACCTGACTCAACGCGCCCACCAAGAACACCTCGCTGCGCTGCTTAAGGAGCTCGAAGCCACCCGGCTCTCCGAAGCCGAACTGATCCGACGAATGAACCAAGAGCGGCAACGCCTTGCCGAGACGCTGGCCGCCCACGAAGCCGAGACGAACCGCGTCCTGGCGCTGCTGGAGGAGCAACGGCAAAAAGGCGCCCCCCAGCAAGAGATCCAAGCCATGGCCCAACGGCTCAAGACCCTTGAAGCGGAACGAACGACCGCGGAAGTGCTAATCAAGCGCTACGGGCCGTCAGTATGCTTTCTCTACCTCGCCTATGGATTCACTCCGAAGGGGTCTCCGGAGCCTCCATCCGTCCTGCTCGAGTACACCGGTACGGGATTCTTAGTGGGTGCCGAGGGGCTGATGGTGACGAACCGGCACATCACTGAACCGTGGTCCATGGACCCGCGTGGAACCGCCGATATGGTCAAAGCCGGCCTTGAACCCCGGTTGGTGACGCTGCGCGCCTATTTCCCGGGCCGGCCAGAACCCTACGAGGTTGCTCTCGTCCGCTTCTCCGACCGAGGCGATGTGGCGCTCGGGCGGCTGTCGCCAGTTCCAGCGGGAATCACCCCGATCCCGCTCAGACGGCCTCCCCCACAAGGGATTCCCGGCGAAGCGGTAGTCGTACTGGGCTACCCGGCTGGAATCGAAGGCGTCCTTGCCAGGATCGAGGACAAGATGGCCACGGCGCTGCTCAAGGGTGCCGACCGAAGCCTTCAGAAGTTGGTGCAGGATGTCGCCAACCAGACCGGCATCCGCCCCCTCGCCACCCAGGGTCATATCAGCGACGTCGTCCCGAACCGCATCATCTACGACGCGCAGACCACCTCGGGGGGCAGCGGCAGTCCGGTCTTCAACAGTCATGGGGAAGTCATCGCCGTCCACTCGGCCATCATGACGCGGTTCGGCGCGATCGGCTTCGGTGTCCCGATCGACGCGGTCATCGAACTCCTTGCGCCACAGCCCGAACGGTGAGCGCCCGGCGCAGGCTGAGGCGTTTCGCAACACTGGCCTGGCCTTCGCTGCCCCGAATCTCCCCATTCGGCCGCTGCGGCAGGCGCAGACGCTTGCCCCGTGCTACCGAACTTTTCCCGCTTTCGTCGTTTACAGACACCAAGCGATGAGCGGTCAAACGGGCATCTGCCGTGCATTCCTAATGGACAGAGGTCGCCGCGCCGACCCTTCGGGTTGTTCGCCAGGGCGGACTTGCCGGCGAGTTGGAACGATGGTCGTGAATGGCAAACACACTGAGATCGCCGTGGCGTTCGCAGGGAGCGGCGGTACCGGCGTCATGACGGCCGGCGATCTCCTGCTCTCGACCGCAGCCGCCTGCGGACTGTACGGCGTCTTAACCAAAAGCTTCGGCCCCCAAATCCGCGGCGGAGAGAGCGCGTGCTTCATCCGGCTCGGCTCGATCCCATTCCAGAAACAGGCGGACGACATTGATCTCCTGGTCGCCTTTGATTGGCGCAACGTGGAGCGGTTTCAGGAGGAACTGAGCCTCCGTGCGGGAGCCTGGATCCTGTGGGAAGAGACGCACGGAAACCCGCCGGTCGACCTGTCCGCTCGCGCATCCCGTTGTCTGCCGATGAAATGGAAAGAACTGGCGGCACGGGCAGGCGCACGGAAAAGTCAGCTCAACGCCCTCGCCCTCGGCATGGTCGCCTTTCTCTTGGGTCTCGACAAGTCCGCTGCGCTCGCGGCCATGACGGAACGGTTCGGCTTCAGGGGAGGCGAACCGGAAGACGAGACGCTGGCGACGCAGACGGGATTGCTCCAGGCAGGCTGGCGCTGGGCGGAAGAAACCTGGGCGCAGCCGCCATTCCCGCTCGCCTTGCAGAGGGAGGCGCCTCAACGTTGGGTCATGACAGGCAATCAAGGGATCGTGATCGGCAGCTTGCATGCGGGGTGTGAGTTCTACGCCGGATACCCGATCACCCCGGCGACGGACATCATGGAGGAGTTGAGCGAACAGCTCCCTCGCCGAGGGGGAATCGTCGTCCAGGCTGAGGACGAGTTGGCGGCGGTGGCGATGGCGATCGGCGCCTCCTTCGCAGGGAAGAAAGCCATGACCGGCACTTCGGGTCCCGGCTTCTCGCTCATGGCTGAAGGGCTGGGCCTGGCCGTGATGGCGGAGATTCCGGTGGTGGTCGTCGACGTGCAGCGAGGCGGTCCCAGCACGGGAATCCCGACCCGCACCGAGCAGAGCGATCTCTGGGCCGCCTTGGCGAACAGCCACGGCGATAACCCCCGGATCGTGCTCGCTCCGTCTTCGATACGGAGCTGTATCGAATTGACCGTGAAGGCCTTCAACCTGGCTGAACGATATCAGGTCCCGGTCATTCTGCTCAGCGATCAACTGTTGGGAGGCCAAACCGCTATCGTGGATCCGATCCCGCTCGACTCGCTCGAAGTCGAGAGCCGACGTCCGGCTCACGCGGCCGAAGCCGGCCCGTACCAGCGCTTCGGGACGTCGGCTGCGGAACCGGTTGCTCCCTTTCCGTTGCCGGGCACGTCTGGAACGGAGTATACGGCCGACGGGCTCGAACACGACGAGTGCAGCCATCCCGACACCTCGCCCCACATGCATCGAGCCCAAGCCGAGCGCCGCGCGAAGAAGCTCGTTCCCCTGGCAACCGAGACCGGCTGGATCGAGTGCTGCGGCGATCCCGACGCCCCCGTGGGCTTGATCGGCTGGGGATCGAGCGGCGGTGTGATCCGCGAGACGGTCCAAGTCGCACAGACACGGGGCTTGACGATGAAAGGACTGATCCCGCACTTGCTGTTTCCGCCGCAGCCGGATTTCCTGAGCCCACTACTCAAGTCCCTGCACACCCTGTACGTGGTCGAGCTGTCTTCGCTCGGCCAGTTCTATCGTTACCTGCGCGCCTGGTATGACCTCCCTCCCCGCGTGGTCCCCATCGCTCGCGCCGGCGGCCTCCCGTTTCGTACTTCGGACGTGCTGGCGGAGATCGAACACAGTCTCTCTGGTTCGGCTGATCAGACCAGAGAGAGCCAAAGAGCGTTTTGGGGGTGACCATGGCTCGGCCCGATGCCAAAGCGTATCAATCGGATCTCAGGCCCGTTTGGTGTCCCGGTTGCGGCGACTACGGCGTTCTCGCTGCCCTGTGTCAAGCCCTGGCGACGCTGGGGATTCCGCCCGAAGCGCTTGTGGTCGTGTCGGGAATCGGGTGTTCGAGCCGCATGCCGGGGTACATCCACGGTTATGGATTTCATGGTATCCATGGACGCGCGGTGCCGTTGGCCACCGGGATCAAGCTGGCCAGACCGGAACTCACCGTCCTCGTGACCATGGGCGATGGAGACGCCTATGGCATCGGCGGCAATCACTTCCTCCATGCGGCCCGGCGCAATCTAGACCTGACCTGCATCATCATGAACAACCAGGTCTACGGGATGACGAAGGGTCAAGTCTCGCCCACCACACCGTACGGGGATCGGACCAGTACGACGCCCTATGGCTCCATCGAGCCGCCCATCGACCCACTCCTGCTCGCCCTTGCGGCCGCCGCAACTATCGTCGCGCGGGGTGCCAGTTGGGAGAC
>JBBIOW010000148.1:6592-7340 GCA_037443165.1 Nitrospiraceae bacterium | reverse complement strand
CTTTCCGATCGGCGTCCAGCTCGATAAGCTGCGCGGGTTCGATCGGCGGCAGCAGCGAAACCTTCTCGATCGAGCGGAATAACGCGCCGGGCCGCGAGACGACGACGAAATGGCAGAGTCGCAGCAAGGTCGACGCCTCCCGCCAACTGTCAAAGTCAAGAAACGCGTCGAGGCCGATGATGAAGAAGAGCGCGGTCGACGGGCCGTAATCGCGCTGCAGCCCCCGCACCGTGTCGATCGAATAGGATTTCGTCGGACGGCGCATCTCAATATCGGTGAGGGCGAAGGTCGGTTGGCCGGCGATGGCGAGCCGGACCATTTCGTAGCGGTGCTCCGCCCGCGCGAGCACGCCCGGCGGCTTATGCGGCGGATCGCCGGTGGGGATGAAGAGAACCCGGTCGAGCCCCATCCGGTCGCGCGTCTGCGAGGCGATCGTGAGATGGCAGATGTGGATCGGATTGAACGTGCCGCCGAATAAGCCGAGACGCATGCTTTATAGGTGAATGTGGAATGAGACATGTGGAATGAGGAATGGCCCGGCATCGGCCGTCTGCATTCCTAATTCAACATTCCACATTCCTCATTGCTCCTAGAGGATCACCAGATTGTCCCGGTGAATGACCTCTTCGTACTCCTGCAGGCCGAGGAGTTGTTGGATCTCCGGAGTCTTCAGGCCTTTAATGCGGGCCAGGGTCTCGGATGAGAAGTTCACCAACCCCTTCGCGAACTCTTTGCCGGCCCGGTTCGT
>JBBIOW010000148.1:1468-6582 GCA_037443165.1 Nitrospiraceae bacterium | reverse complement strand
CCGGGTCTCCGGCTTCGAACCGGCCGACCACGTCGATGATGCCCGAGGCCAGCAGACTCTTGCCCCGTTTCGTGAGCGCCTCCACTGCGCCGTCGTCGAGCTTGAGCTGTCCCCGGGCGCGCAGGGTGAAGGCGATCCATTGTTTGCGGCTGGTCAAGCGGCGGCTGCGAGCCAAAAACAGGCTGCCGCCCGGCCGTCCGGCGAACACGGCCGGCAAGAGCCCGGCCTTTTCCCCGTTGAGGATCAACGTGGCCACGCCGTACTCGGCCACCTTCTTGGCGGCCCGCACCTTCGTCGCCATACCGCCCGTGCCCTCGAAGGTCGAGGAGAGTCCGGCGCGGCGCTCGATGTCTTCGGTGATATCCGGGATGAGCGGAATCAACGCCGCCGAGGGATTGCACCGTGGGTCGTCCGTGTAGAGCCCATCGACGTCGGAGAGGATCACCAACAGGTCGGCATCCACCAGGTGCGCGACTTCGCCGGCCAAGGTGTCGTTGTCGCCGAACCGGATCTCGTCCACCGCGACGGTGTCGTTCTCGTTGATGATGGGCACCACGCCGAATTTGATCAGCGTGGTCAGCGTGTGGCGGGCGTTGAGAAAGCGCCGCCGGTCGGCCAAGTCCTGATGCGTGAGCAGGATCTGGGCGACCTTGAGCCCCACGCGCTCGAAGGCTTTCTCGTAGGCCCACATCAACCGACTCTGACCGACGGCCGCGGCGGCCTGTTTGACCGGTAGATTCTTCGGATAGGTTTTGAGGCCGAGTTTCTTGATGCCCGACACGATCGCGCCGGACGAGACGATCAAAACCTCCCGCCCATCCGTCCTGAGCGAGGCGATCTCGTCCGCCAACCGGTCGATCTGTTCCGGACGCAGTCCGGAATCGCGCGAGGCAACCAGGCTGCTTCCGATCTTGATGACGATCCGTTTGGCTTGCTTCAGGAGTTCGTCGCGCACGGTTCCTTCCTCAACGCGTCCACTTTCCGGCCGACGAAGCGCACGAGGTCGTCGAGGCCTTCCCGGGTCACGGCCGAGATCGGAAAGAATTTGAAGCGGTGCCGCTTGCAATAGGTTCGCAGACGCTCCAGGCGCACGCCGGACTCGCGGATGTCCACCTTGGTCCCGACGACCGCGAAGGGTTTAGCTTTGAGCGTCGCGTCATAGGCCGCCAGTTCCTTCCGCGTGACCTCGAAGGCGGCGATGGGATCGTCCGGTGCGGACTCCGACACGTCCACCAGGTGCAGCAAGAACGACGTCCGCTCGATGTGTCGGAGGAATTGGAAGCCCAGCCCTTTGCCCTCGTGCGCGCCTTCGATCAGGCCGGGAATGTCCGCGACGACGAAACTGCGGTCTTCGCCCAGGCGGACCACGCCGAGGTTGGGAGTCAGCGTCGTGAACGGATAATCGGCGATCTTGGGATGCGCGGCGGAAATGGCGGCGATCAAAGTGGACTTGCCGGCGTTGGGCAAGCCGACCAGGCCGACATCCGCCAACAGTTTGAGTTCGAGGCGCAACCATCGCTCCTCGCCGGGCGTCCCGTGCTCGAAACGTGTCGGCACGCGATTCGTGGGCGTCGCGAAATGGGAATTGCCGCGCCCGCCGCGCCCGCCGCGGGCGGCGACGAAGGAATTGCCGTCCGCGGCCAGGTCGGCTAGCCTCTCGCCGGTCTCGTCGTCGAAAACCATCGTGCCGACCGGAACCGGGACGATGACGTCGTCACCCGTGCGACCATGGCGGTTGGACCCTTCTCCGGGTCTGCCGGCCTCGGCCTCGTAATGCCGTTGGTATCGGAGGTCCAAGAGGGTGCTGAGGCGATGCGATGCGACCAGAATCACATGGCCGCCGTCGCCGCCGTCGCCGCCGTCTGGCCCTCCGTGCGGGACGTACTTCTCGCGGCGAAAACTGCAGACGCCGTCCCCGCCGCGCCCGGCCTTCACGAAAATGCGGACTTCGTCGACAAACATGGCCGTCACCGGAACCCGCGCTCGACCGCGGCAGTCGTGCGGGTGAAACCTGCCGGGTCAAGCATGAACTGGCAAACTGATCTGGCTGTGCGTTGGTACAGGATAAAGGATCAGAAGGAGGAGAAGGAAGGCGGCGCGCTATTCGGTCGAGGTGGGCGGATACACGCTCACTTTTTGCCTGTCCCGTCCGCCTTCGAACTTGACCACCCCGGCGATCTTCGCGAACAGCGTATGGTCCCGCCCCAGGCCGACATTGAAGCCGGGGAAGAATTTCGTCCCGCGCTGCCGGACGAGAATGCTTCCCGCCTTCACCGTTTCGCCGCCGAACGCCTTGACGCCGAGGTATTGGGGGTTGCTGTCGCGCCCGTTACGGGAGGAGCCGCCGCCTTTGTTCGTTGCCATGGTTGGATCCCTCGCTTCTTACCGAGTGTGGATGCCGGTGATCCGAATCTGCGTGTAACCCTGCCGGTGGCCTTTCGTCCGCCGGTAGTTCTTCCGGCGCTTCTTCTTGAAAACCATGATCGAGCGGGCTCGCCCGTGCTTGACGATCTCCGCCAGCACACGCGCGCCCTGGACGACAGGTTGGCCGACCAGGAAGCCGTTGTCGCCGTGGACCAGCCGAACCTGGTCCAATTCGACCGTGCCGCCGACTTCGCCGGGCAGCGCTTCCACCTGCAGCAGGGTCCCCGGCTCGACCCGATATTGTTTGCCGCCGGTCTCCACGATTGCATACATATGGGTTGCCTCCGAACAGGACCTGAATGTCTATCACAGGGCCGCGAAAACTGTCAAGGCAAAGACCCTTCGAGCGATGTATCCCCGGGAGGCCCCACAGGGCTGGCCGGGTGAGAGGATCCTTGGGGGGAGTTCATTGACAAAACTGCGGGTGCTGCTATACCGTTGGACCCATACACGAACGCGGAAAACACATCTCTCAGGGACCTCCGCGATGCAACCCAGCGAAAAAATCTGGATGGACGGCACATTCGTGAATTGGGCGGATGCGAACGTCCATGTCTTGACCCATTCCCTCCACTACGGCTTGGCGGCCTTCGAAGGCATTCGTTGCTATCGGGGGAAGAACGGCTCGGCCATCTTTCGCTTGCCGGAGCATGTGGACCGGCTCTTCGAGTCCGCGCACATCGCCCTGATCCGGATGCCGTACGACAAGAAGCAGGTGACCGAGGCGATCGTCGAGACTGTGCGGGTGAACAGACTGGATGCCTGCTACATCCGCCCGCTGGTCTACATCGGGTACGGCGCGATGGGGCTCTATCCGGGAGAGAACCCGATCCGCATGGCGATCGCGGCATGGCGGTGGGGCGCCTACTTGGGAGAAGAGGCGTTGGCGAACGGCATTCGCGCGCGCGTGTCGTCCTTCACACGGCACCATGTGAATGTCTCCATGACCCGCGGGAAGATCTCCGGTTACTACGTCAACTCGATCCTCGCCAAGCGCGAAGTGAAGGCGGACGGGTATGATGAAGCCATCATGCTGGACCCCGAGGGATATGTCGCGGAAGGCACGGGCGAGAATGTCTTCATCGTCAGGCGCGGCGCGATCAAGACGACGCCGTTGACCTCGATTCTCGAAGGCATCACGCGGAATTCCGTCATTCAACTCGCGCGTGAGCGCGGGATTCCGGTGGCGGAGGAACGGTTCACCCGAGATGAAATGTATGTCGCCGACGAAGTGTTCGTGACCGGTACCGCGGCGGAACTCACCCCGGTACGCGAAATCGACAACCGGCGGATCGGAACCGGCAAGCCCGGTCCGATTACCATGGCTCTCCAGAAGGCGTTCTTTGATGTCGTCAACGGCGAGGATCCCTCCCACCAGGCGTGGCTGACGAGAATTTAAGCTGTCGGCTGGCAGCCCCTCAGCGGTCAGCTCTCAGTGATCCGTGTTCAGCCTGCCCTGATGATCCGACTGAAACTCAACAGACATCAGTCGTCCGATGTCTTCGGGAATGAAGAGCTGCGCCGAGCGGCGCAGCCGCGAGGGGCACGTTCACGAAACCGACGGCTGACAAACCGATGGCTGACAGCTTCTGCTACGGATTCGCCGGCTTGCTTTCTTCCGCCGGATGACTCGGTGGGGAGTCTTTGGAGCTATCCGCTGGAGCGGCGGGCGCGGCTTTCTTGTTCAAGTCGATGACGGTGGAAGAGAACGTACGCTCTTTGGCCAAGATGGCGAGGCTCAGCGACGTGATCATGAACACGAACGCGGCGACGACGGTGAACTTGCTCAGAAAATTCGCTGGCCCCCGGCTGCCGAAGATGGTCTGGCTGGAGCCGCCGAACGCGGCGCCGATCTCCGCACCTTTGCCGGACTGGAGCAGAATGGCGCCGATCATGAGGAAACAGACCAGCACATGAACGATCACGATCAACGTGTACATCACGGCCTCATCGTGGGCACGCCGCGCGGGCTTGCGCAGCGGCAAGAATTCTAGCAAAGGCGTTCGGATCGAGACAAGCCCCTCCGACCAATGCGCCGTCGATCTGGTCGTTGGCCAGTAACGATGCCGCGTTCTGAGGCGCCACGCTTCCTCCGTACAGGATGCGGATCGCGGTCTCCGCGTCACGCCCCCACTGTTCAGCCAATGTCTTCCGGATCGTCCGGTGCACGGCCGCCGCCTGTTCCGGCGAAGCGGCCCGTCCGGTGCCGATGGCCCACACCGGTTCGTAGGCGACGGCCACCGCCGCAACTTCTTCCTTGCGCAGGCCGGCGAGTCCCTTCAAAAGCTGTCCGGTCACCACGGCATCGGTGCGATCGGCGTCACGCTCGGTGGCCGATTCTCCGACGCAGAGAATTGGCCATACGCCATGCTTCACCGCGGCGCGCACCTTTCTGTTGATGAGTTCGTCCCGCTCTCCGAAAATCTGCCGCCGTTCCGAATGGCCGACGATCACGTATCGGCAGCCGAGGTCCTTCAACATCGGTCCGGAAATCTCTCCGGTGAATGCGCCCTGGTCTTCCCAGAACAGGTTCTGCGCGGCGAGGACGAAGCGAGAATCGCCGGCCAGCGCATCACGCACCGCCTGCAACGCCGTGAACGGCGGCGCAAGGACGGCTTCGATCTTAATCGTCTCCGGGACCAGTCTCAAGAGACGCCTGACGTGGTCCGCCGCCTCTGAGGCCGTCTTGT
>JBBIOW010000148.1:0-1458 GCA_037443165.1 Nitrospiraceae bacterium | reverse complement strand
GCATCTTCCAGTTGCCCACGATGACCAGTCGGCGCACGGCAGTGACCTCAGCGGATCGTTATGCGACGGGCGCGAGAATTCAGGGATTCCGGTCGGGCAATGCGACCAGGCCGGGAAGCGGCTTGCCTTCCAGAAGTTCCAGGGCCGCGCCGCCGCCGGTGGAAATGAACGACATGCTTTCCGACTCGCCGGCCCGGTGCACGGCCAGGGCCGTATCGCCGCCGCCCACGATGGTCAAGGCGTACGCGTTGGCGACCGCGTGGGCCATGGCCATCGTCCCGCGGGCGAACGCGTCGATTTCGAACACCCCCATCGGGCCGTTCCACAGGATCGTCTTCGCGTTCTGCACCGCTTCGGTGAACAGTTTGACCGACGCGGGACCGATGTCCAGAGCGTACCAGTCTTTCGGAATCTCCTGCACGGGCACGATCTTGGTCTCCGCCCCGGGCTCCCGGCTTGCCGCCACGACGCAGTCCACCGGCAGATAAAACTTCACCCCGCGCGAAAAGGCGTGCTCCTGGACGCCCCTGGCAAAATCGAGCATGTCATTCTCGACGAGCGAGTTGCCGATCTCTAACCCCATCGCCTTGATGAAGGTGAAGGCCATACCACCGCCGATGATGACTTTGTCGACTTTCTTGCCGAGGTTCTCGATGACTCCGATCTTGCCGGATACCTTCGCCCCGCCCAGAATCGCCACGAACGGGCGGATCGGGTTTTCGACCGCCCCTTCCAGGTATTCGATCTCTTTCTTCAGCAGATATCCGGCCGCTGATTCCTTGATGAACTTGGGAATGCCGACGATGGAGGCATGGGCGCGGTGTGCGGCGCCGAAAGCGTCGTTGATGTACACGTCGCCGAGCGAAGCCAGCGCCCTGGAGAAGTCGTCGTCGTTTTTTTCCTCCCCGGGGTGAAAGCGCAGGTTTTCTAAGAGCAGCACGTCGCCTGGTTTCATGCGCGCGACCAGCTTTTCTACTGAGGGGCCGACGCAGTCCGGGGCGAACACCACGTCCTTGCCCAACCAGCGCTGGAGCCGCTTGGCTACCGGGGCCAGGCTGAGCTTCGGATCGAACCTTCCTTTGGGACGGCCGAGGTGCGAGCAGAGGATGACCTTGGCGCCTTCGTCGATCGCGCGGTTGATGGTCGGCAGCGTGGATCGGATTCTGGTATCGTCGGCCACCTGCAACGAATCGTCAAGAGGGACGTTGAAGTCGGCCCGGACGATGACGCGCTTGTTGTACAGATGAAGGTCTTCGATGGTCCGTTTGTGCAGGTTCACATCACCGCTCCTTCTTCACGCTTCACGCCGCCGGCCCCGGATTTCGGTCCGGTGCAGCAGGGGGCCGGAGGGAGGAAGAGATGGGCTCAGGCAAGGCTCCTGTCCCGGCGATCGGGTGTTCAGGCTCGGGTTGCGATGAACTTAATGAGATCGCGAACGCGGCACGAATAGCCCCAGTC
>JBBIOW010000147.1:0-7361 GCA_037443165.1 Nitrospiraceae bacterium | reverse complement strand
GGACGGGCGCGGTTAGCCCCGCAGCAGGGCGAGCGCCTGTTGCGGCAACGTATTCGCCTGCGCCAGCACGACAATGCCCGACTGCACCAGGATCTGATTGCGCGTGAACACGGCCGTTTCGTACGCGACGTCCGCGTCCCGAATCCGGGATTCCGCGGCGGTCAGGTTCTCGCTCGCCACCTCGAGGCTGGCGATCGTGGCTTCGAAGCGGTTCTGATACGCGCCGTAATCGGATCTGGCGGTTGCGACCGCGCTGATCGCACTGTCGAGGTTGCTCAAGGCGCTCTGCGCGTTGGCCGCCGTTGAAATATTGACCGAGCTGAGATTGAGGGATGCCAAGTCCAGATCGCGGAGCGCAATCGACAAGGTGTTGCCGGCGCCGCTCTTAAAGCCCACCTGCAGGGTGAAGCTGTTCGAAGCGCCGCTCAACAGGAAATTGCCGTTGAACTCCGTCACGCTCGCAATCCGATCGATTTCGGACCGGAGCGCCACGAACTCTTGATCCAGGTACGATCGCTCCGTCCCTCCGAGCGTGCCGGTGGATGCCTGTGCCGCAAGTTCGCGCATCCGAGTCAGCAAATTGCCGATCGTCGCGGCGGCGCCGTCCGCGATCTGGGTCAGGCTGATCGCATCGTTCGCGTTGCGGATGACCTGATTGATGCTTCGGATGTGAGCACGCAACGTCTCCGAGACGCCGAGCCCCGCCGCATCGTCGGCCGCTCGGGTGATCCGGAGCCCCGAAGAGAGTCGCTCGACCGAGCGCTGTAACGACGCCGAACTCACGCTGAGGTTACGTTGCGCCGAGATCGACGCGATATTGTTGTTGATGGTCAGAGCCATGATGCCTACCTCCCTACTGACAACGACCTCTGCCACAATCCCTCGGCGTCCGTGCCGAAGGTCTCACGCTGGCCCGGTCGGCGAAGGAGGCGGGCTCTCGACCCGTCCGTGTCCACCCGGGCTTGCTGACGGACTTATCGGCTGATTGTCTCGGAGACTTGAGGGCTTTCCCTCGGTGAGACAACGATCATGAACCGCCAAGGAGGGGTGCGATCGGTCATGAGCCGCCAAACACGGCAAGAGTTCGAACTCCAACACGTCGGCCAGACGCACGGTATCCTGGGTCTCGCGGGCATCGATCACGCTCGCCAGCGGAGCCGCCATCGACGCGCTGCCGGTGGTGTCCGGACACCGCTGGTGAAGGGTCTCGGCCAATTCGACATAGTCCGCGAGCTTGCCGAGCCAGAGATCCAACGGAGCGAGATCGCCGCGCCCCGCCCTCAGGTTCCTGGCCAATGTCGCGCCTTCGCGCTTCAACAGCTCGGCAAACTGCCTCATGGACGAGTTGGCGGCCGCCGCCAGTGCCTGCATCGTGATGGAGGTCGCGTGAACCGTCGCGACATCCTTCGCCGCCCGCGCGAGCAACGAGGGCACGAGCTCGCGATCAGTCAGCCGCCGACCATCGATCGCCAGCTCTGTCACGATGCGGCCGCTGGCCTGCGCACGGTCGTTCACGTGAGCGAGGATTTCCCCCAACGACATCTCGCCGTCGACCTCCCATTGCTCGTCGTCCAATCTGACGTGCATCGCGGCACCTCCTTTCGTGTTCATCCCACTCGAGAGACAAGCGGCGTTGGTCTCCAGGATCCGCGCCGCTCGGCGTCGGCCGGGGGCGGTGGGCTCGCACCCGGCTGCTGTACAACCTGCCTGGCTACGTCGGTCAAGCGAGTCCGCCAGAGGGCGTAGGCCTGCGCCTGGGCGCAGGCCAAGGACACGAGGTCCTGCTCTTCCGCGTTATAGGTCGCGCGCAGCAGCGCCACCGTGGGCGGACCGAACGCGGGTGAGGCCACCGTCAGGGCTAGCACTCGTTGGAGATCCTTGCGCAAGGCGCGTTGCATGTCCTGAACTGCCCCCAGCGGGAGCGGAGATCGCCGACACAGATCCACGAGCGCCTCCGCCCGACCGGCCAACACTTCGACCAAGGGATGGACCTCGCGGTACAGGGCCAGCACCTCGTCTGCGTCTGGAGCTGGACCAATGACGGGAGGAAGTCGGCACGGCTCGCCCGTCAGCGTTTCGAACCAATACCGTCGCCAAAAGGCGCCGTACCAGCGGGTGAGGACCTCTTCATCCCCCGCGCGCAGGTCATAGTCCGCCAACCCATCGACATCGACGGTGGAGGCGTAGACGCGCACCCCGCGCATCCGTGAAGGAAAGGGGCTCTCTCCCAGTGCGTGGAGGCAGAGTGTCGCGACGTCGTCGCAGGCGACCAGCTCTTTGCAGGTCTGGTGCGCGCACACCTGGTCGAACCCGCAGGGCGCGCAGGCGAGGTCCGGCTGAATGACCCAATGACCCGGTCCGTACGGTCCTGTTTCGCGGAAGTCGACATGGCCGACGGAGACGTCGACGACCGGCGTGCCGACGGCCACCGCCACATGCATGGGCCCGGTATCGTTGGTCAAGAGCAGCCGGCACTCCGCGAGCGCGGCGACGAGTTGCTCGACCGTTGTCCGTCCCGAAAGATCACGCACCGGCCCGGTCCCCCCCGCCGCCGCATACGTGGCTAACGCGTGGCGGACAGCCTCTCCTTCGACCGACCCGCCGATCATCACGAATCCGACCGGTGCACGGCGGCTCAGTCGCGCCATGGTCAGGCCGAAGGAGTCCGGTCGCCAGGCTTTCATCCCATCGCTGGCCCCGACTTGAACGGCGATCCACCACTTGGGTTGGATGGCAGACGGGCAACGATCGACGCCTGCTCCTCGGTCCGGCGGCGATCCGCCGCCCGGCCGGCCTCTCGCCTCGTCGCGGAGCTGCGCCCGCGCCCAATCCGCCGCCGCTGCATCGACCCGCAACGACAAAGGAACGAACGGCCCTAGACCGCTTCCGCCGAGCGCGTAGAGATCGACCAAATTGAACCGATTGTATCGGCGGTAGTGATGAAGGTCGGTGAAATACTGCATCCACGGATTGCGCACAACGGTCGTCCCATCCGGAGCGGCGGCCACGCCGCGGATGTCCGGCGCGCCCACGCACGCCGCCAGCAATCCGCTCCGCCGGTTGAAGGTCAGGTTAATGATGCGGTCATACCGGCGGGCCGCAAGCGGCCGCACCCAGTCCGCCACTTGCCGGTACAACGCCGTGACGTCGGCCGCCATGACCCGGGATGTCTCCACCAACCCGTCGAAGTCGAAGGCTTCGAGATGCCGGATGCCCGGGAGCATGGCCGCCATCGGCGCGAAGCGCCGATCAACCACCAGATCGATCGCGGCACCGGGCCACTCTCGGTGCAGTCGAGCGATCAACGGTCCGGTTTGCACGAGATCCCCCATGCGGGTGATGTTGACGATCAGCACCTGCCTGGACATTGAGCCGCTCTCGCGCGAACCTTGACGGCGCGGCGCGTCGAGCTCTGCCTTCGCGATCTTTCCCGTCGTCACAAGAGATCCCTCGTTTCCGCCCGGTACTCGTCCAGCATCAGCACGAGAAGTTCCTCGCGAGACAGGGTGGCCCCTGGCCCTTTGCGCCGAATCCGAGCAGCCACCTCTTTCAACTCCACCCGCTGATCACGAGGAAAGTCCTCGATCAAGGGCGCGAATTCTGGCCCGGCCGTCCCCTGCGCCACCAGGTAGCCGGCCTGTCGTTCTCCACGAAGAATCGAGCCGATCCGGTCAGGTTGACTGACACCGATCTCGGTCAAGAGGCTCGCCATGCGATGGCGATACGTGTGCTCCGCCAGCACGCGCCGTCTCGCTTGCTGGGCCGTGGCGGCCCGCGCCGCAGGTTCGGCGAGCCACGTTCTGATCAGTTCCGGCAGCTCCTCGACGTCCCGAAAGGTCGCGACCTCCTCGGTCGTGAACAACTCCGGTAGCAACGCGCGGTGGTCCGTCAACTGGAACGCGCCGCAGGCGGCCAGTTCGAAGGTCCGAGGATTGACGAAATCGGCCTGCGGGTCGAGCCCTTCGCCCGTGTGCGAATGGAGATTGAGGTTGATGCGGGTTCCGTTGAACACCTTGACGCAGGTTTCCGTGTCGATGCGCCTGCCACCCCGCTGGAGGACGGGCTGGAGCTCCTCCGCCCCGTCCCACTCGTTGCCCCACAGTTTGAAGGTCCAGCCCTGCGCGATCAGCCGAGGGAGGATCTGCCGTCGATTCGCGTAGCCGGCCCCGACGAAGGAGACATCCGCCTCGAATTCCGGTTTTTCTTCGGGCGGCAACACCACCGGCCGATGCACCGCAGGATCGGCCGCCATCGGGAGATAGGCGACGTGTTGGGCGCCGGCCTGTCTGAGCGCCTCCAGACACCCATTCCGTTGAATGACGAACCAGTACTGGTACCCTCTGGCGAGCTGGCGCCAATAGGTGAAATGGCGATAGTTTTCGACGAACCACATCGCGGTCACGAACCGCTTTCTCGCGAGATGCTCGACAATCGGCAAGGCCAGCGGCGCCTGCGCGAGTGCGAGGACCAGATCGGGGGGATCCTCCGACAGGCGGCTCACCGTGTACAGACCCAGCACCTCGGCGAATTTGCTCTGCACGAGCGCTCGGTGTCGCACGTCTTTCAAGCCATCGAGCATCCGATAGGCGCCATCGTGCGCACTGTGATCGATCCGCGTGACCTGATGGCCCAACGCTTCCAACGCCGACGCCGCGTAGCGGGCGATCGGGAGCGATCCGCCGTAGATCGGACCAACTACGGCCACATGCAGACGACCTCCGGCCCGGGCAGCCAATCGCTCCCGTAACCGCCGTTCGACCTCGCCGTGGAAGTCCTCGTGCAGTCCGGCAGCCGGCCCATAGGCGAGCAGGCGAAGCGGCGCACGCCGCGCCGACAATCGCTCGGCGATCTCGTCGGGCACGCCGTGCAGCCAGTCTACCTCGCCGACCCAGTCGCCCAGTGGACGTACCTGGAAGGCATCATGGAGTTCGGCCAGGCTCGGCACCACGACCGCGATTCGCCCCTGTTCGGGGAGACGCGCGCGAAGCGCCTCGACGTGATACAAGAGTCCCACACCGAGCACCACGGTAATTTCTCCCGATTGCACCACGCCGGCCTGCGCCTTCGCCCAGACCGCGGCTTCGCTCACGGGATCGTAAGCGCTATGAATCCATTTGCCATTGGCGCGCGCGGTCGGCAGGCCGTTCTTCGCTGGCCGGATGTCGAGCACTCCTCCACCGCTTTCTCGGAGCCGAGCCGCCAGCGCAGCCTGACGGCCGGTCAGGTGCGCACAATTCATCGAGAACGGATTCATCCGAGCTGCCTCCACACGACCTCCCGGCTGGAATCCGGATCCGGCGAAGCACCGGCCTCGGTGAAGTACGCGCCCCACCGATCGACGTGACTGCGCCACAGCGACCACCCCGCTGGAACGTGGGCGCAGGCTCCCTTCAGCAGAAGCTCGATACTGTCTTCCACCGGCCACGGCTCGCGGGACGTTGGATCCGGAACACGCAATCCGTCGGCCTGCCAGACCCAATGGCCCTCGCCGTAGGGGCCGGTTTCATGGACACGCGCCCTGGCGACATACCACCCCATCGCTCGAGCGCCAACCGCCGCCCCCAGATGCAGTGGACCGGTATCCCCTCCAATGACCCAGTGGCACGACGCGAGCAACGCCGCGAGCTGGGGCAAGGACGTGCGGCCCGTGGCATTCCACACGCGAGATCTTGCGAGGGGAGAGAGCGCGGCTTCGATGGCTAGCCCCCCCTCATGCTCCGCAGCCGAGCCCACCAGCACGATGGCCCCCTCCGAGCACTCTCGGAGAAACCCCGTAATCCATCGAACCCACACCTCGTGCGAGACCCGGCGCTCCGGCGACCCAGCCCCCACCACGACGGCCACGCGGAGGCCACCCGTTTCTCCGAATCCCGCCAGATCAGCCGGCAACTCCGCCTTCGGCCCCGCCAAACGCGGCACCAGTCCAGATGGACGAACACCACACAACCCACACCAGGCATCGGCCAGATGCACGCGGTTCTCACCCCGAGTGGCCGCGACTTGCCGAAGATAGGCCGCCCACGGCGACAAGTCCGTGCTCAACGGGCCTCCTTGGCCAGGTCCGATGATCCTGCGCCCGCAAAGGTGCGCCGCCAATACAGCACGAGGATGATTGTTCAGGTTGTAGACCAGCTCGTAGGCCCGGGGCACGAGCCGGCCGATGGCGGCGTCTGCACTGGCCACTGCGTCGAGCCGGGCCCACTCGCGCCATTGTTGACCGTCCCAAGGGATTACCCCATCCACCCCGGGAATCAGAGAGGCCACCGGGGCTAATGGTGCTGCGGCCAGAAGATCGAGCGAGATGTTCGGCTCTCGAGCCTTGAGCGCCAGGACCGCCGGCATCGTTTGCAGCAGGTCACCCAGTCTGGCGAGTTGGATGATCAACGCCCTTCCGGCCGCGGATTGTTGTTCGATTCCAGAAATTGACATGAGACTATTCACCGGAGAGACAAGAAAAGACAAGAAAAGGGGTCGGGAGTCATTTATCAGACTACCACTCCGGGGGGGTGCCTGCCCACGCGCCATGTCCAGGCAGAAGCGAAAAGACTCCCGACCCCTTTTCTCCTCTTCCTTTCCCACCGTCACGTGATGGTCTCGGCGCTGCACGTGTTCCACTCGTGCAACGCCTTCTGCAGATCTGCAAGCCCGTCAAAGTCGGGCTGAAGCAGCCGGATCGTCTCGGCCTCCTTGCGCGCCTCTTCGATTCGCCCGCAACTCACCAACACCCCGGCCAACGCATAGCGCGCCGCAAGATCGCCTGGGTTGCGCTGAACGAACCGCATCATCCGCTCAGCCAGCAAGCTCCAGCGCCCAAGGACCGTTCCGGTCCTCAGTAGCCAGTGCAGCACCTCCGGATCGTCGGGATATTCCGTGATCAGCCACTCCGCGCGCTCCCAGGCCGCCTCGGCCCGGCCTCCTCCCAACCTGGCCATCACAAGGCCGAGCCGCGCCTTGCGCGGATCCGCCCCCAGCTCCACGGCTCGTCCAAAGGCCCGCTCCGCCTCCTCGTACGCTTCCCGCTGCATCGCCAGCACCCCGCGGAGCATACACGCGGACCCGGCATAGCTCCCTTCCGACGGAACAGAGGCCAGATGGCGCTCCGCGTCGTCGAGTCTCCCGTGCGCGATGGCCCATTTGGCCAACGCGAGCCGGATCTCGGGATCGTCGGTCAGCTCCAGCACCCGTCGACGGAAGACGTCGAGCGTCTCTTCTTCGCCGAGTGCTTCAGCCACCTTCGCTCCCCACCGCAACACCCCAGGATCGGCCGGCCAACGCCCAGGCTCCCGAATCCATCGCCGCACGGTCTCATCGTCTCGGCACTGCGCCGCGCGCTGGGTCTCGGCGACGATCTTCCAGGCTTC
>JBBIOW010000146.1:0-7363 GCA_037443165.1 Nitrospiraceae bacterium | reverse complement strand
ATCTCCTCGGAATTTCTTGAATCCACGATAGGCGTTGAGGAATGTGTCCTGAACGATGTCCTTGGCCGCGTCGGCTTCGCCGCAGAGCCGCTGGGCAAAACGATAGATGAGATCCACATGATCCCGGTAGAGCTGGTCGAAGGCTGCAGGCTCATGAGGTCCGGGCGATGGGCGGGTCCCCGAATGGCGGCCCTGGGAACGAATCTTCATACGTTGGGCGGAGTCTACGGGGGTTCCAGAGGCCTGTCAAGCCAGCGCCGGGCCAGGGGCGCGAGGCGACGGGCAGGCGTGAGAGAAAAGGAAAGGAAGAGACCCCCGATCCGGGGCCAGAGGATCCGTGAGGGAAGAAAGCGATGACCGGGGCGGAAGGAATGGGCAATTTACCCGGCCTTGCGGATGTCGATCACCATGCCCCGATCATTGATCTCGACCGTGATCGGGGTGCCTTCCTTGATCGTGGCGAGGACGGCCTTCCCTCGCTCGGCTGGGAAGGTTTGTTCCCCTTCGGGCGCCCACAGGGTCACGGCCTTGTGATCCGGCGAGGCATACGTCAACCGGCCCGTCAGAAAGCGGGTGCTCGGCGTGGCGGCGCCGTTCTGCTGCAGGTCGATGACCACGCTGGTATCGTGCGCCCAAAGCGTCAGCGCGTGACCGACTTTCGCGTTGCGGACT
The DNA here is from genome assembly GCA_037443165.1 of Nitrospiraceae bacterium. Taxonomy (GTDB): domain Bacteria; phylum Nitrospirota; class Nitrospiria; order Nitrospirales; family Nitrospiraceae; genus DATLZU01. The sequence continues at coordinate 6,691 of JBBIOW010000146.1, read as the reverse complement.
CCCGTTTTGGCGCTGATGGTGACGATGCCGATGGGAGTCTTGAGAAAGACGAACCCCGATTTGAGCTTGGCGACGGTCCCGGCTAGTTTCATATGCAGGTCGGATGAATGCTGCGGCGGATGGCTGATCTGCAGGTCATATTGCAAGTCATGGAACCCCGTGATCGTTCCCGCTTCATCCACCTCGACGGTGATCGGCCGATTGTCCGCCTTCCCGCTCAACTTTGCTTCGTAGGCCTCGACCGAGAACGTTTTCTCCCCTTCGGGAGTCCACAACGACACTGCTTTCTTGTCCGGCGCGGTGTAACGGAGGTCGCCGGAGACATAGCGGTGCACCAGCGAAGCGTCGCTTTTCTTTCTGATGTCGACCACGGCACTTGTCCCGTTGATCCAGAGCGTCACGGTGTGGCTGCCCTTGACATCCCGCAGACCGGTTTTCGAGCTGAGCGTCAGAAGACCGACCGGCGTCTTCAGGAAGACAATTCCTGATTTCATTCGCCACACGGAGCCGCTCAACTTGATCGACGGCCAGATCTCCTCTTCCGTCGGCGAGGCCGGCTCAGCAAGATTAGCCGCGGGGCGGGCCGGGTCGGCTTGGCTACCGGCGGGCTGTTGGGCGTAGATTGGAGGGAGGCAGAGCGCCGGAACCATAGCGACGACGGACAGAAACACATATCGGTGGCGAGCCTCCATGATGCTCTCCCGCAACGTCGAATTCAGGGTGATGGTTCGGATGTGTGAGACACCGGACGTGGGTGACGAGAGAGATTGTGTCCCGCTCCCCGCCGAGAACAACTGTTGTGCGAATAACATGGGACTGTGAGACAGTCAAGCAGAAAGCCGCGCTCGAAAATGGGAGAGTCGGTGAAGGCCGGGAGGAAGCGGGCGGCGGCTCCGCCGGATCGAACGGGGCGCGAGCCACGCGAACCAAGGCTATGAACAGAAAGAGCCCGGCGGCGGTGATGAGGAAATCAGCATCGCCTGCAGTGTAATGACGACCCGCGATCGTTGGCGTTCCTGCCGATCGGGTAATCCGAACCCGCGCAATAGGATCGGCTGTTCGGGGGTGCCGGCGATCCGCTTGATTTCGAATTGGGTCCAGTCTTCTGCTTCCATGCGCCGGTTCAGCGACTCCACAATCTCGTCACATAGGTCTCTGAGCGCCTCCGGAAGCACTCGATCGCTGCCTCCGCATTCCGGAGTCTGCTCCTGCACGCTGTTGAGCGTTCGCGAAAGGACCAGCGCCTGTTCATTCATGTGCAACAACCGCATGGACGGGGAGAAGACAATGACGCCGGGGCCGATGGCCGAACCGGCCGAATAAGCGGAACGACGGGAAGCTGAAGATTCAATGTTCATAGGACATTTTCTCCAACATTCACTCGAGCCACCGATGGTCTGTCGGATGGCAAGACGATTGAGCAGATTCTCACAGGCTACCCGCAATCCCTCGGCGCTCCGTGGTCTTCCAAACGAGCAAGTTCCGGACCCGATAAGAACGAACAGAAGGAGCCGGGGAAATACCGGCTTTTGAGCCATCCTAAGCTCTTACGGAGACATGGGATGGGGACAAAAACCGTATCTTTCTTAATCCGGTGGTGTATCTGTTTGTGCTCACGACCCGAGGCGGAGTGTCACAGTCGGCGCAAGCCTGTCGCCGTCTATCTGTTCATTTTCGCCTCACCAGGATGCGGATAGGTGAGCCGCAGAATTGATATTCCGCTCTGAGGCGGTTCTCTAGGAATCGGAGGTACGAAGGCGTGACGTTTTCCGGTTGGCCCACGAACAACGTGAACGCTGGGGGTCTGGTGGCCACCTGCGTCATATAAACAGATTTCGTTGTCCGGGAGGGTCCGCCCTTTCGAACCGGCAGGGGATTTTCTTCGACGATCTCCTGCAGGAATTTATTGAGCGGTCCGGTCGGGATTCTTGAGGTAAAGGCTGTCGCCACGTGGTCGATCAACGGGAAAATCTCGCGCAAGGAGTCTGGTTTCAGGGCCGAAGCGAAGAGCACCGGCGCCCAAGACAAGAACGGAAACCGCCGGCGCAGATCGGCTTCGTACTCCGCTCGCGCCCGCGCGTCGCCTTCACGGAGGTCCCACTTGTTGACCAACAGGACACAGGCACGTCCTTGCCGCAACACCAGGCCGGCGATCTTGGTGTCCTGCTCCGTGACTCCCTCGACCGCATCGAGCAGCAGGATGGCGAGATCGGACCGTCCGATCGCACGCAACGCCCGGGCGACGCTGTATCCTTCGATCCCCCGATCGATTCTCCCACGCCGCCTGATACCGGCCGTATCGGTGAGCAGATAGCGACGGTTTTGATAGGTCACGATTGAATCGATCGGGTCGCGCGTGGTGCCCGGTGCCTCGCTGACGACGACTCGCTCCTGTCCCAGCAGCGCATTCACCAAGGTGGACTTGCCGACATTGGGTCGCCCGATGACAGCCACGCGTGGCATCTCACGGTCATGATCCTGGTCCGCGGATTCCGGCAAGAGGGGAAAGATCGCGTCCAGCAGCTCGGCCACCCCGAGCCCGTGCTCGGCTGAAAGGGCATAGAGTCGGTCCTGCCCCAACCGATAGAAGTCGGCGATCAACGGGTCGGACTTCGGCGTGTCGAGCTTGTTGATCGCAAAGAAGATCGGCTTGCGCGTCCCTCGCAGAAGGCGGACGATTTCCTCGTCCGGCGGGGTCAGGCCCGCGCGGCCGTCCATCACCAGAATCAGGATATCCGCTTCCGCGATCGCGATCTGCGACTGCCGGCGGATGAGGACCAGCATGCCTTCGGAAGCCGACGGGTCCAATCCTCCGGTGTCCACGAGACGGAAGCGCCGGCCACGATACGTGGTGTCGGCGTAATTCCGGTCCCGGGTGACACCGGGCACGTCGTCCACGATCGCCGTTCTGGTGCCGAGAATACGGTTGAACAGGGTCGATTTGCCGACGTTGGGGCGGCCGATAATGGCTACCAGCGGAACCGCAGGCGTCATAGGTCAATCGTCATTCGTCAACGGTGAAAGGACCAGAACGGGAAAAACCGTAACACACGCGTGGAGGGAAGACAAGAAACGGAGTCATGGACCTTCGCCATGCGTTATAATTTCGCTCTCGACACGATTGACGAGTGACCGATGACGCTTGACGGTTTTTCCTGGGATCTGGTCGACGATGTCCTGCTCGACATGGACGGGACGCTGCTGGACCGTCATTTCGACAATTTCTTCTTTGAAGAGGAATTGCCGCGTCGCTACGCGGCCCTCCACGGCCTGGCGTTCGAAGAGGCGCGCACGCGTCTGATGGCGATGTATCGCGCCGTGGAGGGAGAGCTGGACTGGACGGATCTGAATTACTGGACGGGACGAATCGGCGTTGACGTGGTCGCGTTGACGAAAGAGCTCGATGCGATGATTGATTTTCTTCCCGACGCGCAAGACTTTCTGCGACATCTTCGAACGCTGGGGAAACGGGTCACGATTCTGACGAACGCCCATCGATCGGGCGTGGAGATCAAAATCGCGAAAACCGGCGTGAACACGTACGTCGACCGTATCGTGACAGCCTTTGAGGTGGGGTATCTGAAAATGCGGTCCGAGTATTGGCCGAGTTGCCAACGGCTGCTCGGGTTCGATCCCTCACGGGCGCTGTACATCGACGACGATCAGGCCTGCTTGGCCGCGGCCAGACGGTTCGGCATCGGATATCTCGTTCATCGCGCCAAGTCCAGCTCCCGTCTCCCGCCAGAACCATCGACGCGGTTTCCCGCCATCGAAAGTTTTCACGCGTTGATGCGTCGGCCCAACCTTCGATAGGCGGCTTGCCGGCGTTGTGTTTCCGCCCGATCAACGGGTCGCCACGCCCCGGTACATCTCGGCGGCGATCTGAGGAAGCTCGGGTATTCGGTAGCGGTCCAATTGGGTGATGCGAAAGCCGGCTTGTGTGATGAGGGCATCGATCCTGCGGTTGAGGTGACAGCCGCAGGCGATGAGGCGCTGCACCGGCGTGAGGAGATCCTGCCATCTGGCGATCTTGGCGTCATCGCTGCGCCCGTGCTCCAGGAACAAGAAGAGGCCCCCGGGCTTCAGGACGCGGCGGATTTCACTCAGCACGGGCTCGGGGTTGCGGATGCTGCACAGCGTGAAGGTGCTGACGGCACAATCGAAGCGCGCCTCTTCAAACGGGAGGACTTCGGCGCTCACGTATTGGATCTGAATCGGGAAGGACGCCTGCGATGCGCGTTGCTTGACTCTCTGGGGCAGCATGTTGACTGGGTCTACCGCGCGCAACCATGAGAGCTTGGGCGGATAGTGCGGCACGTTCAGACCTGTCCCGAAGCCGATTTCCAGGACCTCCCCGTGAGCCTGGCTCAGCGCGCGTTGCCGCTCCTGCTGGAACCGCTCTCCGCTGAGTATCCAGTCCATGAGGTGCGGGAAAATTCGTCGTGCATACACGCCCACAGGCCCCCTCCGGTCGATGAGATGCGTTCCGCGACACTGTAGCACGAACGCCGGCACTTGCCACATCAAACTATGGGGCAGGCGAACCGTCACGGCGGCGCCGGCCGCTGGGGGTGATTCTTGTGACCCCCGGCGGTCTATGTTAGATTCCCTCGGAGCCTCGGCCTGGAAGTCGTGAAGCCGGAAGGTCCTCACCTTCAAGGTCTTCGCGCTACCGTGTGCTGACTCGGAGACTTGGCAACCCATCATGAGCAAAACCTACGATCACCACGCCATCGAGGCCAAGTGGCAGGCCTATTGGGAGAAGCATCGGGTCTTCAAGGCCACGGAGGATCCGGCACGTCCCAAGTTTTACTGCCTGGACATGTTTCCATACCCTTCAGGGTCCGGCCTGCACGTCGGTCATCTCGAGGGCTATACCGCGACCGATATCGTCTCGCGCTACAAACGCATGCGGGGCTTCAACGTGCTGCACCCGATGGGGTGGGACGCGTTCGGTTTGCCGGCCGAACAGTACGCGGTGAAGACGGGTATCCATCCGGCGATCACGACGGCGCAAAACATCGCCATTTTCAAACGGCAGATGAAGCGGGTCGGTCTGTCCTATGACTGGGACCGCGAGATCAGCACCACCGATCCTTCGTACTACCGCTGGACCCAATGGATCTTCTTGAAACTCTTTGAGCGCGGGCTGGCCTACGTGGCGGAGGTGCCGGTGAACTGGTGTCCGGCATTGGGGACTGTGCTCGCCAACGAGGAGATCGTGGACGGCAAGAGCGAGGTCGGGGGGTTCGAGGTCATCCGCAAGCCGATGCGCCAGTGGGTGCTCAAGATCACCGCTTATGCGGACCGGCTGCTGGACGATCTCAAGCTGGTCGATTGGCCCGCGAGCACGCTGGAGATGCAAAAAAACTGGATCGGCCGCTCGGTGGGGGCCGAGGTGGAGTTTCCGTTGGCCGGGGTGCGGGGAAACATCCGGATTTTCACCACCAGACCCGATACCCTCTTCGGCGCGACTTATATGGTGCTGGCGCCGGAACATCCGCTGGTTGAGGTGGTGACGACGCCGGACCGTCGGGTCGAGGTGGACGCCTACCGCGCGGCGGCGGCGCGCAAGAGCGACTTGCAGCGTCAGGATCTGGAAAAGGAAAAGACCGGCATCTTCACCGGCGGCTATGCCGTCAATCCGGTGAACGGGGAGCGGCTGCCCATCTGGATCGCCGATTATGTGCTGATGAGTTACGGGACCGGCGCGATTATGGCGGTTCCCGCGCATGACCAGCGCGACTGGGAGTTCGCGCGCAAATACAAGCTGCCGATCCGCGAGGTCATCTCCGGCGGCGACATCGAGAGGGAAGCCTTCGTCAGCATCGATCAGGGCACAGTCGTGAATTCCACGACGCCGGACGGATCGTTCTCGATCGATGGCCTCACGCCTGCCGACGCGATTCCCAAAATCACGGCCTGGCTGGAAGCCAAAGGGAAGGGACGCAGGGCCATCAATTACAAGCTACGCGACTGGCTCTTTGCGCGGCAACGATACTGGGGAGAGCCGTTCCCGATCGTCTGGGTGGACGGCGAACCGCGGCCTTTGCCCGAAGAGCAACTTCCGTTGACCCTGCCCGAGACCAACAACTTCAAGCCGTCGGGAACCGGAGAGAGCCCGCTCGCCAATCTGACGGACTGGGTCGCTACCACGGACCCGGCCACCGGCAAGCCGGCGCGACGTGAGACCAATACGATGCCCCAATGGGCCGGTTCGTGTTGGTACTATCTACGGTTCATCGATCCGAAGAATGACCGCCAGTTGGTCGATCCGGCCAAGGAACGATACTGGATGCCGGTGGATCTGTATATCGGGGGCAGCGAGCACGCCGTGTTGCATCTGCTCTATGCGCGTTTCTGGCATAAGGTCCTGTACGACATCGGCGTCGTCAGCACCCCCGAGCCGTTCATGAAGCTGATTCACCAGGGCACCGTGTTGGGCGAGGATAATCAGAAGATGTCCAAGTCGCGCGGCAACGTGGTGAACCCGGACGAAATGATCGACAAGTTCGGCGCGGACGCCGTGCGGCTGTATGAGATGTTCATGGGCCCGCTCGAAGCGATGAAGCCGTGGAGCACTAGGGGCGTTGAAGGCATCACCCGTTTCCTGGACCGGGTCTGGCGGCTCGTCGTGGGCGAAGACGGCGGATTGAGCCGCGCCGTCGTCGAGTGCGAGCCGACGCTCGAC
>JBBIOW010000145.1:0-7390 GCA_037443165.1 Nitrospiraceae bacterium | reverse complement strand
TTGTGCAACTCGCTTGCATCACCATGCTCCTCAAGCAATTTTGAGATAGGTTCTACACCCGCCGGCACTTGAAATTGGCGCGCGCGGATGACGAAGAATCTGCCAGCTTGCTGCAAGGCATAGAGGCGTTCGAAGTCGAGATAGCCCCGGTCCATCACATAAAACGCCCCGGGTTCGGGCAGCAGGAGGTCCAGGACGTTGACATCGTGAACGGTCCCATCGGTGATGGGCAGGAAGGTGGGAATGGCGCCTCGCAGATCCAGCAGCGTGTGCCGCTTGATCGCGGCTTTGGTGGACCGAAACGGAGCCCAGGGAAACAGCGCCAAACACAAGTCGATCGTCGTGGCATCCAAGGCATAGACCGTCTCCGACAGATCGACGGCCAACGGCTCGTGCACATACAGGGGCCGGGCGAGGCGGATGAGCGCTTGCGCAAACTCGGCATAGATCCGCCAGTCGCGCGATTCGTTGGCGTCGGCCAGCGCACTGCGGCTCACCTTGCCGCGGATGCCCAGGTGATACAGCTTGGCGGGCCGGGCCCGCAGACACGCCTCGATGTCGCGCAGGCTCTCGCGATAGGTCAACTGCGCAAAGGCCATGCAGAGAAACTGATCCAGACAGCTGAAGCGGCGGACGTTGAAGTCGCCGCGATACTTCGTCACCAGCCGACGAAAGGTATGCCACGGCGCGGACTCCATGACCTGAGCAAACACCAGCTTGCCAGTGTGCATCGGCTCCTCCCGGTAGTGACCGGGAAGACTGCCGAAGGGAGGATGAGGAATTCAAATCGTTAACACCGGAATTCGCCATAACGCTCGCGCCAGTTCTGAGGTTTAGGCTGAGGAACATAAAATCTGTCGGACACTACTGAAGCCGCATCTTCGAGTACACGGATTCAACCATGCAACTTTGTCCGTTGTCGAACACCAGCCTTCCGTACCCGCCGGCGTTCAGCGACAGAAACGCCTCTGCCCAAGAGCGAGCGAGATACATGCGGATGTCTGGAGGTATAGGTTTGCTCCTCGGACTTCGTACCAGTCGTCATCCTCGCGAGTGACGCGGATGGCGTACTTGCCCGGGTTGGGATTGGCTTTGCCGAACACAGCCTTTATGTCGCACTTATCGCGGCTGTCAATGAAGATGATCTCGCCGCCATACCCACCTGACTTCAGGATGACCTCTTCCGAGTAGGCGTACACATAGCAATATCGAGTCTGGAAGATGATGCTTTTCCCATCGACATTGTAAACGTTGCTGCCCTTTCGAGTGACGGTAACCTCGTAAGTCGCGGCAATCGCCGGGTGAAAGGTGAGCAACGCTGTCAGCAGCAGGAGTACGGTGCGCATGGATCGGGCCACCTGCGGCGCCTAACTATTGAGTATACTGACCGGCCTAGTACGCACCGATCGTCCGTGCACTTCCGGGTGATTCTTCCGGCTGTGCAATCACGTGTCAATGTTCCCCACACTATCTCGTCGGCGTGCTCTACCGACCGGTAGAGTTCCGTTATAGCTGCACAGGACCCAGTCCTTGTCGCAGCCCATCTGCCGGACTCCGGACACCTTTCCCGCCCCGATTCAGCACGTGGGTGTCATCATGGTTGTTTGCACGTCGGCATGGCCCAACAGCTCCTGGACGGTGCGAATGTCGCCTGCCTGTGCGCTTGCCTGCGCGGGGCGCGCAAGCAGGTGTCCGCACGCAGACAGGTACCCGTCTTCGAGTCGATGCATGGCAAATGAATGCCGCAATGTACGACAGCTCGCCGGTTTGGTAATCCCAGCCTTGAGCCTCGCCTCTTTTACGCCACAACAAAGACTCCCGACCCCTTTTCTTCGACCCACAACAAAGACTCCCGACCCCTTTTCTTCGACCTTTTCTTCGACGGGGCGGAGCGGGGTCCCTACACCGGGCGTGGTGCGAGCTTTCACCCGTTGCAACGAGACAAAAGCAACGGGTACCCGGCTGGTCAGCGACAGGCCCCGCAAGTTTCTTTTCCTCCTTCCCCCTTCATTTGACATCCCCCACCCTCCCGACTAGAATCCGCCGCTGAGTCACCTCCATGTCGTCCCAATTCGTCCATCTTCATCTTCACACCCAGTACAGTCTCTTGGACGGCGCGAATCAGATCGATCCGCTCGTCCAGCAGGTGAAGGTGTTCGGCCAGCCGGCCGTGGCCATGACCGACCACGGCAACATGTTCGGCGCGGTCGAGTTCTACCGGAAGGCCAAGGACGCGGGGGTCAAACCCATCATCGGGTGCGAGGCATATATGGCGCCGGGCAGCCGGTTCGCCAAAGACAGCGCCCTCGCCCACAACGATTACTACCATCTCATCCTGCTCGCTTCAAACCTGACCGGCTATCAGAATCTCATCAAGCTCGTCAGTAAAGCTTATCTTGAAGGCTTCTATTACAAGCCTCGGATGGACAAGGAATTATTGCAGCAGCACCATGAGGGGTTGATCGCCCTGTCCGGCTGTCTCAGCGGCGAGGTCCCGTACTTGATCGGGCAGAAAGACATGGCGGGCGCGATCCGGGTCGCCGGCGAATATCGCGAGATCTTCGGGAAGGATCACTACTACTTGGAAGTCCAGGCCAACGGCTTGGAGCATCAGCGCATTGCCAACCGCGGCTTGGTCGAGATTCACCGCAAACTGGGCATCCCGCTCGCCGGCACCAACGATTGCCACTATCTCAAGAAGGAAGACGCCAAGCCGCATGACCTGATGCTCTGCCTGCAGACCGGCAAGACGATCAATGACCCCAACCGCATGAAGTTCGACACGGACCAGCTCTACGTCAAATCGACCGACGAGATGGTCGCCGAGTTCGCGGAACTGCCGCAGGCGGTGCTGAACACCTGCCGCATCGCCGAACAGTGCGATGTCCAACTGCCGCTGAACAAAACTCATCTGCCCCAGTACAAGGTGCCGGACCACTACACCCGCGAAACATACCTGGAGCATCTGGCCCACGAAGGCCTCGCCGCCCGGTTGCGCGAGCGGCCCAGCACCATCCCACGCGAAGCCTACGAACTGCGGCTCAAGGAAGAGCTGACAGTCATCTGTACGATGGGGTTCGCCGGCTACTTCCTGATCGTGTGGGACATCATCAACTTCGCCCGTTCGCGCGGCATCCCGGTCGGGCCGGGCCGAGGGTCCGCCGCGGGGAGCCTGGTCGCCTATGCGCTGCGCATCACCGACCTCGATCCGCTGGTCTACGGTCTCCTCTTCGAACGGTTCCTCAACCCCGAGCGGGTCTCGCTTCCCGATATCGATGTGGACTTTTGCATGGACCGCCGGAGCGAGGTCATCAACTACGTGGTGGACAAGTTCGGGCAAGACCACGTCGCCCAGATCATCACGTTCGGGACGATGAAGGCTAAGGCGGCGATCCGCGACGTCGGACGCGTCCTGGAGATGCCTTATGCGGACGTGGACCGGATCGCCAAGCTCGTACCGGACGATTTGAAAATGACGCTCGACAAGGCGCTGGAGCAGGAACCGCGGTTACGTGACCTGGTGGACAAGGACCCCAAAGTCCGGGAGCTGATGTCCATCGCTCAGTCATTGGAAGGACTGGCGCGCCACGCGTCGACGCACGCCGCCGGAGTCGTGATCTCCGACGAGCCGCTCACGGAACACGTCCCGCTCTACAAGGGCGCCAACGACGAAATCGTCACCCAGTACTCGATGGGCGACGTGGAGAAGATCGGCCTGGTCAAGTTCGACTTCCTCGGGCTCAAGACCTTGACGATGATCCACTATGCCGTCTCACTGATCAACGCCGCGCGGCCGGACGGCTCGCCCTTCGTCATCGACCGGATTCCGTTCGACGACCCCCACACCTTCGCCTTGCTGGCTTCCGGGAAGACAACCGGGCTCTTCCAACTCGAAAGCGCCGGGATGCGGGACTTGCTGGTCGGGCTCCGGCCTGACCGGTTCGAGGACATCATCGCGATCATCGCCCTCTACCGGCCGGGTCCGATGGACCTGATCCCCGACTTCATCAAGCGCAAGCAGGGCAAGATCCCCATCACCTACGAAGTCCCCGAACTGGAGCCGATCCTCAAGGACACCTATGGGGTCATCGTCTATCAGGAGCAGGTGATGGCGATCGCCAACAAGGTCGCCGGCTTTTCCCTCGGCCAAGCCGACATCCTGCGCCGCGCGATGGGCAAGAAGAAGCCCGAGGAAATGGAAAAGCTGCGGGCGCAGTTCCTCGAGGGAGCGAGGAAGAACAAGATTTCCGAGAAGAAGGCCGAGAAGCTGTATGAACTGATTCAGAAGTTCGCCGGCTACGGCTTCAACAAGTCTCACGCTGCCGCTTACGCGGTCGTCTGCTACCAGACAGCATACCTCAAGGCCCACTATCCGACCGAGTTCATGGCCGCCCTCATGACCTGCGACATGGGCAACTCCGATAAGATCGTGAGCTACTTCACGGAGTGCCGGGATTTGGGCATCAAGGTTCTGCCGCCCGACGTCAACGAGAGTCAGAAGACGTTTGCGGTGGTGGACGGCGCCATCCGGTTCGGCTTGGCGGCGATCAAGAACGTCGGCGAAGGGGCGGTGGAGTCCATCATCGCCATTCGGAATGAGACCGGCCGGTTCAGTTTTTTTTTCTTTTTTTGCGTCCTCGTAGATCTACACAAGGTCAACAAACGGATGCTGGAGGGCCTGATCAAGGCCGGGGCGTTCGATTCGACGGGAGCCAAGCGGTCCCAACTGATGGCCGTACTCGACCGGGCGGTGGAAGAGGGCGCGACCGCGCAGCGGGAACGCGAGTTGGGCCAGACCAGCATCTTCGGCGACCACCTGGCCGACGGATCGGCCACGGAGCTTCACGATCCCGAGCTGCCGGACATCCCGGAATGGGACCAGGGCGAGCGATTGAAATACGAGCGCGAGCTGACCGGTTTCTACATCTCGGCCCATCCGCTGGCACGCTACGACGCGGCGGTCCGGACTCTCGCAACCGCGACCACCGAGAGCTTGGCGGACACAGCCGACGGAAAAGAGGTCAAGCTGTGCGGGATCATCACGACCGTCAAGACCATGCTGACCAAGAAGGGCGACCGGATGGCCTATCTGACGCTCGAGGACTTGCATGGCACGGTGGAAATCATCGCTTTCCCGGACCTCTACAAAGCGGCCGGGGGGTTGATCGTCCCCGAGCAGATCGTCCGGGTGACCGGCTCCGTCGATCGCGGCGACAAGGGCACGAAACTCCGCGGCAGCAAGATCGAGTCGTTGGCGGAGTTGCAGGCCAAGGCCATCTCCAAGGTCAACATCCGGCTGGGCGACTCACCGGACGCATCGAGCCAGTTACCGAAGTTACAGCAAGTGTTGTCGCGGCATCCGGGATCCACGGCGGTCTACTTGACCTTCCGGATGGCGCCGCACCTGGAAGCGGACACGGCTCCGCTCCCGAACGTCACAGTCCTTCCCAGCGAGCATTTCGTGTCGGAAGTTGAAGAAGTGCTAGGCAAAGGGTCGGTGGCTCTGCTATCTTGAGCGGGCTTCCGGTCCCTTACTGATTTCTCCACCCTCCGAGGGCCTATGAGAGACTACCTCGAATTTGAAAAGCCGATCCGCGAGATCGAAGAACGGATCGAAAAACTGGCGGCCGCCAACGGGCCGAAGTCCTCGACGCAGGAGGAAATCCGCAAACTCCGCGCCAAGCTGGCCCAAGTCGAACACGAGTTGTACAGCAACCTGACACCCTGGCAGCGAACCCAGCTCGCCCGCCATCCGCAGCGCCCGACCACCCTCGACTATGTGAACGACCTCTGCCGCGAGTTTGTAGAATTCCACGGCGACCGGCTCTTCGGCGACGACCGCGCCATCGTGGGCGGCTTCGCCCGGTTCAACGGCCGTTCCGTCATGGTCATCGGGCACCAGAAGGGCAAGACGCTGAAAGAACGGATGCAGCGCAATTTCGGGATGCCGAATCCGGAGGGTTATCGGAAAGCGTTGCGCCTGATGAAGATGGCCGAGAAATTCGGGCGCCCGATCGTCACATTCATCGACACGCCCGGCGCCTATCCCGGGATCGGGGCCGAGGAACGGGGTCAGGCGGAGGCCATCGCGCGGAACCTGTACGTGATGTCGCGACTGACGGTCCCGATTGTCTCGGTCGTCATCGGCGAAGGCGGGAGCGGCGGAGCCCTGGCGCTCGGCGTCGCCGACCGGGTCCTGATGCTGGAGCACGCCGTCTATTCGGTGATTTCGCCGGAAGGCTGCGCGGCCATCCTGTGGGACGACCCGGCCAAGGTGCCCGACGCCGCCACCGCGTTGAAGATGACGGCCGCCGATCTGTTGCAACTCGGCGTGATCGACGGGATCATTCCGGAACCGCTGGGCGGCGCCCATCGGGATCCCCGTTTTGTCGCCGACCGTCTCGCTAAGGCCCTCACCGCGTGCCTCAGCGAGCTCGAGTCGCTCCCCGTCGACCTGGTTCTGGCTCAACGAGAACAGAAATACCGCAAGATGGGCGCGGTGGGCGGGCTGGCTCCGACGGGCGCGTAGCCGGAACACGCCGTCCCGCTTCACGACCGATCGAACGCTTTCTCCAACAGCCCAAGCCCGATCAGCCGTCGCTCGATGGACTCGAGGATCGCGCGGCGGAGCCCGGCTCGATACGGGGCCAGGCTCGCGTCCCTGAGATAGCGCTCCACCGTCCGCGGCAGCCGTTTCCACCACGCCCGGGCGGTCATCCGAGCGCCTGTCGCCGCACCGTCGCCGCCGGTCAGAATGGCGCGGATCTCCCGCTCGAAAAACCCGACGTGCGTTTCTTCATCCGCCAGAATCGCCGCTAAATCCGGCCGGACTCCGGCAAGGAGCTTCGCGAACTCCAGTCCCAGCGCTTCGTATCCATAGAGATGCACCGCTAACGCCCACCACTGGCTCGGTACTTTGGGCGGCGCCACCCGGTCCCATGATGACGCACCCAACAGCGTTTCGAACCGTCGGAGGTGCGCCTGTTCGTCCTCCTCGTGCCGACGCAGGAACGCTAGCACATGCGGCGGCACATCCCGCACCTGCGCAGACCGAACCGACCAAAGCGCCATGGCTTCCGCTCTGAGGAAGCGTTCCAGCAGCGCGCGTTCACAGGTTCGAGGAAGGACAAAGGTCATTGCGCCAGTGTAACCGAATCGAGTGGCCGTAACCAACCGTCGCGGTTGCTCGTCAGGCCCCCGCCGGCACGGGTCACAGCACACGCCTCTTGGCTTCTGCAGCCATCCGGCGTAGCATACCCCTAGCCTTTCCGAAGCAGAAAAGGAAGCACGTAGCGAACAGCTAATAGCCAATAGTCGTCATAGCCGCCGGGCGGCCACCCTGCAGGATGAACATGCGGGTGGCGTCGACCAGGGACCCCCTGACCCGTTG
>JBBIOW010000144.1:0-7474 GCA_037443165.1 Nitrospiraceae bacterium | reverse complement strand
ACTCCTGGTGCGGGTGCTTGCGGCCGCCCTGCGGCGGCACCGAGGCCACCGTCCCCTCGAGGATCTTGAGGAGCGCCTGCTGCACGCCCTCGCCGGAGACGTCGCGCGTGATGGACGGGTTGTCCGCCTTGCGCGCGATCTTGTCGACCTCGTCGATGTAGATGATCCCGGTCTCGGCCTTCTTGACGTCGTAGTCGGCGGCCTGGATCAGCTTGAGGAGGATGTTCTCGACGTCCTCGCCCACGTAGCCCGCCTCGGTGAGGGTGGTGGCGTCGGCGATGGCGAAGGGCACGTGCAGGATTTTGGCGAGCGTCTGGGACAAGAGCGTCTTGCCGGTGCCCGTCGGGCCGATCATCATGATGTTGCCCTTCTGAAGATCGACGTCTTTCAGCCGTTCCCGGCTCAGAATCCGCTTGTAATGGTTGTGCACGGCGACCGACAGCACCTTCTTGGCGCGGTCCTGCCCGATGACGTACTCGTCGAGGATCGCCTTGATTTCGGTCGGCTTGGGGACGCGGACGCCGGCGGAGCCGTCGGTCGCGCCGCCCGCGCCTTCCTCCGCGAGGAACGCCGAACAGAGCCGGATGCACTCATCGCAGATCAGCAGGTTGGTGCCTGTCTGGCAGGATGCGCATTGGTAGGCCGCCGGGCTTTGGACAAGACTTCTGACCGCGGTCTGCCGCTTGCCGCAGAAGGAACAGGACCGGTCGCGCTTGTCTCGATTGTGTCGTGTTTCCCAAAACACCGTGGTCGCCTTTCCCGGCCTCCGACCGATCCCGGCGGGGCCCAATCTTAGTCCGCGCCGGTATGGAACCTCAAGCACTTGAACAGATGAACTTGGCCCCTCACCGACCGCTTACCCCTCCTCACCTTTCACCCCTTATCCCTTTGTTCATTCCTGATCACTGGGAACCGGACCGTGAAGGCACTCCCTTTGCCTTCTTCGCTTGTCACCGTCAGCGTCCCGCCGTTGTCCTCCACCAGTCGTTTCACGTTGGTCAGCCCCAAACCGGTGCCGTATTCTTTCGTCGTGAAAAAAGGCTCGAAGATGCGGCCGAGATTGGCTTCCGGGATCCCGCAGCCCGTGTCGGCCACCTCGATCTCGACGGAATCCTCGCCGCCGCGCCGCGTCGTCACGGTCAGACGGCCACCGTCCGGCATGGCCTCGCGCGCGTTGATCAGGAGGTTGACGAGTGCTTCCTTGACCTGTTCTGGGTCCACATACAGGGCCGGGAGGTGTTCTTCAAACCGGGTATCGAGGACGATCCGGTCGTGCCCGCCCTGCGCCCTCCACTGCCACAACGCCGCCTCGGCCAGGGCGGAAGCCGCAACGGCTTTGATCTCCGGCGGCTTCTGGCGCGCGTATCGGAGAAAGTCATTGATGCGGTGGGTAAGCCGATCCACTTCGTCGACGATGTATCGCGCAACTTCCTGCTTCACCGCCTCGTTCTGGCGTTCTTCGAGCACCAGTTGGGCTGAACTGCGGATCACGCCGAGCGGGTTCCTGAGGTCGTGGGCGAGCGCCGCCAGCAGTTGGCCGACCGAGGCCAGTTTCTCCCGCCTGATCAGTTCGCTCTGCTGGAATTTGATGGTGCGCAGACTCTCTTCGAGCGCAGTCCTCATGGCATGGAACGTAGTCGACAGGGCCTCGATCTCGTCTCCGGTGCGGATGTCCGCCGCCGGTTTGTTCTCGAGCGGCGGCGAAGGGGCCCCCTCGAAAAGGGCGGCCACGTTGCGGCGAAGGGCTTCCGCCTCCCGCCGGAGTGCGAGGATCGGGCCGACGATACGCCGACCGACCACGAATCCCATGGAGGCCAGCCCCACCACCAGCCCGAACCCGATGAGCCCGACGGTGAACAGCATCGAGTTGATCGGAGCATAGGTTTCTTCCGGCTGTTGGCGGACGAAGGCGAACCACCGTTCCCCGCCGAGGCTCGACGTGGTCAGCTTGTGGCTGAAGCGGACCGGCGCCGCTCCGACAATGGACTGATGGCCACCGTGCGCATCGTCCTCCGCCACGAGCCACAAGGGTTCGCTGCGGACGAGTTGGTTCAGCAACGCGTCATGAATCAGGTGTGCGGTCGGCGGGAGCACGGGACAGATCAGCGGCGTGCCCTCCGTGTCTAACAGCATGCCGTGCCCGGTCTGCCCGATGCGGATGGGGAGAATGGTGTTCAGCAGCACGTCGCGTCTGATCACCAGGCCCACCACGCCGATCGGCTCGCGCTCCTCCTCGTCGGTGACCGCGACCGCCACGTCGAAGACGAATTCGTTCAGTCGGCCGTCGAAGCGCAAAGAACTGACATAGGCCGCATCCGCT
Organism: Nitrospiraceae bacterium; assembly: GCA_037443165.1. Classification (GTDB taxonomy): domain Bacteria; phylum Nitrospirota; class Nitrospiria; order Nitrospirales; family Nitrospiraceae; genus DATLZU01. The sequence goes on along the minus strand of JBBIOW010000144.1, from coordinate 5,154 downwards.
CCCTCTTCAAAAGCCTCCTGCCACCATTCCTGCTCGGCGTTGAGATACGGAATCTCGGGGGCGGTGGACGCGACCACCGCGCCTCGACCGTCCGCGATCACCACGCGTACGTAATAATTCGCTTGCCGCGCCCAATTCTGGAGATAGGACGTCGTCTGGGCCACCTCGGGCGGACCGCCCAGCAACCGGGTTCGCATCCAGGCCGTCTCACCATCGGCCAGGATGCGGCGGACCTCGGCGTCGCTCTTGCCGGCATAGCGCTGGTTCGCCGTTTGCACGACTCCCCGGACCAGGACAGGCACGAGCGCCAAGCGCTCGGCACGATCGATCTCCTGATCCACCGCCGCGGCGATGCGAATGGCGGTCGAGCGGGCGATCTCCTGGAACCCGCTCCCGATCGAATGTTTGAGACTGTAGGTGCTGTAGAGATAGGTCGCGACTAGGGCGGCGCTGCCGGGCACGATCCCGACGATCAGCAGGGCGATGAAGAACTTTTTTTGCAGGCCGCCGATCCGGGGCTGGAGTTTCATGGCATCATAAACTTGAAGGGCCAGGAGCGAGAGGCGAGGGGCTAGGGGGGCAAGAATAGGCCGAAACGGTTACCCCTTGCCTCGCGCCTCTGGCCTCTCGCCCATGAGGTTGTATTTCGCCATTCGGTACCGGAGCGTGTTGCGCGTCACCTTCAGCAGCCGGCTGGCTTCGGACACATTGCCGCCGGTCGTTCTGAGGGCCTCCTGCAACATGGCCTTCTCCACCTCCTCCACGGACAGGCCGAGCGACAGCAGTGACGGCGGCTCCTTGGCCTCTTTGGCGGCCGGCTGCCCGCCTTTGAGCGGCAGCGGCAGATGGTCCGGCCTGATCTCGTCCTCCTTACAGGTGATGGTGATCCACTCCACCACGTTGTGAAGCTCGCGCACGTTGCCTGGCCAGTCATACTCCCGGAGGAGCCTCAGCGCGTCGGACGACACGCTCCGGATGCGGCTTCCCCGCTCGCGCCCGGCTGCGTCGAGAAACGATTCCAGGATGGGCTTGATGTCTTCCCGGCGTTCCCGCAACGGAGGAATGTGCAGGTGGCAGACGTTCAGACGATAGAACAGGTCTTCTCGGAATCGCCCCTTCTTCATCAGCTCGGACAGGTCCTGATTCGTTGCGCCGATGACCCGGATATCGACGGCAAGGCTGCGCACGCTGCCCAGCGGCTCCACGTGATGCGTTTCCAGGACCCGGAGGAGCTTCGCCTGGGCGACGAGACTCATTTCGCCGATTTCATCGAGAAACAAGGTGCCGCGGTCCGCCAACTGAAACCGGCCGGGCTTGGACTTTTTCGCGTCGGTGAAGGCGCCTTTTTCGTATCCGAAGAGTTCGGATTCGAGAAGCTGTTCGGGAAAGCCGGCGCAGTTGACCGCCACGAGCGGACCCTGAGCGCGCGGACTGGCGAGGTGGATGGCCCGCGCCAGCAGTTCCTTGCCGGTGCCGCTCTCGCCCGTGATCAACACGGTGACGTCGGTCTTGGCGACTTCCATCGCCAGGCGTTTCAACTGGGCCATTTGCGGAGAGACGCTGACCATCCGGTCGAAGCCGAACCGCTCCTGCAGGCCGGCCCGCAGAGCCTGGTTGGCCCGGGACAGCCGCCGCAACTCGAGCGCACGGGCGATGACGATTTTCAACTCTTCATTGTCGACCGGTTTGGAGATGTAGTCGTAGGCGCCTTTCCGCATCGCTTCGACGGCGGATTTCACCGTGCCGTATCCGGTGATGATCAGCACGGGGACATCGGGTGCGGTCCTTTTCGCCGTTTCCAACACGTCGAGGCCCGACACATTGCCGAGCTGCAGGTCGGTCACGATCAGGTCGAAATCCTGGGTCTCGCCGATGAGCTTGATGCCCTCTTCGCCGCTGCTGGCCAGAACGAGGTCATAGCCCTCCGGTTTGAGCACCAGTTCCAAGAGGCGTCGCATTCGTTCTTCATCTTCGATGACGAGAAGCGTGGGGGGACGCATGGCGTGTCCGGATTCGTGTGGACGGGCTGCTCCGGGATGAAGCCAGGCTATAGCCTACCATTTATGAAGGTGGCGGGAGAAGAGGCCGGCGAGGCTTCCCCTCTGGCCTCGTGCCCCTAGCCTCGCGCCTCTCTGTAAGGAGAGCTATTTGCTGTGTGGAAAATGCGGGTCCTGTCGCCGACCACCCCGTCCGGTCCGGCCGCCTCACCGACTCGGCGGCGCGCACAGACGTGGTCCGACTTATTCGTCGGACCGTGCGCCCTCGCACCCCGCCCGGTGTGGGGACCCCGCTGCGGGGGTACCCGTTGCCGGGCACCCATGGCTTCATCTTGCAATGGGCCGCATGCAACGGGTCAGAGGGGTCCCTGGTCGACGCCACCCGCATTTTCATCCCGCAGGGTGAGCCGAAGACTCATGGGGACTGCGTGCTATTGCGGAGTGCGATGCCGACATTGCGGAGAAACCCCGCGTGCTTGGCGCGCCGGATCGGACTGTGGCGAAAGGTCGCGGCAAATTCGGATTCACGTTGCACCGCCAAATGCGCAAGAACGGGCGCCAAGGTGAGGGTTGAAGGCTGGAAGGCCGGCTCGCCGGTCGGCTGTGCATTCATGTTGTATGGACAGATGTCCAGACAGTCGTCGCAGCCGAAGATCCGATTGCCCAGCTTGGACGCCAATTCGGTCGGAATCGGGTCCGCCGAATCGCGCAATTCGATCGTCAGGTACGAGATGCATTTCCGGGCATCCACGACGTAGGGTTCCGTAATGGCGCCGGTCGGGCAGACCTTTATGCAGAGGCTGCACGATCCGCAGAGGTCGGCGGCGGGCTCATCGGGGTCCAACTCCAGTGTCGTGAGGATCTCGCCGAGCAGGAGCCAGGAGCCGTAGTGGGTCGAGACGAGATTCGAGTGCTTGCCGATCCAGCCCAAGCCAGCCTGCTGGGCCCAGGCTTTTTCCATCACCGGTCCGGTGTCCACATACGAGCGCGTCCGCGCGTCCGGCGCCAAGGCCTTGATGCGCGCTTCCAACCGCGTCAGCCGTTCGCCGAGCACCTGGTGATAATCCCTCCCCCAGGCATAGCGCGCGATCCGGCCGTGGCCGGGGCTCTCGTCAGGCCGATGGGCCGTGTAATAGTTCATACCGACGGAAATGAGAGAGCGGCAGCCGGGCAACACCTCGCGCGGGTCGGCCCGCCGGGACGGCGCCTTCTCCATCCAGGCCATCGCGCCGTGGTAGCCGCGCTCGAGCCATTCGCGCAAGCGCCTGTACAGCCGTTGTGTGAGTGCCTCTGGCCGATGGCTGAAAGCTGACGGCTGAAAGCACTCGTCCACCCGGCACACGCCGACCGCGTCGAAGCCCAGGGCGCGAGCCTCGCGCTTGATCGCCTCCGTGAGCGACATGGGGCTACCGTTTCGAGCAGTCGAAGCGGACGCTGAATTGGGCCGAGCACTGCGGGGAGGTGCAGCGGCCGCAGGTGCCAGTGATGCGGGTCTTCCAGTCGGTCTGGGTCTCGTCGAAGCGGCATTTCGTCCGGCCGCCCTTCGAGATGGTGGTCCACGGTTTGGTTGTGCCCGGAAAATTCGCAACGACACAGCCTGCCGGAAACGGAACCCGGCAGCTTCGCTTCGTTTCACCTCTACCCATGCCGAAACTGCAGGACAACTCCGTCGTGGCGGCGGACTCGTCGAGCGGCTGCGCATAAGCGAGGTCGAGCAGCACGACCCCTAGCAAAGCGGCCAATGCCAGCGGGATGCTGCGCGACCTTCTCCAGCTTGCGGTATAGGCAGGCGTCACGAGGACGATCCTATCACATTCCGCTTCGTTGCAGCCAATGGGAACTGCGCGTAGAATCAGCCGTACATCCAGGCGATGGGTAATGAGGCGAATCGTCCGAGATCTTTAACCTGTATCCTCTAGCCCCGTGCCACTCATCCAACTCCGATGATCGACAAACACCAGATCGCCGGCATGCTCAAAGAGATCGGCTTGTTGCTGGAGCTGAAGGGCGAAAGCCCGTTCAAGAGCAACGCCTACTATAACGCGGCGCGTACGATCGAGGCCTTGTCCGAGGACATCGCGGAGCTGGTTGCCTCCGGCCGGATCCAGGAACTGAAGGGCATCGGGACGGCGCTGGCGGAGAAACTGGCGGAGCTGGTCGGGACCGGCCGGCTGCGGTATTACGAAGAGCTGAAAGGGAGCGTTCCGGAGGGGCTGCTGGAAATGACGGCGATCCCCGGCATGGGGCCGAAGAAGATCATGGCTGTCTGGCAGCAATTGGGGATCACGACAGTTGGCGAGCTGGAATACGCCTGCGTGGAGAATCGTCTCGTCGGATTGCCGGGCTTCGGGCAAAAGACCCAAGAGAAGATCATGCAGGGGATTCTCCAGCTCAAGAAACGGCGCGGGTATCATCTTTACGCTCATGTCATTGGAGAGGTGGAGCAGATCACCAAGGCGCTTGCGGCGACTCCCGGGGTGAGTCAGGTGGAGGTGGTCGGCGAGCTTCGGCGGCGCATGGAGATCGTCCGGTCGATCGAGTTGCTGGTGGCGGCGGAGGGACCGGACAGGGTGCTGGAGACTCTCGGTCGGATGGAAAATATCGGAGGCTTGCGCCGGGAAAGGGCCGTCGTCAGCGGCAAGTCCGGACTCGGCCTGCCGGTCATCGTGTCCGTGGCGTCGAAGATCGCCGCGCACGCGCTCTTGTCGTCCACCGGTAGCCAGGTGCATCTTGACATGCTCGCGGCTCGCGCCGCACGTATGGGGGTACGGTGGAACCTCGATCCGCAAGCCGGCGAGCTGGCTCCCGAGGCCGATTCCGAGTCGGCGCTCTATGAAGCGGTCGGCCTGCCGTTCATCGAGCCGGAGCTCCGGGAAGGGATGGGAGAAATCGAGGCCGCGGAGGCCCGCCGACTCGGCCCGCTCGTGGAGCCGCGGCACATCCAGGGCATCTTTCACAACCATACGACCTACAGCGACGGCTCCGCTTCTCTGGAGGACATGGTGGCCGCGGCCAAAGCGCTCGGGTATCGGTACATCGGCATCTCCGATCACAGCCAGTCGGCTTTCTATGCCAACTGTCTGAAGGAAGACCGCATTCGGGAGCAGCACGCGGCCATCGACGCGTTACGGAAGCGGGTGACCGGCATCGCGATTTT
>JBBIOW010000143.1:0-7632 GCA_037443165.1 Nitrospiraceae bacterium | reverse complement strand
AGTCACCGGCGATCAGGCGGAACCGGTCCAACGCGCCGTGATGGAGGGACTGATCCGAGAAGGGCTCTCGGTGACGGGACGTTCGCCAGCCGGAGAAAGTTCGTCTCTCGAAGGAGAGGGAGGTCCAACACCCGAACTGATCGTCAAGGGTGCTGTCCGGTTGTGGCCGATCGATGTGCGCGACCCGCAGTTTAAATTCGTCCGCTGGTGCAGCGATTTCGTGATACAGGAACTGGCCACGCAGCGGATCGTCGGCGCCGTCTCGAAAGGCGGAAAAGAAGGGCACCTAACGACCAGGGAAGCGACGGCCAAGGCGTTGCGCGTGATGCAGCAAGAATTTGCGTCGGACCTGGCGAAGGCCATCGCCGGCTATATCTACGGCGACGCGGAACTGCCGGCTGCCGCCGGCCCTCCGGCCGGATGCCCGCGGGGCGACGAGACGTCGGCGCCCCTTGCAACGAACCCTCTATCCATGTGAAGAAGAAAGGAGGCTGAATGGCCCCAAAATCAAAGTCCGCCGCCGCACGCGTGTCTTCCACCTCCAATTCGTCCCGGAACAAGGATTCAGACCGGACCGGCCGACGGATGCCCAGCCGCCTCGTCAAGCGACAACTCGTCAGACGGATTCTCAAGGATACCGAAGCGGTCAGAAACGGAAGCCTCGTCAACCTGCTGCGGAAGCAGGGCTACGACCAAGTGCCGCTAGACGAGCTACAGGACCGTCTGTCCAAACTTCCGACGTCGCTGGCGGACTTCATCTTGAGAGGGAGGGGGTGATCCATGCCGTACTACTATTTCGACTCAACCGGCCTGGTGAAGCGGTACAGCTCGGAGCGGGGAAGCCGTATCGTCAACAAGCTCCTGGTCAAACGCGGAAAAGTGGCGATCGTGCCCACCTGGGCGATCACCGATCTCTATTCGGTGCTCTCGATCCGAACCAAGCAGGGCGAGTTGACCCGAGACGACTGCTACTCGGTCATCTACCGGTTCGAAGTCGAATCCTCGCAGGGCCTGTTTCATTTCATCGCGCCCACCATGGAGACGTTTCTGTCCACGAAAGAATTGATCCTCGACTTTCCACACCTGCGCTCGTCGCAAGCGCTCCATTTGGCCCTGGCCTTGGAATTGAAACCGCTTCGGTTGACGGTGGTCAGCTCGGACCAGCACCTGTTGGGAGCTTGCCGGCCCTTGGGGCTGCACGTGATCAATCCGGAGGAAGATTAGGTGAGGGGCTGGCGGCCGGAGGCTAGGGGACAGAGAAAGAACGGGGGTCTCGTCTGGCTTACACGCATTGAAAGTCCGTGTGCATGGAAGCGATCACGGTGTTCCAATCTTCGGCCATCTCGCGAAGCTGCTTCATCCGCCCCCCCGTCGCGGCATCGGATGCCATCTCGCCGGAAGACCGGTCTTCGTCCAGCAGTTTGAGCGCGTGTTGCAGATGGCTCTGCGCCAATCGCAACGTGCTGCAGACGCCCGACGAGGCCGGCGCCTGGCCGCCCGCCCGGCGAAACAGCGCCAGCGCCCGATAGGCGTCTTCTTGTGCTCGGAAGAGCGCCTCGGCGCTGCGGTACAACCGCCCTTTGACGGCGCTGATCTCCCGCTTGGCCAACTCCGAGGCCATCAGCGCGGCTTTGCCGATGCTCATCGCCGCGCCGTCGGGATCATCATTGGCGATGGCTTCCTCCGCTTTCACGCGGAGCCGCTCCATCTCGGCCTCCTCCCCGATGGTTTGAGCGAACGTCCAGCCCGGAATACCCCACGTGATCATTATTAGAAGAACTGCAACGCCGATCTGCGCCCTGCGCAAGGTCCGCCTCTGAGATGGGTTGTCGCGATGAGCGGTTATTGCAGATATTCCCAGGTATCGATTTGCTTCAAACTCCAATTGACCGCTTCTTTGAGTTTGATCACCTTGGGATCCGCGGTGGTGTCGTTGATCTTGAGAAGCGATTTTTGTATGGCAAACAGCGGGTCATAGGCTCGACGATCCGGCAGTTTGCCCAGCGCCCAGGCGACCTCGGTTTTGACCATCAGATCGTCCGTTTTCAATGCCTCCAGCAACGCGATCGATGATCGCGAAGTCGCCGTGAAGCGCGCCCACGATGCCCAGACCCTTAGCCGCGGCGGCCCGCAGCTCAGGCTTCCCGGTTTTCAAGACCTCGATCAGGACCGGGATAGTTTCCTTCTGGCCGATGTTTCCCAGGGCGATGGCGGCTGCCTTGGCAATCTCCATGTCCGGCCCCTTCAGCATTTCGAGCAAACGCGGCACCGACTTGGTCGAAAACAGGTACCCGAGCAAGCCGATGATTTTCACTTTCCGTTCCTGTGTCGTCGTCGGATCGGCGAGGAATTTCAACAGCCGATCCTCCTGGCCCCATTCGGCGGCGATCAACGCCGGAAAATCATACGCCTGGAGGCGCTCCCCGAGCTTGGCCATCGCATAGGCGCCCGGGTCCTCGACCTGGGCCTCCGCGGCTGCTTTTTGCGCATCTGGAAAATCCGTCCTGACTTCTTTCCGCCACCCCATCTTCTTCCCGTCCAACAGATACAACAACTGGCACGCAGGTCCTTTCCAAACCCGCGACGGAGAATCGGGCAGGTCGGCATCGCTTCCCATGCTCGTTGTCCCTTCCCAGACCTTCCGTTGCTCGCACTTCACCCGGAACACCACGTCATGGGGCTGGGCAGGATCGGTGACGACCGTATAGCCGAACTCCTTCATGCGCTGGACCGCGATGTCTGCGAGATGTCCCGGCGGAATTTCCCCCTTATCGGTGATAGCCAGCACCTCGATCAACATGCGCTCGACTTTTTCAAGTTTGGCCTTTTGTTCAGGTGTCAACGCCTCCCGTCGCGCCCACGTGTCGGCACTGAAAATGCCGAACAGGACAAGAAGAGAAAGGGAACGCACCCACGTTCTCATTGTCATCCTTCCGACGACGGCGGGGTTCTTCCGTGGAATTTGATTCGAGAATTATACCGATACTGTACCGAAGAGCCGCCCCCGTCGGCAAGCCGCAAGTTGAAGCTTCGGCAAGCCGCCAGTATAATCGCGCCCATGCTGAAGGGAAAGACACTCGCCTTCCTGGGGGGCGGCAACATGTCGGACGCATTGATAGCCGGACTGTTGCAGGCCGGCACCGCCCGGCCCGAGCAGATCATCGCCACCGATATCCTTCCGGACAGGCGCGACCACCTCAAAAGCCGATACCGCGTCAAGACGACGGGGGACAACAGAGAGGCAGCCGGACTCGCGAACATCATGATCTTGTCGGTTGAACCTCAAGTGCTCGACGAGGTTTTGGAGGACATTCAGCCGGTCGTGTCGGCAGACTGTCTCATCCTTTCTGTCGCGGCCGGCTATCCGATCGCCCGAGTGGCTTCGCATCTCAAAGCCGTCACGCGGATCGTCCGCGCCATGCCCAATACACCCTCCACGGTGCGGGAAGCCGTCACCGCATTGACATTCAACCACGGACTTTCGACGGACGATCAGAACACCGCGCGGACCGTGTTCGAATCGGTCGGCAAGGTGGTCGTCGTCGAGGAACGGCTGATGGACGCCGTCACCGGCCTGAGCGGCAGTGGACCGGCTTACGTGTACGTTATGATCGAGGCGTTGGCAGACGGAGGCGTGAAGATGGGGCTTCCGCGGCACGTGGCGGAACTGCTGGCCGCGCAGACAGTCCTGGGAGCGGCCCGCATGATGATCGAGAGCGGCGAACATCCCGGACGCTTGAAAGACCGCGTCGCCTCACCGGGCGGGACCACCATCGCCGGTCTGTATCAATTGGAAAAGGGAAGACTGCGGGCGGCGCTGATCTCGGCCGTCGAGGCGGCTGCGAAACGTTCAGCCGAGTTGGGCAAGGAGCAGGAAAGCGCGTAGAGGAAGAGCGATGTGCGGCCAGGCGGATGCACGAATCCGGCGCCGGCCATTCGGTGACGCAATCTCTATCCAGGAGTCATCCCGTGCAATATTGGGTCAAAGTCATCTTCACCGACAACCAAGAGCTGCTCGTCAAAGACGCGATCCGTCACACCATCAGCGACGACATGGAAGTGCTGGAAGTGGACTCTCCGAAAGAGGTCATCATCATCCCCATGAAGCACATCAAATACATCAGTTGCGACGCAACGGTGTTCGCAGCGAAGAAGTCTTGAAAACGAGTACGCATCCTGCTCTTGTCCCTTCACCGCCTAAAGGATTGTCCGGAAGGCCGCACCGGCTTCCCGCGGTCCTGGCGTTTGGATCGGATCGGTCATCATGGTAGAGCTGATCAGCCTTGGCGCCGTGGCCGGCGTCTTTCCCGTGTATCTGGGCATCGGTCTCGCGGTGTTCGCGAACCGCATGCTGTCCCGCGCGTGGGAAGCCGGATTGATGGGGCTGGCCGCCGGCGTGCTGGTTTATCTCTTTTTCGATCTCATGCACGAAGCGGTGGAGCTGACCGGTGCAAGAGACTTCGTGTCGTGGGCCGTACTGCTGGGCAGCCTGCTGGTGAGCTTCGTTGGCCTGGTTGTGTTGGAAGAGAGTCAGTTGGGCAAGCACCGCCGGCTCACGCGCGTCCTCTCGTTGCCGTACCTTATCGCGGTTGGCATGGGCCTGCACAATCTCGGCGAGGGCCTGGCCATCGGGGCCAGTTACACGAACGGCGAGTGGGCGTTGAGCGCGCTGTTGGTCGGCGGCTTCGCGCTCCATAACGGCACAGAGGGGTTCGGGATCATCGGAGCAGCCGGCCGAAACTCGATCCCGGCAAAGGATGTGTTGGTGTTGGGCTTGCTCGCCGGGGCGCCGACGTGCGCCGGGGCAATGCTCAGCAGCTTGGATCCTTCTCCCTATTTATCGATAGCCTGGTATACCCTAGCCGCCGGCTCCTTGCTGTACGTTATCCTAGCCCTGATCGCTCTCACCTATACAGCCACGCGCCGGGTGCAGATGGCCCTCGGTGTCTTCGCTGGCATTGCCCTCATGTACGTCACCGCCATGCTTCTGACCCTGGCGGGAGGCCTCCGCACGTAAGCCCGCCGCCCGTTCCCCCTCGACGACCGGACCTTTTCCCTCTGGAATTTGAACATTCCCTTTCACGGCTCCGCTCGCGTACCGATGTTCCAGCCTCGCAAGGCTGGTTTCCAAGGACTCACTGTGTAGAGGCTCCATAGTTGGGCTGCCGTCGTGCACCTAACACTGCGAATGAGCCGCGCTAGGCTCAGGGCGTTTCTTAAAACCTCAGCAAGGTTTGCCATCTTGACCTCCACATCCATTTCTATTCTCTCAACGCAGGACCCCTTTGAGCCCAACGTGCCGATGAGCTGCGACGCGGAGCGGCGCCAGCTCCAGCGAGTAGTTAGACCGGCGTTGGCGACGCGACTTATGGTGGATGCTCACGCAACGGTTTTGAACGGATGGACTTCTCGTACCACCCGTTCACCGATTGCGTCCTCAACCACATCCATATTGTACCGGCTTTGCAGATTAAGCCAGTAGCGCGGGGTTTGCCCGAAGTAGCGGCCGAGCCGCAACGCGAGCTCGGCAGTAATCGGTCGCTTCCCATGAACCACGTGGCTAATGCGCATAGCCGGCACTCCAATGTCCTGCGCCAACCGGTATTGAGACAACCCTAGCTTTTCCAGGAGTTCCTTAAGATAAACGCCGGGATGCACCGGTGCGATACGCGCTTTCCCCATGTTGCCTCCTCAATGATAATCCACGATTTCCACCTGTTCTGCATGCCCTTCTCGCCACGCGAAGCAGATGCGCCATTGGTCATTGATACGGATGCTGTACTGTCCTTTGCGAGCCCCCTTCGAAGCTTCCAGCCGATTCGAAGGTGGCAGGCGCAGGTCCTCTAGCCTGACAGCCGCGTCGAGTACATTGAGCTTGATGAAGGCCCGCTGCTGAATATTGCGCGGGAACTTACGGACGAACTGACGGTTGAAGACTCGTTCAGTATCGGAGCAACGGAACGACTTGATCACGCCGAATAGTAAACAACTTGGTTACTACGCGTCAAGGGTTGCATCGAGGTGGGTATGGGCAAAGCGTGAAAGTGCAGGCTAACGCTCAGCATGCAGCCGGCGGCGCGAAACGCCGTCCGCTGCATGCTGTTGTTAGCCGGCTGACGTCTCGACGTACCGCTTTTGGTTCTCGAACACCTCGCCGATGCTCTTATCCAACTCGCGACGCATCATGAGTCTGTCCATTATCGCGCCAAGCGGACCGAACTTGAGCTTATAGTTCATCTCCTGGCTCACAACCGTGGCATTCCCGTCCCTCTTGAGCTCTGTCCTCCACTTCATGAAGACGAGCGGCCACTCGCTGGCCGCGACCTCGAGTCCGATGGCGTTCGGCGGGTTCCAGTCCCAGACGCGCTCCTCAACCCAACCCTTCGGCTTGAGCTCACAGCGACGTGCGGCACCTACGCCCTCCGTTCGCTCTGAGATACACCGAACAGAGTCGACCATCTGGTTGTAGTGTTGCACGGCCAGCAGGTCCCCCACCGCCTCCCACACCTTTTCGACGGGAGCGCTGACCCGAATCTGATGCCGTAGCGTAGTCATGACTTACCTCCGCTCACAAAGCGCCGCGCTTCCTTCGCGAGGCCGACCCACTGGTTCTCGGCACCCGCTAGAGCGACCCACTCCTTCATCAACTTGCCGTGGCCAGGATCGAAGTACTCACCAGCCCCGGACGAGACGAGCTGGTCCACGCGCTCCCCCGGGAGCTTGGCAACGAATTTCCCTTTCACGAGCATGGCGAATACCTTGCCGTTTACCTTCAGACCCGTCGAACCGAACATCCTGCCGCGGGTGACAGACCTGTCACCGGCCAAGGCGTCAATCACTGGCACGAATCTCGGGTCGTCTGCGTCGCTCGCGACGAAGTAAAAAGGGGTCGGGAGTCATTTCACGCAACATGGTGCGGTTTGTTCTCAGAGATGCCACGATGGTCTTTGTCGAGGAGATCGAACAAGACCGGCGTCCGCGAATCATATCTCGCCATGGATCACAGCACCTTGGCCGCACCGCCGAAGACCCGAGGAGGTGGTCGCTCCGGCGTGGCGTCGGCACGGAAACGACTCCCGCCCACCCTGTTTCTTGATCCCCTGACAAAGGGATCGGCGAGGGGAGAATATTGATGTCCTCCCTGCCTCTGAAGCAAGGGCATCCAACGCCGCAAAAGCCGGTGAGGATCGAAGCTGGCTCGTGGCGGTTGCTCATGCGCGACCGGATTCCAGCCGCTCGACCCTGGCTCGAAGATCGGTCAGTTCGGATTCGAGTGTCGCGACGCGCTAGTCCAATTGCGAGAAAGAGATCCGGAGCAGGGAGCGGACTTCGCGGAACTCTTCTCGAACCTCGTTCCGAAATTCCTGCATGTCGTGACGAATAACGGAAGGGCCCTCGGCCACCTGGTGGATATCATTCCGTAGCGCCTCCGCCACGACGCCAAAGTGGCGTTTGATCTCCTCGATGTCGTCGCGCTCCATCGCTTCTCTAAGGGTGGGAGAGGAACATGACCCGTCATGAAACGGAAAGGCAGTTTAGGCTTCAAGTTGGTAAGCTGTCAAGGCGAATGAGGTGTCTTGTCAACCCAATTTAGAAATGTCCTCTTCCTCCCAAAGTAGAAATGTCCGGGTT
>JBBIOW010000142.1:2385-7693 GCA_037443165.1 Nitrospiraceae bacterium | reverse complement strand
CATGGGGGATCAGCGGACCTACGAGCACGTGATCGCCATCCGGGCCGTGACGAGCCTCGACGGCATGACCGCCGACTGGGCGAGACTGCCGCCGGAGCTGTTGGGCAGGATTTCCAATCGCATCATCAATGAAGTTAAAGGCGTGAATCGGGTGGTGTACGACATCAGCTCGAAACCGCCCAGCACGATAGAATGGGAATAAGAATGTGATACGTCATGCGTGATGCGCCATGCGGAGAGGTGATCCCGCTTTTGTGCATCACGCATCACGTGTCACGTATTACGCGATGCTCGTCAGATTGCAGAAACTCATCGCCGGCACCGGCCTGGCCTCGCGGCGGAGGGCGGAGCGGATGATCGCCGAAGGGCTGGTCACGGTGAACGGGAAGGTCGTGCGGGAACTCGGCACGAAGGTGGATCCAACCCGCGACCATGTGAAGGTGAACGGCCGGCATCTCAGGGCCGTGCAGCCTTACGTCTATCTTATGCTGAACAAGCCCAAAGGTGTCGTGTCCACCTTGGAGGATCCCGAAGGTAGACCGACGGTCAAGGACCTGCTGCGCGGCGTCAGCGTGCGGGTGTTTCCAGTCGGGCGGCTGGATTTCGACAGCGAAGGCCTGATGCTGCTGACGAATCACGGCGACCTCGCACAGGCGTTGTTGCATCCGCGGTATCATGTGCCGAAGACCTATCTGATCAAGGTTAAAGGCGTGCTGACCCGCGAAGAAATGGATCGGCTGGGGCGCGGGGTCACGCTGGAGGACGGGCCGACCGGGCCGGCGACGGTCAGGCCGGTCCGGAAGGCGGAGCAGAATTCCTGGCTGGAAATCACGATTCACGAAGGCCGGAAGCATCAGGTGAAACGCATGTTGGAGGCGATCGGACACCCGGTGCTCAAACTTACGCGGGTCCGGTTCGGTCCCTTGTCGCTGGGAGACCTCGAACCGGGCGAGTTTCGGTATCTGACGGATCGGGAAGCGAACGTGATCCGCGATCTCGTTCGATCGAGAACGATGGGCGAGAGGCCGAGGGCGCCGGGCTATAGGAAAGAGCCGTCGAAGATCTTATTATCCGGTTCTTCCCCTAGCCCATCGCCTCTCGGCGATCACCTGCGAGCCCGGAGGGCCGCATGTTGATTCGGACCCATCACTGCGGCGAGCTGACCAAGGCTCACACGGGGCAGACGGTTGTGCTGAGCGGCTGGGTGCAGCGGCGCCGGGATCATGGCAGCCTGATTTTCATCGACCTTCGCGACCGGCACGGGATCACGCAAATCGTGTTCAACTCGGAACGGAATCCGGCCTCGCATCGGGACGCCCACAGCCTTCGGAGCGAATATGTCGTCTCGGTTCGCGGACAGGTGGCGCTGCGGCCGGAAGGTTCGGAGAATCCGGACCTTGCGACCGGTGCGATCGAAGTGCTGGTCGATACCGTGGAAATCCTGAACGAGGCCAAAACGCCGCCGTTCCTCATCGAGGATGAGGCTGACGTCACCGAAGCGATCCGGCTCAAGTACCGGTATCTGGACCTGCGCCGGCCGACCATGCAGCGCCTGATCGCTCTCCGCCACGCGGTCACGCAGCGCACACGAGCCTTCCTGAATGCGCAGGGGTTCCTGGAAGTCGAGACTCCTGTGCTGACCAAAAGCACGCCCGAAGGCGCGCGGGATTATCTCGTCCCCAGCCGCGTCAATCCCGGCTCGTTCTACGCGTTGCCGCAGTCGCCGCAACTGTTCAAACAGATCCTGATGGTCAGCGGGGTCGACCGTTATTATCAGATCGCCCGCTGTTTCCGGGACGAAGATTTGCGCAACGACCGGCAACCGGAGTTCACGCAGATCGATATCGAGATGTCTTTCGTGGACCGCGAACAGGTCATGTCGCTGACGGAGCGGATGATCAGCACGGTCTTCAAGGAAGCCGCCGGCATCGAGTTGCCCACGCCCTTTCCGCGGATGACCTATGCGGAAGCCGTCGGCCGCTACGGCTCCGACAAGCCGGATCTGCGGTTCGACATGCCGCTCTACGACGTGACGGACTTCGCGGCAAAGAGCGAATTTAACGTGTTCAAAGACGCCGTCGCCAAAGGCGGTCTTGTGAAGGCGTTGATCGTCAAAGGCGGCGCGGCCATGTCGCGGACGCGGATCGACGGGCTCGGCGAGACGGCCAAGAGTTTCGGGGCGAAAGGATTGGCCTGGGTCAAGATCGTTGGAGAGGGACAGCTCGACTCTGTCATCGCGAAGTTCTTGGATGCCAGAGCGCTGCTGGCGGTCTTGCCGGACGCAGCGGTCGGCGACCTGGTGCTCTTCGGGGCGGACAAGCCCGGCGTGGTGCACGACGTGCTGGGCAGGCTGCGGCTCCTGCTGGGCGAGGAACTGAACCTGATCGACAAGTCTGCGTGGCGGCCGCTCTGGATCATTGAATTCCCGCTGCTGGATTTCGATCCGGAGGAGAAACGTTACGTGTTCATGCACAACCCATTTGCGGCGCCTTTGGATGAAGACATAAAGTCTCTTGATTCTGATCCGTTGAGGGCGAGAGCCAAGGCCTACGACATGGTGCTGAACGGGAATGAAATCGGCGGAGGAAGCATCCGCAACCATCGACGCGATGTGCAGATGAAGATCCTTGACCTGCTCGGCATCGGCAAGGAGCAGGCGGAGGCCAAGTTCGGGTTTTTGCTGGAAGCCCTCGAGTATGGCGCCCCTCCGCATGGCGGGATTGCCTTCGGGCTTGACCGGCTGGTCATGCTTCTGGGCGGCGCCGATTCCATCCGCGATGTGATCGCCTTTCCAAAAACTCAGAAGGCCCAGTGCCCCATGACCGAGGCTCCTTCGCCGGTCAGCCCCGACCAGTTGAAGGAGCTGCGGATCAAGCTCGACCTCGTCGAGTAACGACCGGCGCGGCTCGCCATCACTTA
This sequence comes from Nitrospiraceae bacterium, assembly GCA_037443165.1. Taxonomy (GTDB): domain Bacteria; phylum Nitrospirota; class Nitrospiria; order Nitrospirales; family Nitrospiraceae; genus DATLZU01. The sequence continues at coordinate 4,774 of JBBIOW010000142.1, read as the reverse complement.
AAGTGATATCCCACGAACACGCCGCTCTGGACCATTTTGGCGTCCGGGTCCTGAAGCCCGAGGGATTTGTAGAACAGCCCGATCGTCACGGCGTTTACGCGGATACCGCCTTCGACCGTGAATCCGTATCGAGCCGTGGGATCCGGGCCGCCGGCGGCATTCACAGCAAACGGCCGAAGCAGTCCCGCAGAAATGTATCCCCGGTCATGGTCGAGGCCGGCACCAGCCCGCCAACTGAGAAATCGCAGGGCATCCCAACTCGCCGGCGCGCCGCGGTCTTCCCAGGTATCATAGCCTAGGCCGGCGAATGGAAAGAGCCGGACCGATCCGGTTCTGGAGTCGTACCTGGCGTCTGCGGAGAGGCTATAGCCTTCCTTGGGAATGATCCCTCGGTCGTCATCCAAGCCTTCGGCCACCCACCATTTCTCAACGGCAAGCCTGGTTCCGAAGCGTTCCCAGTCCACATTCGTGGCGAACCCGGCGCCGACCAGCGACTTGTGCCCGCCGACACCGCTCAGTTGATCCCAGGCGATGGTGCCGACCTTTAGATACGGTTGGATTCCCACGTCCGCGTTTCCCAACTGCACGGCATGGCCGAAGCGGTCGATGCCGGGGATCACGGAAACCAGGAAGCCGGCGAAGAATGTTTGTCCCATCGCACGAATCAAACGGTTCACCGGCTGCTCCTTTCTTAAGCGTCAAGTCCAAGAGGTCATGAGCGTGCGGATGAACGCCGAGGCCGCCGGTGCCAATATTGCTTAGTCGAGCAGGATAAATTCAATGGTAGCCGGACGCTTTGGCCATACCGACAAACGGCGGTCTCTTGCCATCTCCTACCATCGAGCGGATTGCGAGCGCGGGCCGGCCACGACCTCGTCACGGGCGCCTCGTTTCCCCTCACCTTCAGCCGATAATTGCGCGCCACATTTCGTCGCTGGACACACCACGGCGGTCCGTTGTGACCGGCGCCTTCGCTCCGTTGGCTGGCACCAGTCACCCGTTGAATCCCGATCATCGTTCGTGTTTGATGGCAGGGTCGGTGCCGTCTCACCTAATCGGAGGAATCACTGTGCGCCGACCGTGCTCCGAATATTGAACCTGATGGAGGCTCAGACCCAGATGAAGCAGGTAGAAGCCACGGCATCGAGCATTGTCGATATCACACATGTCACCGTGTATCGGGGTGGTACCCGCGTCTTCACCGATCTGTCGCTGACTATTCCCGCCGGATGCCATACGGCCATCCTCGGCCCGAACGGTGGGGGCAAGTCGACGCTGCTGAAGCTTTTCTCCGGTGAACTTCATCCCGTCTCTCGCGAAGGCAGTTCTCTCCGCCTGTTCGGACAGGAGGGCTGGAACGTGTGGGATCTGCGCAAGCATCTTGGCGTTGTGTCCCATGATCTGCAGCATCAGTACTTGGAGTATGTGAGAGGGGAGGACGTCATTCTGTCCGGGTATTACGCGAGCATCGGAACTTACGAGCACCACATATTCGGCGCGACGCAACGTGAGCGAGCTGGCCGGGTGATGCAAGAACTCGGAGTCGTTCATCTCAAAGAGCGGCCGTTCGGCCGGATGTCCGCCGGTGAGCAACGGCGCTTCCTGCTCGGGCGCGCCCTGATTCACAATCCCTCCGCGCTGGTGCTGGATGAGCCAACGAGCGGCCTTGACCTACAGGCGTGTTTTCATTACCTCGATCTCGTCCGGAATCTCATGTAGCAGGGCAAGACGCTGATCCTCGTGACCCATCACATTCACGAGATTCCACCTGAGATCTCTCGTGTTGTGCTCCTGAAAGAGGGGAGAATCGTCGCGGACGGGCCCAAGCAAGAGATCTTCTCAAGCAAGACGCTCAGTGCTCTGTTCGACACTGCGGTAGAGCTGGTGCAGGTCAACGGCTTCTATCAGATCTTGCCAGATAAAGCGACGTAAGCGAGACAGCGAAGCGTTGGAAGGCCTGTTTCCCGCTGTCGTTCAGAGGTGTAGAATACAGCATTGTGTTGACATGCGTCGCGCGCGGGAGGTGCCCTATGAACATGCGCTTACAGGTCACCCTCTTGGGTTTCGTGCTGACCGTCACGGGATGTGCGATGGTTGAGCCCAAAGAAACGGCCTACTTGCGAACCGCTCAAGATCGTGCGATGCAGGAGGAAGTCCGGCAGCGACTCGGACCGCCCACGCTGACCGCCGTCACGCAGACGGGGGAAGCGCTCTGGGTTTACCAGATTCGGACGCAGCAGCCGGGGAATCGGACGACGGCACCGGGCATGTGGTGCGATGAATACGTCCTCACGTTCGACGACCAAGCCGTTCTGCGGCAATGGACGCATCGGTCCTATTTTCATGGCGGCGAGTACGCGCCGACCTATTGCGTGCCCGGCGGCTATCA
>JBBIOW010000142.1:946-2285 GCA_037443165.1 Nitrospiraceae bacterium | reverse complement strand
GCGGCTATCAAGTGAAAACGTCGGACCAGCTCTAACAACCGGAGGTGCACGATGAAGACCATCCTTCACACCCCTGCTCTCGGTCTGTTCGTGCTGATGGCGGGATGCGGCCTATTGGTTCCTCAGGAAACTCGTTACCTGGAATCAGCGCAGGATCGGGCTACTCAGGAGGATGTGCGTCAGCAACTGGGGGAACCGCAACGAATGGCCATCACCCAGAGCGGAGAACCGGTCTGGGTGTACGAAGTTCGGCAACTGGAGCCCGGAAGCCAGAACACATGGGCGACAACCGGGTCCTGGTGCGATGAATACACCCTCAGGTTTGACACCAGTGGGGTCCTCAGGCAATGGACCCACAAATCGTTTCTCCATGGCGGAGAATTAATGCCGCTCACGTGTAACACCACGGTAGGCGTACAGAAGCCGGCGTTATGAAAGTCGATGGGTTCAGCCGAGTTCTGCAGCGTCAGCCTTTTCTAGTGGTCGGCCTGCCCGACTTGTGGCAAACTGGAGCTTCGAATTCAATTCTTGGGGATGCTGGCCTGACTGAGCGATACAGGGGGTGGCACGATGAGTTCCCTTCACAAGCTCTCTCTTGCGCTTTGCGCATTCCTTGTGGGCGTGGCTCCAACCGCTTCACGGGCGGCGCCGGAAGCGGATAAGCATCCTGAACGGGCCCCCATTACCGAACTGCGGGAGGTTAAAAAATTCGTCTCCGTTGAGGTGCAGACCCAAGGCAGTGCGGAGAAGCTTGGTCTCAAGAGCGCCGAGTTGACCGACCTCACCCGGCTGGCATTCCTGAGCAATTTTCCCGGGGTGGCGTTGGAAGGTTCCGGAGGACCGTCGCTTGACGGAGTCGAGCGGCCGAATCAGGTCGGCTTTATCAATTGCGAAGTGTGGACGGTCGGGGAAGAGTACATCGTGGCCTATCACGTGGATTGCAACGCCGGCCCGTACGTGACGCCCAGAGCGCCGAACGCAGTCTGGGGTCATGCCCTGCTGGGCTATGGGCCGAAGGAGCAAGTCCCCGACAGCATCCGCAAGGGCCTGCGGAGCCTGATCGAAAAGTTCGCGGTCGTGTTTTTCAAGTCCCGTGGCGTGGTCGGAAGCGCAGCCACGGCGAAATAGGACGACGCCCTTCGCCAGACCGTTTCGGTGCGGATGGCGCTGCTGTTCTTCGCCCTCCCGAGTGGGGAGGTGTGCATGCACCTCAACCTGCCGATCATTGATCAGCTTGCCTCTTGTGAAAATCTCCTGATCACCGGAATGGGCGGGGGGGTCGATCTGTTCTGTGGGATTCCAATCTATTTCGAGTTGCAACGCCGTGGGCCGGAAGTTC
>JBBIOW010000142.1:0-936 GCA_037443165.1 Nitrospiraceae bacterium | reverse complement strand
GGCAAACTTCAGTTTCTCCGATATTGCTTCGCTGGAGGACGGCATCCGTCTGTCGCCAACGCTGGTTGGGGTAGATGCTGCTCTAAAGGACTTCTTGCCCTATTTTCCTGAGCTCTCCCTGGCTCAGTGGTTTACGGAGAAGCGCAACCAACGCGTCACGGTCTGGTCCTTTCATAAGACCGGCACCAAACCATTGCTGGAGAACTACCGTTTGCTGATCGAACGACTGTCATTGATGGCGTCGTGCTGATCGACGGCGGCGTGGACAGTCTGGTTCGAGGGGATGAATCTGGGATGGGCACATTCGTTGAGGACGCGATCTCGCTCTTCGCAGTCAACGAGCTCAGACAGCTCGCCGTGCGAATTCATGCCTGCGTGGGACTAACCATCGAGCCGGATATCGCACACACCCACGTCTTGGGAAACGTGGCGGCGCTCATGAAAGCCGGAGCTTTTCTGGGCGGCTGCTCATTGGCTCCGTAGATGGACGCGTACCAACTGTACGAAGAAGCCGTCCTGTATGCGCAGGGCAAACGCTACTCGGACCCGAGCGTGATCAACTCATGCATCATCTCCGCCACGCGAGGGCACTTCGGCGATCATCACCTGACGGAAAAAACCAAGGGCAGCCGGTTGCACATTTCACCGCTCATGTCTTGGTATTGGTTCTTCGATCTCCCCACCGTGGCCCGGCACAATTACTTCCTGTCCGCGCTTCGGGATACAGATACGTTTCTCGACGCCCTTCACGCCGTTGTGTCGGCGACCTCTTTGTTGCCGAAGCGCACGACGTTAAGTATCTCATTGTGAGATCATGCCATGGGAGAACCTATCTCAAAATTATTGACAGCATGACTGCACTTAGGTATAGATACGTCAACGTTGCGCTTGAGCGACGAACAATGGGAGCGGATTCGGGACCATGTTCCCGAGGAA
>JBBIOW010000141.1:3140-7727 GCA_037443165.1 Nitrospiraceae bacterium | reverse complement strand
CCTCAAAATCGGGCGCGAGGTCATCGTGGTTGCCGATCATACCAAAACCTGCCGCGTTTCCACTGCTTTCCTCGCCCCTCTGACCAGCATTCACACCTTCATCACCACGCAGGAAACAGACGAAAGTTTCATCGCTGCCCTGAAAGAACTGGGCATTCGGGTATTGCTTGCCTGATCTTTATGGATTGTGTGGAGTTTATATGCTTCTTTCACAATATCGCCCTCGCCCCAAACTGGTCACCCCACAGCATATGGTGGAAACCCCGCGTTTTCCGGTCATTAGAGTGAGAAATCGTTGCTTCTCAGGAGCCTCCCGGTCCGTCTTCTGCGCAAGAATAAGCTCGGAGCGGTCAAGCGAGAGCCAAATGGACTTGAGCAAGGCCCATGCCATTCCAGTCTAGAACAGGAACTCCGAAGTCCCTAGGGATTTCTGATTCTTCTGAAGCTCCGGAGTCCGATGCGATCGGTCTGTCTGTGCACCGCATTGGACACCATGGGCTTGTCGCCGTTCGGTCTTGTCACAGGCTTCCGTAGATGGACGCTTAGGTAATTGCCGCATGTCCTTGACGCGAACCAGGCACGATGTGAGGAGCGCCTTCGTTGACAGCCTTCACAACCCGTTCCTATAATCCGCGCGGTCTCCTCGCCGATGGCGAGCAGCCGTGCGCTTCACCCTCACCCTCCCCTCCCCCTGAAGGGGGAGGATGTACAGAAGGACTTCCCGCGCCCCTGGAGGGAGAGGAATGTCGGTCCGCGGCGAGAGCGTCACCCCGAGGGACTTCCCTCGTCCCTGGAGAGAGGGTTGGGGTGAGGGGGCGTTTTCGTCCTGCCGGGTCGCCGACGAAGGCTCATGAAGACTGTCAAAGTTGTTTGATTGAGACTTATGGCCGTGACAACTACAACAGACCGGCAAGAGCGCGCGCCCACCATCGGCGTCATCGGCGCCGGCGCGTGGGGGACGGCGCTGGCGCGGCATGTGGCGCAGAAGGGCGCCTCTGTACGGCTGTGGGCGTACGAACCGGAAGTGGTCGAGGCGATCAGGACGAAGCACGAGAACGCGCTCTTCCTGCCGGGCATCAAGTTGCCTGCGGACTTGATGGCTACCAATTCGTTAGCGGAAGCCGTCCGTGGGGTCGAGGGCATCGTGTTTGCGGTGCCGTCCCACGCGGCTCGTTCCGTGTTGCGTCAAATGGCGCCGTTCATGTCCGGCTCGACACCGATCATCAGCGCGACGAAAGGCATTGAAGAGGACACCCTCAAGTTGATGACCGATGTCATCACGGAAGTTCTGCCGGCTTCGACCCGCGAGCTGATGGTCCTCTCCGGGCCGAGCTTCGCGGAGGAGGTGAGTCGCGGGCAGCCGACGGCGGTCTGCCTGGCCGGACGCGGTGCGGAGACGGTCACGGTCTATCAGTCGCTGCTGATGTCGCCGGCCTTCCGGGTCTATGTCGACCATGATCTGATCGGCGTCCAACTGGGCGGGGCGCTCAAGAACGTGATGGCGCTCGCGGCCGGAGTGGTCGATGGCCTGGAGCTCGGTCACAATGCGCGGGCGGCGTTGATGACCCGTGGGCTGGCGGAGATGGTGCGACTCGGCGCGGCGATGGGGGCGGACCCGCGCACGTTCTATGGTCTCTCTGGAGTCGGGGATTTGGTGCTCACCTGCACGGGGCCTCTCAGCCGGAACCGCGCGGTGGGCGTGCGGTTGGGGAAGGGCGAGAAGCTGGAGAGCATTCTGCGCGGCATGCAGGCCGTGGCGGAAGGCGTGCGCACCGCGCGCGCGGCGTTGGGCCTGGCGGAGCGGTATGGAGTCGAGATGCCGATCGTGCGGGAAGTCAATGCCGTGCTGTTCCAAGGCAAGCCCTGCCGTCAGGCCGTCGGTGATTTGATGGAACGAGGTCCGAAGGCGGAACGAGAGTAACGGACGGTTATCTGGTTTGTTTGGTTGATTTCGTTTGTCTGGTGCAAGCGACGCCGAACGAGAAAAACCAGATGAGCCAAACAAACCAAACAAACGACTTCCTCTATGAACCACGCTTCGTTGAGAAGATTGCTCCGCGCGGTCCGAGCAGGCAAGACCGGTGTCGATGCCGCCATCGAACGGCTTCGTCGCTTACCCTTTGAAGATCTCGGTTTCGCGTCGGTGGATCATCACCGCTCGATCCGCCAGAGGTTTCCCGAAGTGATTTTTTGCGAAGGGAAGACCAAGGACCAGGTCGTATCGATCGCGCGGAGCCTGCTGGAAAAAGGCGGACCGTTCATGGCGACCCGGGTGGAGCCGGACGTGGCCCAGGCGTTACAGCGCTTGGATCGTCGCGCGGTGTATCACGATCTGGCGCGGGTGGTCACCATCCGGGACGCGAAACGTCAACTCAGGGGCGATGTGCTCGTGATGACGGCGGGGACTGCCGACATCCCGGTGGCCGAAGAGGCAAAGGTGACGGCCGAGGTGATGGGCAGTTACGTCGAAACGATCTACGACGTCGGGGTCGCCGGCATCCACCGGGTGTTGGGCCGACATGACCGGCTGCTGCGGGCTCGCGCGATCATCGTGGTGGCCGGAATGGACGGGGTCCTGCCGAGCGTCGTCGGCGGCCTCGTGGATCGGCCGGTCATCGCGGTGCCCACCAGCCGGGGCTATGGGGCGAGTTTGGGCGGAGTCGCCGCGCTGCTGACGATGCTGAATTCCTGTGCGGCCGGCGTCGGCGTCATGAACATCGACAACGGCTTCGGCGCCGGCTGCCTGGCGCACCGGATCAATATATTAGGCGAGAGGCAAGTAGCGAGAGGCTAAAGGCGCGGAGCGAGTTCATCACCCCTCGCCGCGTGCCCAATTATCATTTCACTTCCACGATTCCCCGTTTCGGCCACGCCGTCATGGAGGTCCGAGGACCTTTCTCTCCGATCGTCAGCAGCTTCGCGCGGATTTCATAGTGATACGAGCCGGCCGAGACGACCTGCTTGGTGTGATCGGTTCCATCCCACGACAACGTCACGGACATGCGGGGGGGCAGATCGTGTTGATCCGGGTTGTCGGAGTGTTGTCGCGGCTCGACGGGCTGCCGGGTGGAGAGAAATCGAAGTGATGTCTTGGAGGGAGAGCTAACAAGGGAGGACACCTCCAGAAGATTCGCACCGTCCAGCTCTTTCGGCAGATCGACGGTCACCGTAAACGCCAGCGGTCCATGGGCCGGGGAATAGGGCACAGGAGCGACGGTGACGTGGGCGATTTTGAGATCCGGTTCCTTCGGCGGAAAGGGTTTCCGCTTGCTCTTGGCCGAGCCCTCACCGGCTGCGGCGAGAACGGCGCATCCCAGCAGGACGGCCACGAGAATGCGACCGAAGGCTTGGCGAAGCAGCGGAGACAAGACAAAAGAAGTCATGTGGTCGGCGGTCGAATCGGGTGCGTCGCCGGAGTTACGACAAAACGCAGAGGGGGATAACACAGCGGAGCGGGGCTGTCAATCCGCAACCAGGGCACGAGGCAAGGGCGAAGCAATTGTGAATTATGAATTAGGAATTGGGAATGACGAATGACAGAGCCATGCTCACTTCATCGTTTCGGATCGTTTCACCTATTGCCTCTTGTCCGTCACCCAGGGCCTTTGTCTTTCAATGGATTCCACATTGCCGCGCGCACAGCGCTTCGGTAAGATGGGCCGCGCGGACGCTGTGATGTGAGGCGGACGTGGGACGTCACCTGTATTTCGATTGTTTCTCCGGCATCAGCGGAGACATGGTCCTCGGCGCATTGGTGGATGCCGGTCTGTCCGTGAAGGACCTTGAAAAAGGTCTGAAGGCGCTGCGGGTCGACGCGTTTACCTTGGCGGCGAAGCGGGTCTTTCGCGGAGGGCTCCACGCCACCAAAGTGGACGTCATGATTCACCGGGGGTTCCGCTCCCCGCTGTCACTCTCACGCATCCAGCGGATTCTGGCGGCCAGCGCCCTGCCTCCGCCGGTCAAGGAACGAAGTCGCGAGGTGTTCGATCGGTTGGCGAAAGCCGAAGGGATCGCGCATCGCGTCAAGCCGTCCGACGTCGAGTTTCACGAAGTGGGCGTGATTGATTCACTCGTGGATGTGGCGGGAAGTCTGCTGGGGTGCCATCTGTTGGGCGTGAGGCGCGTCACCGCCTCGGCCGTGAACCTGGGCGCGGGCACGATCCAGACCGCGCACGGCCGATTGCCCGTGCCGGGGCCGGCGGTGGCGGCGCTGGCGGCGGGCGTGCCGGTCTACAGCGCGGGACCGCAGCAGGAGTTGACGACGCCCACCGGCATGGCGCTGCTGCGCGTGCTGGTCGAGGACTATGGGCCGTTGCCGCTCATGCGTCCGTCGTTGATCGGGTATGGCGCCGGCACGGCCGACCCGCGCGAGTGGCCGAACGTCCTGCGCGTCTTCATCGGCGACATGTCGGAATCGAGCGCTGGCCTGACCGACTCGGTCGTGCAGGTCGAAACGAATCTCGACGATCTGAACCCCCAGGCCTATGAGGCGGTCATCGAGCGCCTGTTCGGCGCCGGGGCCTTGGATGTGACGCTTACGCCGGTCATCATGAAGCGGGGGCGGCCGGGGATCGTGCTGTGCACCTC
>JBBIOW010000141.1:0-3130 GCA_037443165.1 Nitrospiraceae bacterium | reverse complement strand
GGGAGCGTGCTCGGTGGCGTCACAGCCCGCGAGAAAGCGGAGTCGGGGATCGGCGTGATCTTCCGCGAGACCTCGGCCCTCGGCGTGCGCGTCCAGGAAGTCATGCGAAGGGTGCTGGCGCGCCGGTTCGTTCAGGTGCGCACCCGGGGCGGAGAGGTCAGAATCAAGGTGGCGGACATCGAACCGGGCCTGACGAAAGCGGCACCGGAGTATCTCGACTGCAGGCGAATCGCCGAACAAACAGGCCAGCCGGTGCGGGAGGTGCTGGACGAGGCGATGCAGGCGTTCCGTAAGCAGCACACGATGGGAACCGCCAGGCGGAAAGGGGAAAGGGGGAAGGAGTAAACGACGAAATGGGTTTTCTCTTCGGTCAAACGTCACGTATCACGCATCACGCCGGCGTCTCACCGCGAGGCCTCGCTTGACCGTCCTGGCCTATGTCGGGCTGTTCGTGATCTCCGTGGTCGTCACGCTCGGTGGTTGTGCGCTGTTCACGAACGGGATCGAATGGCTCGGTAAGCGCATGAAAGTCTCGGAAGGCGCGGTCGGGAGCATTTTCGCCGCCGTCGGGACCACGTTGCCCGAGACGTCGATTCCGATTATCGCCATCTTCTTTGGGAACGGCCAGGAGCGGACCGAAGTCGGCCTCGGCGCGATCCTCGGCGCCCCGTTCATGCTCAGCACATTGGTGCTGCCCATCCTGGCTGGCCTGCTGCTCCTCTACGCCGGGCTCGGAAAACGGACGGCCTCCTTCAAGTTGGATTATCGGGAGGTGCGGGTCGATCTCCAATTTTTTCTCCTCGGCTATGGGATGGCCGTCGCCTGCGCCTATGTGCCGTCCCGGCCGCTGCACTATGCGGCCGCGCTGCTGTTGGTCGGGATGTACCTCTATTACATGAAGATCAAGTTTGCCGCTCCGGAAGAGGAGGGAGGAGTGTCGGAAATCGACCCCTTGATCTTCGCGCGTCGGGCCGCGAAACCAGCCTATACCATGATCGGCCTGCAAGGATTGGTGGGGCTTGCCGGGCTGGTTGTCGGAGCGCACCTGTTCGTGACCGCGGCCAAGTCCATCGCCGCCGAATTGAACGTCTCGCCGTTGCTGTTGGCGCTGCTGGTTGCGCCGCTGGCCACCGAGCTGCCGGAGATGTCCAATAGTTTTCTCTGGCTGTATCGGAAGAAGGACCGGCTTGCCGTCGGCAATGTCACCGGGGCGATGGTGTTTCAAGGGACCTTTCCGGTGTCGGTCGGACTGATCGGAACGGAATGGACGCTGGCGCCGTCCGCGCTCGTCACGATGGTGCTGGCAGTGGCGGCGGTCGGGCTCAGCTTAGGGCAACTGCTGTGGGGCGGCCATTGGCGGCCCTGGTTGTTAGGCGGCAGCGCGCTGCTGTATATCGGATATACGATGTATCTGTACGGAGGGTGACGGGTGGGGCGAGGGGCGATGGGGAAGAGTCGGGCAAGAGAGGCGGACAGGCGCCCGCTGCTCGGGATCACCATGGGCGATCCAGCGGGGATCGGGCCGGAGGTGGTTGCGAAGGCGCTGACCGGCCGTGAACTCTATCGTCTGTGCAGACCCCTCGTGATCGGTTCATTGCCCGTCATGGCGCGGACGATCCGGTGGCTGAAGCTGCCGTTGAACACGGTGGCGGTTGCTGGGCATGAGCCGCCAATCGCCCGTCCTGGTCAGGTCGCGGTATTGGATCCGTTGAAGAAACCGTTGGGCCGATACCGGATGGGCGAGGCGAACGTCGAGACCGGCGGCGCGGCTGTGGCGTTCATCAAGAAAGCGGTCGCGTTGGCCGAAGTCGGGTGCATCGATGGCATCGTGACGGCGCCGATCAATAAAGAGGCGATCAACCTGGCCGGTTGCCATTATCCCGGACACACCGAACTGCTGGCCGATCTCACCCGCAGCAAGGAAGCGGGCATGATGATCGTCGGGGGGCCGCTCAAGATCATGTTCGTTACGACGCATGTGGCCGTCCGCGACCTCTCCGCTGCGCTCACGCCGGAACGCATCGAGAGGGCGATCCGTCTCGCCGACAAGGGCTTGCGGGAGTACTTCGGCGTTCGCAAGCCCAAGATCGGCGTCGCGGCGTTGAATCCCCATGCCGGCGAAGGCGGCTTGTTCGGCGATGAAGAGGCGCGCAGCATCGAGCCGGCGGTGCGGCGGGCTCGGCGGGCCGGCATCCAGGCCAGCGATCCCCTACCAGCGGATACGTTATTCGGGAAAGCGGTCCGCGGAGACTACGACGGCATCGTGGCTATGTACCACGATCAAGGGCTGATCCCGCTGAAACTGGTGGCGTTCGGGAAATGCGTGAACGTCACGGTGGGGCTCCCGATCATCCGCACGTCGGTCGATCATGGGACAGCCTACGATATTGCGGGAAAAGGGATGGCGGATCACGGCAGCCTGGTGGAAGCGGTGAAGCTGGCCGCTCAACTGGCGGCTCGACGAACAGCGAAGAGCTAGCGGAAAAAAATCCGCACAGAGCGTGAACAGTGCAAGGCTGCAATCCGGCGGGTTCCGGTGCGGCCTTTAGCTGCTCGCTATTGGCGATCCGCTATTCGCGCAGGCAGAGGAGTCAAGACATGACCGATCATCTCAGCGCGGCCCTGACCATGCTTGAGCAGCGGCTCAAGGAACTGGAGGGAATTTCGAAGCAGACGGCGGAAGACTTGAACGCGGTTGCGGGAAAGGAGCGCATCGTCAAATGGAAAGCCAAGACCGTGCCGCTGATCGAGCAATATGTCGGGCGGAAAGAAGCCCAGCAATTTGCCGGGAAGCAACCGGGGCCGTCCTTCACCTACGATCTATTCGAAGAGTTCAACGATGAAATCGAGTTCTACCGGAATGTCCTGCTGGCCCTCGTCAAGGATGTGAAGAGCAAGGCGCCGCCGGCCGGCGCCGGCTGATGGATCAACATGACCCTTCCTCTCCCACCGGCCCTCAAGCGTCTGGGCCAGCATTTCCTGGTCGATCAGAACATCGCCCGTAAAATCGTCTCACTCGCCGCCCCGCAAGCCGACGAGACGGTGCTGGAGATCGGGCCGGGACGGGGAATGCTGACGAACTTGCTCTGCGAGACCGCCGGGCGGGTGATCGCCGTCGAGCTCGACCCGA
>JBBIOW010000140.1:0-7791 GCA_037443165.1 Nitrospiraceae bacterium | reverse complement strand
AGGCGTGGTGGCGGGCATTTCGGGTTATGGCAACTGCATAGGTGTGCCGACGGTCGGCGGCGAGGTGGTCTTTAACGACATCTATTCGTTGAATCCACTGGTCAATGTCTTCTGCCTCGGCATCGCCGAGAAAGACAAGCTCTTCAAGGGGAAGGCGGCTGGCGTTGGCAACCCCGTGATCTACGTTGGCTCGAAGACCGGCCGCGACGGCATTCACGGCGCGACGATGGCGTCCGACTCCTTCGATGCGGAATCCGAATCCAAGCGACCGATGGTGCAGGTGGGCGATCCCTTCACGGAGAAGCTGCTCTTGGAGGCCTGTCTGGAGCTGATGGCCGGCGGTCTCCTCGTCGGCATTCAGGATATGGGGGCGGCGGGCTTGACCAGTTCGTCCTGCGAGATGGCGTCGCGCGCAGGGACCGGCATCGAACTGGACTTGACCCGCGTTCCGCGCCGCGAGCCCGGCATGACGCCCTACGAGATCATGCTCTCCGAGTCTCAAGAGCGCATGCTGATGGTCGTGAAGGCCGGCAAAGAAGACGAAGTCATCCGGATTTGTCGTAAGTGGGACCTGGACGTGGCCGTGGTCGGCTGGGTGACGGACGACGGTCTGCTGCGTGTGAAGGAGAACGGGCAAGTGGTCGCCGAGATTCCCGCCAAGGCGCTTGCGGACGACGGGCCGCGGTACGAGCGGCCGAGCGCGCCGCCGTCCTATCAGGACTGGCTTCAGGCGCTCAATTACGATGCGCTGCCGGAGCTCAAAGACCCGCAGGGCGCGCTGCTTTTGTTGTTGGAGTCGCCGACCATCGCGAGCAAACGCTGGGTCTACGAGCAGTACGACCACATGGTGCGGACGAACACGATGGTGCGGCCCGGGTCGGATGCGGCGGTGCTCCGTATCAAGGGCACGAACAAGGCGCTGGCGGTGACGACGGACTGCAATGGCCGCTACTGCCTGTTGAATCCGTATGAAGGCGCCAAGATCGCGGTGGCGGAGGCGGCGCGCAATCTCGCCTGCTCGGGCGCCGAGCCGATCGGGCTCACCGACTGCTTGAACTTCGGCAATCCCGAACGGCCCGACATCATGTGGCAATTCATCCTTTCCATCGAAGGACTGAAAGACGCCTGCGAAGCCTTGGGCATCCCCGTCGTGAGCGGCAACGTGAGTTTTTACAACGAGACCAACAGGCTCTCGATCTATCCCACGCCGATCGTGGGCATGGTGGGGGTGATCGAACCGGCCGATCGGGCGACGACGCAATGGTTCAAGGAGGCCGGTGACGACATCGTGCTCCTCGGCGCGACGAAAGATGAGCTAGGCGGAACCGAATATCTGCGCGTCATCCATTCGCGCGAACAGGGTTCGCCGCCGCTGCTCAACTTGGAGGCAGAACATGCCCTCCATGCCTGCGTGCTGCGGCTGATCCGGGAAGGCCTTGTGCGATCTGCGCACGACTGGTCCGATGGGGGGCTGGCGGTCGCGCTGGCCGAATGTACGATGTCTGGGCACGCCCGCCGCCTCGGCGCTATGGTAAGATTGAATGCCCGCCGGCTTCGCCTGGACTCGCTGCTGTTTGGGGAGAGCCAGTCGCGGGTGGTGCTGTCGGTCAGCCCCGAACATCGGGATATGGTTTTGCGCGTCGCATCGGAATCGAATGTGCCGGCGGAAGTGATCGGGACGGTGGGCGGGGACCGGCTGGTGATCGAGGTCGCGGGCGATCGGAGCATGCCCGGCTGCAGGATCGATGTGCCGGTCGAGACGCTCTATGATCGCTGGGCGAACAGCTTGGAGAGAGCGTTAGGCGATAGGCAATAGGCAACGGGTCAATCAGTTTTTGCCTATAGTCTATAGCCAATCGCTAATAGCCTTATGCGTTTGATGACCCCCGACAAATTTCACGACGAGTGCGCCGTGTTCGGCATTTACGGCCACAAGGAATCGGCTAATCTCGCTTACCTCGGCCTCTATGCGCTCCAACACCGGGGGCAGGAAGCGTCCGGCATTGTGTCCGGCGACGGGAACCATTTCTACGTCGAAAAAGGCATGGGGCTGGTCGCGGACATCTATACCAAGTCCGTCCTGAAGCGCTTGCCCGGTCACATGGCCATCGGCCACAACCGCTATTCGACCGCCGGCGGAAGCGATTTCAAAAACGTTCAGCCGCTGATCGTCAATTTCGCCTTCGGCAACCTGGCGCTGGCCCATAACGGAAATCTGATCAACGCCACCGTGCTGCGGCACGAGTTGGAAGCCTATGGGGCGATCTTCCAATCCACATCGGACAGCGAAGTCATCATCCATCTGATCGCTCACTCGCGGGCGGACACGCTGCTCGCGCGGGTCATCGATGCGTTGAATCAGGTGCGCGGGGCGTTTTCCGTGGTCCTGCTGACCGACGAAGGCGTGATCGCCGCGCGCGATCCGTACGGATTCCGGCCGTTGTGCCTCGGTCGCCTGCGCGACAGTTGGCTGGTGGCGTCCGAGACCTGTGCGTTCGATCTGCTCGGCGCCGACTATGTGCGGGAGATCGAACCCGGCGAGTTGATCGTTTTGGATGAAAAGGGTGTGACCAGCTACAAGCCGTTCCCGCCGAGCAAGCCGGCCATGTGCGTCTTCGAATACGTGTACTTCGCGAGGCCGGACAGCCGGATTTTCGGCGCCAACGCGGTCTATGCGATAAGAAAGGCGTTGGGCCGGCAGTTGGCGCAGGAGGCCTGGGTAGAGGCCGATGTGGTGATTCCCGTGCCGGACTCCGGCGTGCCCGCGGCGCTGGGCTACGCGGAAGGCTCCGGCATTCCGTTCGAGAACGGGTTGATCCGCAATCACTACGTGGGCCGGACGTTCATCGAGCCGGAACAGTCGATCCGGCACTTCGGCGTGAAGATCAAGCTGAACGCCGTTCCCGAGGTGTTGGCGGGCAAACGGGTCGTGGTGGTGGACGATTCATTGGTGCGCGGTACCACCAGCCGAAAGATCGTGAAGATGATCCGCCACGCCGGCGCGAAGGAAGTGCATATGCGGATCAGTTCCCCGCCGATCGTGTCTCCGTGCTTCTACGGGATCGATACTCCGACAAAGAAGGAGCTGATCGCGTCCAGCCATACGGTTCAGGAAATCCGCAAGTACATCACCGCCGACAGCCTGGCCTATCTCAGTCTGGAAGGCATGCTGAAGGCCGCGCCCGGCACGCCGCAGCAATACTGCGACGCGTGTTTCACCGAACGCTACCCTATCTCCTTCACCCGAGCCGAAGAGCTGCAGCTCGGGCTCTTCGAGCCCTAGCCCCGAGAACCGTCGAGCGTCATTCGTCAATCGCGGAAGTGTGCGGACTCGTGGCTTCACGGTTGACGGTCTTCCCAGCCTGTTGCTCCCGAAAAAAACCGCGTGCTAGGATAGCTGTAAAGTTGTGAGTTATGAGTGTTGAGCGCTGAGTCGTCGGTTTCAACTCAAGCCTCCTAATCCTAATTCAGAACTCAGAACTGCCGAAGGGCATGGAGGTTGTTATGAACCGGAAATTCATCCCAGTGGCGGCTGCCGCCGCCTGTTTGATCTCTGTCGCGATTGTCTCCGCCGCCGGGTTCTTCAAAATCGGCGAGAAAGCTCCGACCTTCACGCTGACTTCGATCAACGGCGAAACCGTTTCGCTGGAGAGTCTGAAGGGCAAGGTCGTTGTGCTGGGGCTCTTTCACATCTGCGAGCCTTGCATGATTCAAGGGACGAACCTGCAGAAAGTGTATGAGGCGACGAAGGGCAAGGACGTGGCGGTGATCGGTGTGAACTCCGCCGGCAACTCCAAGAAAGACGTGAGCGAGTTCGTGGCCGAATTTCCTGTCAAGGTCACCTACCCGTATCTGCTCGACCCGAACAAGGTCACGGACAAACTGTACGGCGGAGGGAAGTTCATCCCGAACGTGTACGTGATCGATCAACACGGTGTCATCCGTTGGCAGCGGGTCGGTAACATGGATCTGGCCGGGGCGGATGTGATCATTCAGGAAGTGGAGAGGTTGCTGGCGAGCGGGGGTGGATCGTCGAAGATGTGAGGCAGGGCGGGCAGGCTGTCCCCAGTGCTCGCAGAACGCGCACGATGAAGCTGTGCTCGTCCGATGCGCGCAGGAGGGGGGACAGCACAGCCACCCTGACCACAGTCGGGTGTAGCGGCCCACCGCTCAGGAGAGGCGTGAGTAAGGAGTCGAGGTGGACGAACTGGAAGCGGGGAAGCAGAAGTTTCTTGATCTCGTGAAGAAGATCGACGCCGCCGTGCAGGTGGTGATCCCGGTGACGCCGTCGAACAGCATGTTCCTGATTTCCCTGACCAAGGGCTCCAATCGCAAATTCATTACCATTCCTGAAGACGATATGATCGACCTCCCCAACGAAGCAGACATTCTGGCGAAAGTGACGAAGGTGGTCAAAGACGCCGTGGCGGCGCTCTGAAGCGGCGCGACGAGCGGGACACAGGAAAGGCGCGGCGACTAGTTTCGCCCCTCGCGCGGTTCTGCGATGAAACAACTGTTCCCTGGCATCTGGCAGTGGTCCTGGTTCTCCCAGGACAAGCAACTGGACTTCAACGGGCTGTTGCTGACCGTCGGCGAACATCGAATTGTCGGCGATCCGCCCCCCATGACGCCGGACGATAGAGAACAGATCAAACGCGGCGGGCCGATCGATTACATCATCGTCACCAATCGGGACCATGAACGAGAGGCGGCGACGTATCAGGCCGAGTTCCGGTGCCAACTCCAAGTGCCCGAAGCCGATGCGCCGGAGATGCAGCTCAAACCGAACAAGACCTTCAGGGACGGAGAATTGCTGCCCGGCGGCATTTGGGTCGTGCATTTACAGGATCAGAAATCGCCGGGAGAATGCGCGCTCTTTATCCAGCAAGGCAAGGGGATTCTCATTGTGGGCGATGCGTTGATCGGAAAACCGCCCGGCTCGCTCAGTCTGCTCCCGGCGGAGAAGTATGCCGATGCCGCGAAGGCCAAGGAAGGGATCCGCCGGTTGCTGAAATACAATTTCGATGCGATCCTGGTCGGGGACGGCGTCTCCGTCCTCAGCGGGGCCAAACAGGCCGTCGAGCGTGTCGTTCAGAGCTGAGTCCATCGCCATGCGTAACGGGCTGTCCGGAGAACTGAACTGCCAGGGCAACGAGCACTTCTCGCGCGGTCATTACACCGAAGCCTATCTCTGTTACGCGAAAGCGTTGGAGTGCGACCGCCTGACCGGCGACCCTCGCTCGCTGGTGGCGACGCTCGGCAATCTCGGCAATATCTTCGCGGTCAGTGGGCGGCGCGAAGCGGCGCAGGCCTACTATCAGGAAGTGCTCGAACTGCAAAAGATTCTCGGCGACGAACGTGGCATCGGGACGACGCTGGCCAATCTCGGGAACCTGCGCGCGGACGCGGGGGAATGGGACCGGGCTCGCGCCTACTACCTTGAGGCCCTGGACATCATGACGCGCGCGCACGACGAGGCCGGCAAGGCTGTGTTGTTCTCAGACCTCGGGCTGGTGGCTAGAGAGACGGGACAGTATGAAGACGCGATCCGCTATTATGAGCAATCGCTGGTCCTGATGCGGCGTTTGGGCAATCAGGGCGGAGTTGCCGACGCGTGGCGCATGATGGGGCGGGCTTATCTGATCCAGAAGCGTTACGACGAGGCCATCGCCTGCTGCCAGACAAGCCAGGCCATCGCCGAGCGGGCCAAGGACGAACTGCGGGCTGGCGGCGCCCGCTATGCGCTGGCGCAGTGTTACGAAGAGTTGGGTCGTCTGCAGGAAGCCGCCGAACTGCTGGAGCAGGTTGTCCACATGGACCGGAAGTACCGCTTGCCGAAACTCGAGGAGAATGAGACACGCCTGGCGACCATCCGCGCTCGCCTTGCCGTCGAAGCCCGACGACAACCCCAGCCGCCAGAGAGCCGCAGATGAACGGGGCGTGGTCTTCCGCTCCGTCGTGGGAACACGTCCGATCGTTGCTGTGCCGGATTGCGCCGGAGTTTTACGAATTGGAGCCGGGCGGGGCGCTGGCTCTGGACCTAGGCAGCGAAGGGTGGATGTTGGAGGTGACGCCCGACGGACGATTGATCTGCCAGAACGGCCTGGCGATGGAGGACATCCAAAGCCTGATGTCCGACGGCACGACGGAAGATCTGGGGACGGATGAGTTAGCCAAGCAGACGAAATACTATCTCCAGCCCGCCGTCGCCAAGTGCCGCCCGTTCTTTCTTCAAGCCGGGTTCGAAGAGGAAACCAAGATGACGAACCAGTACGTGGCCGTCACGTTCTCCAAAATGGTCGATTTCGAGAAGCCGGAGGAACTCAAAGAGATGATCCTGTGGTGCCGGCGGCAATTCGCGTGACCGCGACACGTGAGCGGTGATGCCCATCCGTTCCTTTGAAGAATTCCGCGACGCGGTGTTCGCCTATCGCCTGCCTCGCATCATCCTCACCGCGCTCGACCTCGATCTCTTCACCGTCATCGGCTCTCGTGCCTGGACGATCGCCCAACTGGCCAAGAAGCTGCGCGCGAGTCCGCGTGGCACGGATATTCTCTGCCGCAACCTGGCCGCCGCAGGTCTGCTTCGCAAGCGGAACGGGCTTTATCGGAACAGCCCGGTGGCCATCGACGCCCTCAACGCGAAGAGCCCGCACTACCGAGGCGCCTATCTCGAGTTGTTGCGGGATCAGTGGAACGATTGGTCGCAACTCACCGCCTGTGTGAAGCGCGGAAAACCGGTGGATTGGCAGGACCCGGATGAGCCCGCTTACCGCCGCCAATTCACGTGGGCCATGCACCATCGATCGGCGGCGATTGCGCCCAAGGTCGCGGCGCAGCTCGACCTGCGTGATGCGCGGACGCTGCTGGATCTTGGCGGCGGGCCAGGCACCTATGCCATGGCCTTTTTGGCCCGCAACCCGGGTTTGCGCGCGACGGTCTGCGACCGGGCGCCGGCGTTGGACGTTGCGCGGGAAATCGCGGCCACTCACAAGGCGGGAGACCGGCTCTCGTATCTCCCCCTGGACTTCATGCGCAAGCCTGTGCCAGGCCGATACGACGTCATCTGGTACTCCAATGTCTTGCACATTTACTCGCCCGAGGAGAATCGTGGTCTCTTTCGACGCCTGCTCCCGGCGCTCGCGCCGGGAGGCCGTCTCCTGATCCAGGATGCGTTTCTGCTGGACCGCGAAGGATTGTATCCGGTGGAGGCGAGTCTATTCGCCGTGACCATGTTGCTGTTCACCGAGAGAGGCAATACCTACTCGATCGCGGAAGCGAGCCGGTGGTTGCAGGAAGCCGGATACGGGCGGATCAGGCGCGTGAGGATGAAGAAGGGGGCTGAAGATTGGGAGGGCGGCCTGCTGGAGGCCTCATGTCCGGCCGCACGTCGAGAAACCCGCGCCCGCCCAGCGCAATCAAGAGGAAATTCAACAGGCCGGTCGACCCGCTGAGCGCGAGGACCGAGGCCCGGGTTTCCGGTCTGGTCACTTCCTGGACCAGCGTCGAAATGTCCAGCGCAAGCCCGACCGTTCCGTACATGACCCCGATCATCAAGGCCCACCTGGCCTTCGCCAACAGAAACCCTCCCAGCACAATCGGGACGCCGAACAGAAATCCGTTCCAGATCACCTGCGCGGTGAGCGAAAGCGCCGCGGTTGGCTGTGCAACGCGGGACAGGACGGCCAGGCTCATCAACGCGATGAGCGGCCCCAGCATGAGCCGATGATGGCCCATGGGGCGGGACTATAACGCCGATGGTCAAAGTCGGCAAGCCGGGGCTTGCAGGCG
>JBBIOW010000139.1:0-7876 GCA_037443165.1 Nitrospiraceae bacterium | reverse complement strand
TGTGCCGCCAACTCGTCATAGGCTTCGAAGAAACCCGGGTTTCCGATTCCCATGGGGACCTGCCAGCCGCGCTCGTACTCGGCCGGCGAAAGGACGGGGAGTGAAGCGACATCGAGCCCGCCGAATATCAGGCGGGTCGACTCCCCCGTTCGACGATGACGAAAGGCCAATTCCAATTCGATGCGTGAACCGGGTTGCGACGGCATGTGGACGCGACGGAGAACACCGCCCGTGAACTCCGCAAGATACTCCAGTTGAGTGTCGCGCGGGTGCCGCACGGAATACCGGCCGGGCGGAATGAAGCTGGCGAACTGGATCGGCTGTGTGTAGCAGTCGCGATAGGTACGGACCGGCCCGGAGAAGATATTGCGGCGTTTCAGCCGCTGCTCGCCGCGGGCGGGCGGCGGCTCGTCCCAGCGGGCCACGGCCTGGACCGGCCATTCCTGCTCGACTGTGCGAAGCCGCTCGAGTGGCACCGGCGCGCCCTCCGGAGACACCCAGTGCTCCAAAGTCCACCAGTGGTCCCAGTAGGAAAGCCCGTTCACGTGTTCGAAGAGCTGCTTGTAGAGTCCGAGCGGGAAGGTGAACCAGACGTGTTCGTAGACACGGTCTTCGCCGTCTTCGGTCGTGAAGAGCAGCGCTTCCCAGAGCCCCGCGTTCAGGCAGTTTCGGGCCAGGTCCACACGACTCAAGGCGCGCTGCTCGAACCCGTCGCCGCCCTGGTGGACCCGGACGAAGGGCGAGTCGCGCCGGAAGCGCACCTGCTGCCGGTTCCATTCGCGGTCGATGAGCGCGATCTTTGTCAGCTCGGGGTCGGGCTGGAGCCAGGACGGGACGGCCGCGACGAGATGCACCAGGTCCACGTCTCGCAGTTCGATCACGGCCGCGTGCTCGTCGGCCGGCTCGAGCAGGATGCGAAACTGCGTCCCGTCCAATCGCTCGATGTGGACCCGCGCGTGGCGGTAGTTGCCGAAGACAAGGCTGCGCTCTTCCGGGTCCTCGGGATAGTCCTCATTGGCGAAGTGCTGGAGCGCGACCGTCCGGCTCGAGGACTCGTCGTAGCGAACGGCAAACCAGGTCGTTCCGGTCAGCCCGGCGAGGGTCAGGCATACGAGCGACGCGGCGATCCATCGTCGTCCCCCAGCCTGCAACGTTACCCTAAGCTTCCCTTGAAGCGCGATCATGGCCTCCCCCTCATCAGGCCGGACCTATGCCGGCCCGGCCGTAGGCATGCGGGTCGGAAGACCCCGTCCCTCCCTTTCCGGGGACCGCGATCCCCCGGGTGGCTCCGCGGGACCTGGGCCGACGATGCGGTATGACCGGATGGCGCTTCATGTCAAATCCACGCCTGTCCGGTCATGGTGATCGCGTTCTGCCTGGCACACCTGTCGCGGCGATCATTGCCTTGCCCTGCGACCATGGGACACAGTACAGTAGTGCCGCCGTTGCGGGTGCGATCTATGTCTCAGGATCCCTCTTCACAGAACAAGCTCTGGTATCTCAAACACATCCGCTTATTTGACGGCCTCAGCCAAACGGAGATGCAAGAGATGGAGCGCATCACGCGCATGCAGGCGGTGAAGAAACGGCAACCGCTCTACCTGCCCGGCGATCCGAGCAGCAACGTCTATCTGCTCAAGCAGGGGCGCGTCAAGATCGCCAGCACCGCGCCCAGCGGCAAGGAAGTGACGTTCGACATCCTCGAGCCCGGGGAAATATTCGGGGAACTGGAAGTGCTGGAAGAAACTCCCCGTGAAACGGCGGCGGAAGCGCTCGATGACACCCTGATCTGCGTGATCCGGCGCGAGGATTTCGACCACTATCTTCGGACCCATCCCGATCTGTCCGTGAAGCTCACCAAGCTCATCGGCTTGCGGCTCCGCAAAATTCAAAGCCGCGTGGAAGACCTCGTCTTCCGCGACGTGCCGGCGCGCCTGGCCCACCTCCTGCTCGAACTCAGCAAAACCGACGGCGTGCCGGACGGGCCTCACATCCGCCTCGGGATCAAGCTCACCCACCAGGAAATGGCCAATCTCATCGGCTGCAGCCGAGAAACGGTCAGCACGACGCTCGGTCAGTTCCGCGACCAGGGCCTGATCCGTCTCGACGGTCGGACGATCACGATCGTCAGCCCCGACCACCTGACTCGGCTCGTGTCGTCTCGGTAGCTGGACAGCGATCAAGCGCTCAGCCCTCAGCGGTCAGCCGTCAGTCTTCAGCCTCCTTCGAACTGAAAGCTGATGACTGAGAACTGATTGCCGGCCGCTGACCGCTTCAATTTGCCTCGAACACCTGCGTGTCCGGATGGAACGCGTACCAGGCGAACCAGTACGCCATGACGGAAGGCACCGGTGTGCCGTCGGCGGCGGTGACGGAGGCGCTCCGGGCCCGGGTATTGAAGTGGACCGTGACGCGTTGCCCGCCGATCCGGTCGGCGAGGGGTGTCGCGACCTTCTTGAGTTCCACGAATGGATAGGCTTTGGCGACGCCGTTGATCTCGATCCCAAGGATCCATTCCTTCGGATGGTAGCTCGGATCGAAGTGGGTGGTGTCGAACATCAGCTCCCGTCGGTCCGCGTACCCCAAGTAGGGGTCGCGCTCGTAATCGCGGGCATAGCCGGTCTGGACGGACAGGACGAGCGTGTCGGGGTGGGCGCGACGCCATTCCCCCCAGGTCGTATGCTCCAAGAACAGAGGAGTGAGCGTGGTTCCGGTCAGCGGGCCGGCCACTGCCTGCATGGCGATCTGTGACCACAGGCTCTCGGTCTGGTGGTCGTACATCAGCAAATCGCTTTGATACAGCAGGCCGCTGACGCCGAACGTGAAGCGCCGCCCGTCGGCGCGCGCATCGAACGCGATGCCGGTGCCGCACAGCGGACAATACGTGACCACCACCGGCTTTCCGCCGATCGTATCGTTGACCAGTTCGTGCCAGTTGAGAATCTTGACGGGATACGCCTTGGCCTCCGTGTCCACGCTGAGGCCCAGCACGCGATCGTCCGCTTTCAGGAACCAGGCTCCCGAGGCGAGGACGAATGTCGGGGACAGCAATGCCGGAATGCCGTCTTTTCCCGGCCCGCCGTCCACGATCTGATCCAATGGCACGTTGTGCCGGGACAGGTCGAACGCGGTCGCCGACCGCTGCCCGAGGCCGAGCCAGGCGACCGCCAGCAGGACCGCGCCGGCCAGGCCGATCGCCGCCCAACCCCATCCGGACAGCCCAGTCCGATGGCTGGCCGTCCCGTCTACCAGGGGATCGTGGTGTGGCAGTCCGGACCGTTGTGCACTCATAGCAGAAAGAACAGCGCGCCCGCAGCCGAGACCAATACGATCAGGATCAGGATCGTCGCCTTTTCCACCCAACTGACCGCGGGTTCGTCGTCGTGACGCTGGAGTGAAGGCTCGGTGGACATGACCGCACCGGATTGAGTGGTTCCCTGCCGCAGGTATCCGGTCACGACGCGCGCCGCCTCCGGCGCATATTCGCGACGGACTTCAGCCAGGAACTGAGTGAACGAGCGACAAAGCTGTGCGCAGAATCGCACCTTGACCAGAAGGGTTTCTTCGATGCCGACTCCTCTGAACGCCTCGGGGTAGGCCAGGATGTACGGGGTTCCGTCGGCGGCGGCCGAGATCGCCAGCGCGATGATCCGCTTGGTCCCGGCATCCATCGCGTCCAAGGCGTGATCCTCTTTCAACAATTCCCAGGATGTGTCGAGATAGGCGGGATAGGCGACCATGTTCTGAAACAGATCCGGCACGAACCTGATGCCGAACGTCTGCGCGATCTCATCGAAGACGGCCTGCACCAGGTCCGATGAATCGAAGCGGTCGTCCGGCGCCCCGTTCTCCGCGGCTGCGCGCGACTCCCAATCACCGTGGCACGAACGTCCGCTGCGCATGCGCCCGGATCCTTCAGCGGGTTTTGTTCCGCTCCCACTCCTGGAGTTTCGCGATGAGCCAGTCTTTCCGCGGAATGCCCGTTGCCAGCACCTCTCCGTTTACGACGAAGGCGGGCAGCGCGATGATGGCGGATGAGCCCGCGACATGACGGACGCAGACCTCCCAGGCCGGCAACGCCTCATGAATCGCGTGGGCCAATCCCCGAGCCCGTTGCTCAGAGAGGCAGCCCTTATGGACGAACACATCGAGTCGAGCCATGATCGCATGCTAGGCTCTTTCGGGCGAGCCGGTCTGTGAGCCCGCTTACAGAACGGAATGGCGCTGTGGCAGTAGGGTGCAGTCGGCTGAGGAATGTCGGGTAGGAAGGAGGTCGCTGTATGTGGAGCACCAAGGGATGTCATGTCCTGCTCGTCGGCCTGTCGGCCGTCCTCTTGACTGCGCCCGGATGTATGATGGTCGCCATCGACGCCGGCCACGAGGGGGTGTTGGTGGAAAAGCCGTTTTTCTTCGGGCACGGCGGCGTGGATCCGGTGCCGGCACCCACCGGTCGCGTGACCGTCGCCCTGACCACCCAGGTGATCGATGTGGATGTGCGGCCGATCCAGTACGCCGAGCACTTCGACATCATTTCGGCGGAGAACGCCCCGGTGTCCTTCGACGCGTTCCTGATCGCCGGCGTGATCGAGGGCCGCTCGCCGGAGCTCATCAGCCGGTTCGGTCCGAATTGGTATCAGCACAACGTCAAGGAGGCCTTCCGCACCTTCGTGCGCGAGGAAGTGCAGAAATATCCTTTGTTCCAGTTGACCACCGATCCGACGACCCGGACGAAGCTGCAGGACGCCATCGCGCGGGAGGTGCAGACCAAGATCATCGACAAGCAGAATCTGCCCATCCGCCTGGTGCGCATCGTGGTCGGGAGTATCATGCCCCCGAAGGGGGTGCTGGAGCAGACGGCTCAGACGATCATCCAGGAGCAGCGCCGGATCACGATGGTGGAGTTTCAAAAGGCGGAGGAGGCGCGGGAAAAGGCCGAACGGCAGCGGGGCATTGCCGACCGGGCGTATCGGGAATCGCTGGGGCTGACGGCGCCGGAGTTTGTGGACTTGCGGCGGATCGAGGTGCAGAAAGAAATCGTCTCGCACCCGCCCACGAACCTGACGGTCATCATGGGACTCGAGCGGATCGGGATCAATATCCCGCCGCTTGGCGCCCCGGCGGAAGGTCAGACCGGCCGCTAACGCGATGGGCCGGGCTGGACGGCGGGCTGGACGGGCGGCGGAGAGGGGGGATCCAACTCCTTCGCGACCCGCTCGATCTCTTTCAGATTCTGTCGCAGGCCTTCCGCCTCGGACTGGAACCGGCGCACGATCGCGGTTGTCAACAATCGCAATGTCGTCTGCAGGCGACGGGATTCGGCACTGGCGGCGGCCAGGGCATCTTGGGTCGTGAGAAGGTGCTGCTTGATGTCGTGGACCGTCGCGCGGATGGCGGCGACATCTTCGGCCCGCTTGGCGCTCAGATCCGAGAGGATCTTTCGCAGTTCGGCCAGCTCGCCCTGTAATCCGTGATTCACCGCCGCCACTTTTGAGGTGAGTGCCTCCACGCGAGCCTCCAACTCCTCCTCACGGCCCTTGAGCGCGTCCAGGGCCTTCCGCTCCGCCTCCAGCGCGGCTTGAGTGTTTGACTGCACGGCGTCGGCCTTCTCGCGGAGAGCCTTCAGGTCCGACTGCGTGTGGGCGCTCGCCGTGGCGATCTCGGAGGCCAAGTCGCGGCGCAGGTGGTCGAGATCGGCCTGGGTGGCACACCCGGTCAGGATCGGCAAGATGACGAGACCAAACGAGGGATGAAAGGGCCTTCGGCGTCGCCGGTTCTGCATCGGCCGGTCCTCCTTTCTCGGTCCCTGCGCCAGCGCGCTCGTGTCCTCAGTCTGAAGTTCATGCGAATCGTTCCCTCTCCCCGTCAGTGGGAGAGAGGGGAGCGTGAGGGCGCTAGTTCGCCTCTAGAAATTTCCGGAGATCCTCCAATGCGTCCTTGAGGCGCTGCTTGCTGTCGTCGTCGGCCGGGGCCGGCGTCGTGCGCGGGGCGAGCGGCGTCGCCAGGTCCGTTGCCGCGTCGGAGCGTCGTTCCGCCATGCGCTCGCGCACGCGGCTTCGGTTCAAGTTGACCCGCTGCTGTTCCAAGGGGATCTTGAAACGGAGCAACTCATCGCGGATGTCCTTGTATTCGCGCTCGCGCCTGGCGGCTTCCTCGCGCGCGGCCTGCGCGACGGTCTCCAAATCCCGAATCTTGTCCTGGAGCTCGCGTACGCGAGTTTCCAGCTCCTGCGAACGGTGTTGCTCCGCTTGAAGCTGGGCCGTCAACTGTTCCGCCCACCGTTGAGCGGCCCGATACTCGTCCATGCTGACGCACCCGGCCGCCATCGGAAGCGCAAGGGTCAAATGCAGGAACGTCACTGAGCGGCCGAATTGTCCGATGAGTGTCCGCATAGGAGTCTTCCCTCCTTGCGAGATGGGATGAGCGCGATGAGGTGATTGAGGACGATCATAGTCTACCGAGCGTAAACGGGCGGTTCTGTGAAGTAGCTCACAGATGCCGGCGGACCGATGGCCCCTGAATGACCGAAACAGTCGATCGGGTCGGGCTTCTCAGGGAAAGGGCGCAGAGCAACGGGTGGTAAGAAGCCCTTAGCACTGCCCGGCGGGCGGCGTCCGCCGTGTTCGCCGCCAGAGCCACCCGTAGATCACCAGATTGACGACAACCACCAGCGTCCCCAGGGCGAACTGGACTTCGCGCGTCAGTCCCTCCGGGTACAACGTCGGCAGGACATAGCGGGCGATGAAATCGGACTGGGCAGCGGTCTCGCCGGCCTGCCCGCGCAGCCAGTGTTCGAGCGGCGTCAGCGGGCACATCCAGCCGCCGCATTCCACGGCGGCGCCCCAGGCGGCGGCCGGCAAGTGCAGCCACGCAACCCATCGCCATTTCAGTGCCAACACACCACCGCTCACCACGAACAGCACGAAGGCGAGATGGAGCAGGACGACCAGATCGGCGAGCAATCGATACGGCATGGCACGTGGTGGGCTCCTCGAACGTCGTCTCACATGGCCAATGCGCAGCACAAACGGCTCGGGTGCTGCGGGATCTTCAGGTTGCCGGCATGCGTGGAAGCAGCCGGCAGGGATTGTCGCTGCCGAACGGATTGTCCGTTGCGGGCGGGATCTGCCCGAAGGTCCGCCACGCGTCCGCCCTGGCCCTCAACGCGCATAGCCACAGACGCCTCGTGCTGGTGGTCGTACACGTCACGCGATGGGGCTGGTGACTCGGCGCGATCACGAGGATCTTCGTGGAGCCGAGCACGAGACATCCCTGGTGGTCCGAGAGCAACGCCAGCGTGCGATTCAGCGCGAGATTTTCGCCGAACAGCGCCTGCTTGAGCGCCGGGCTGTAATGGCGGGTCTTCAGCGCGGCAAGGGTGCGCAGCGGCGCCCGGACCGGCCGGCTTCGGTACCAGAGCGGCTTGTTGAGGATGACCAGGATGTAGCGGCAGCCGCACTCGACGACGCGTCGGAGCGGCAGCGGATCGCTGAGGCTGCCGTCCACGCACCATCGGTCGCCGACCCGGACGAACCGGTTGTACAGGATGGGGGCGGCGGCCGTGGCGCGAAAGGCTTCCCAGAGGTCGATTCCAGCGGTCCTGTTCGTCACATAGTGGGCGGAGGCGTCGCGCGTGTCGGTGAGGGCAATATGCAGCGTGGTCGAGGCTTGAACCAGGGCCGATAGGTTGAACGGGCGGACCTCCCTGACAACCTTATTGAGCAGGTAGTCGACATCCAGTGGTTTTCTCACGCGCAGCAGATGGACGAATCTTCGATTGCTCAGATGGCGGACATAGGTCTCGACGCCGTACCGCGCTTGGCCGGTGATGAAATGAGCCGCCGTGAGCGCGCCCGCCGAAGCTCCGGCGATATGGTCG
>JBBIOW010000138.1:0-7885 GCA_037443165.1 Nitrospiraceae bacterium | reverse complement strand
CTTGCCCTTGGCAATTTCGAGTCCGGGGACGAGCGGTCGAACGGTCAGTTTTCTTGCCCGCACCTGCGGATTCAGGCCGAGTTGAGCGGCCATGTTCTCGGCAGTCTGTGGCATGAACGGGTAGAGCAAGGGGATCAGCCGCTCCAACGCCTTCGCCACTCGGTACAAGACCCCATGGAGCCGCTCCCGATCTTCCGGACGCCGAGCCAAGACCCAGGGCGCGGTCTTGTCGATATACTGGTCGCATCGTTGGATCAGCTCCCACATGGATTCGAGCGCCCGATTGAACCGGAGGTCCTTCATATCGATTAGCGCCGACCCGGTCAGTTCACCGATGGCCTGTTCCAACCGATTATCCAGTTCATCTTGAGGGGCGTGGCTCGGCGGAATCTTGCCGTGAGCAAAGCGTTCGATCATCGTGAGCGTGCGGCTCACGAGGTTGCCGAGGCCGTCGGCCAGTTCGCTGTTGATCCGGCCGATCAACGCTTCGCGGGAGAAGTCCCCATCCTGACCGAACGGCACCTCCCGCATCAAAAAGTAGCGGAACGCATCGACGCCGAATTCATCCACAACGGCGTTGGGGTCCACCACGTTCCCGCGGCTCTTGGACATTTTTTCGCCGTTCACCGTCCACCAGCCGTGGGCGAAGATCGTCTGCGGCAACGGCAACTCCAACGCCATCAAGATGGTGGACCAATACACAGCATGCGTCGTAAGGATGTCTTTGCCAACGAGGTGGATCGAGGCGGGCCAGAACTTCTCCAAGGATCGGGACGGAGCCAAGTATTCGAGCGCCGACAGATAATTCACCAGCGCGTCGAACCACACATAGGTCACATAGTTCCGATCGAACGGCAGCTCAATCCCCCAGGACAGACGGGTTTTAGGCCTCGAGATCGACAGATCCCCCAGGGGCTGGGCTTCGAGAAATCCGAGCACCTCGTTGAATCGTGCCGGAGGGCGGATGAACCTGGCCTGGGCTTCGGATAGGCTCGGGTGAGCTTTCAAGTATGCGAGAAGCGGCTCCTGGAAACGGCTCATCCGGAAGAAATAGTTGCTCTCGCTCAGCCGTTCGACCGGGCGCTTGCAGTCGGGACAGAGCCCGTCTACGACATCTTTCTCGGTCCAGAACCGCTCATCGAACGTGCAGTACCATCCCGTGTAGTCCGATTTGTAAATCAATCCCTTGTCGAAAAGGACTTGAAGATAGCGTTGAACGATTGCTTTGTGTTTCGAGTCGGTCGTTCGAATGAAGGCGTCGTTCGAAATATTCAGCCGCTTCCAGAGGTCGCGGAACCGCGGCGCCATGCCGTCGCAATACTGTTGCGGGTCGATTCCGGCCTTGGCCGCCGCCTGCTGGACCTTCTGTCCATGCTCATCGACGCCGGTCAGGAAGAACACCTCGTCATCCTGCTGGCTGTGATGGCGCGCCAGCACATCGGCTGCGATGGTCGTGTACGCATGCCCGATATGCGGGACGTCGTTGACGTAATAGATCGGAGTCGTGATGTAAAACGATTGGGACATGCAGGTCAAAGATAGCAGGGCACCGCCCCGTAATTCCAGCGACGGCCGATTCGTTTCTTCTAGCCTCTAGCCTCTAGCCTTGTGCCTCCTCGCGTTCCCATCGCATCCCGTAGGCGGAGGAGGATGCATTCCAACGCCAGTTGCACATTCAAATTCCGCGTCGCCTGTTGCTCCAGGATTTCGATATGGCCGAGCAGATCGAGCAGCGCGGTGACATCCATGTTGCTGGCCGTCGACTCGAGAGCCGGCAGGCAGTCCAGATTGAGCAGCGCGTCAGGGTCCGCGCCGACCCGCACCAGGAGCAGGTCTCTGAGCCATCGCTTGAGCCAAGCGAGCGCCTCCTGCGCACGATCGGTCTTGGCCAGCGCTTCCGCCGCCGTCAATAGGGCAGTGACGGATCGCAGCGACGCCGGATCTGTCAGGAGCAGCAACTCCCGCCGCGCGGTCTTGATGTCATCGGGATCCATCTTCATGGCCTCGCCGAGGCGGCCTTCGCTCAAGACCGCCAGGAAGCGTGCCTCCTCCTGAGACAGGCCGCGCTTTGCGACCAAGGCCGTTTCCACCTGAGCGCGGACCGGGGTCGCAAACCGCAGCGCCTGGCAGCGAGAACGGATCGTGGCCGGCAATGCCGATGGTCGGCTCGTGACAAGCAGGAAGAGACAGTGAGAAGGCGGTTCTTCCAACGTCTTCAGCAGCGCGTTGGCTGCGCCGATGGTCAGACGGTCCGCTTGATCGATCACGCACACCTTCCACCGGCCGATCAACGGCCGGTACACGATCTGCGATTCGATTCCGCGAATCTGTTCGATTTTGATCTGAGGCGTTGTTTGTTCCGGATCCGGTTCGATCAGGGTGAAGTCCGGATGGGTGCAGGCTTCGATCTGCCGGCAGGACCGGCAGCGTCCGCAGGCGTCAGGGTCGCCCGGTCCCGCAGCCATGTCGCAGTTGAGCGCCTGCGCAAACCTCAGGGCCGTCAGACGCTTGCCGATTCCTCGTTCTCCATAGAACAGATAGGCATGGGCGATTCGGTCGTGCCGAATGGCGGCTTTCAGCAGCGCGATAGGCTGTTCGTGGCCGATGACGTCCTGGAAGGGCATGGCTCAGGAATCGGGTGGCTTTCCGATTGTGCGACCACCTCTGCGAAGGAACCGCCGCACGATCGATGCGACTTCATGCGCTAGAGTCTCGGCCGATTTCGTTCCGTCGAACACGGCGATCCGGCGCGGCTCGCGGGCCGCCAGCTCGAGAAATCCTCGCCGCACGGCGGTGTGAAATCGTCGGGATTCCCGGTCCAGCCGGTTCTGCTCCAGATGGTTGTGTCGGCGTCTGGCCAATCCCGTCGTAATGGGTAGATCGAAGAGCAGGCTCAGATCCGGTTCCAGCCCGCCGGTGGCGAACCGGTTCAATCGGCGCAAGACCTCCACATCGAGCCCCCGGCCGTATCCCTGGTAGGCCAGCGTCGAGTCCACGAAGCGGTCGCACAGGACAATGACTCCCTTGTCCAACGCCGGCTTGATCACCCGGGCGACATGTTGGCTGCGAGCGGCTAGAATCAGCAACGCTTCGCAGCGGGGATCCATCCGTTCCCCGGTTGACTTTAAGAGCGTCCGCCGAATGGATTCGGCGAGGGGAGTCCCGCCGGGCTCCCGAGTCTCCAGCACACGATAGCCTTCGTTGCGGAGCCGCCGCGCCAGCCGCTGAACCTGGGTCGTCTTTCCACTGCCCTCGACCCCCTCCAACGTGATCAGGACTCCTCGATGCCCCTTCCGCTTCAGGCTCACCGGCTCCCCATCTCGGCGCATCCGGAACTAGGCGGGCATCCTATTCCAAGTGCTTGAAAATAGCAATAAAAGGCTTGCGACGGCCTCTCTAAAGTTTGTATGATGAACGACCACGAGGAGCCCCGGTGATCACGGTCAGAGCCGTCCTGAAACGCTACTTTCTTACTGGCCTGTTGGTCATCACTCCGATCTGGGGCACGGTCCTCATTCTGAAAACGTTGTTCGTGACCGTGGACGGGATCCTGGGCGACATGCTCGCCCGGATCGTCACCCCCGGATACTATGTGCCGGGACTCGGCATCGCCACCCTCGTCCTGCTCATCTTCGCCACCGGACTCTTCGCCGCCAACTTCATCGGGCGCCAGATCGTCGCGCTTTGGGAGGACTTGCTGAACCGCGTCCCGGTCGTCCGGGGCATCTATTCGACGTTGAAGTCCATGATGGACATTCTGTCGTTTACGGAGCGGGGCCAGTACAACCGCGTCGTGCTGATCCAATTTCCCAAAAACGGACACTACTGCTTCGCCTTCGTCACAGGCGTCACCAAGGGCGAAGTGCAGGACATTTCTTCCGATCCGCTGGTGCACGTATACGTGCCGACCTCGCCCAATCCGACGTCCGGATATTTTTTGCTTGTGCCGGAGAGGGAAGTGATCCCGGTCGAGATCAGCGTGGAAGAGGCGATGAAACTGATCGTCTCCGGCGGACTCTACTCACCCACTCCTTCCATGGGCGCCACGCTCGGCGCCGATTCCAAGTGGTCCAAGGTCAAACAGCCGGAAGCGGGAGTGCCCATCGCATGATCGAACGGCCTGTCCATCGGGCTTCCTCGTTTCCGGGCGCTCCCGGCCCGGCGACGGGGGCGCCGGTCCCCGGTCTCGGCGTCATCGTCATGGCGGCCGGGGTCGGGAAGCGTATGAAATCCAAGCTGGCCAAGGTGCTCCACACGGTGGCCGGCCGACCGATGATCCTCTACATCGTGGAACTGGCCGAACGGCTGGCCGGCGCCGGGGTCGCGGTCGTCGTCGGCCATCAGGGCGGACAGGTCCGCGCGCTGCTGGAGAGCCGCGCGGCCGGCGATCGGCGCACGTCCCGGACCGTCATCGTCGAACAGGCGGAACAACTGGGGACCGGCCACGCCGTGCTGCAGGCCAAGCCGATCTTCCCGGCTTCCCAACGCGAACGCCCGTCCACGTTCCTGATTCTGAACGGCGACACGCCACTGCTGGCGGAAGCGACGGTCCGAGAACTGTTGCGCGTGCACGAAACCGACAAAGCGACGGTGACGATCCTGACCGCCGTGCTCGAAGACGCAACCGGCTACGGGCGGATCGTGCGCAGTAATCCGGTCGGAGACAACCGTCCGGGTCTGTTGGATTGCCGCGTGCTGAAAATCGTCGAGGACCGCGACGCCTCCCCGGAGGAGAAGCGATTGCGCGAAGTCAACGTCGGGACTTACGTGGTGGACGGAGGCTTTTTGTTCGAGGCACTGGATACGTTGCAGCCGCACAACGCGCAGGGGGAATATTATCTGACCGACATCGTGAGCCTGGCCGTGGAACGAGGACTGCGCGTGTCGACCGTCACACTGTGCGACCCGGACGAAGGCCTCGGCGTCAACACGCGCGAGCAACTGGCGCGGGCGGAACGGGCGATGCGGCAGCAGATTCGCGAGCGATGGATGGACGCGGGCGTGACGATGCGCGATCCAGCAACGACATGGATCGACGCCGGCGTCGTCATCGGGCCCGACACGGTGCTCTATCCCAACGTCGCGCTCGAAGGCTCGACGGTGATCGGCGAAGACTGCGTGATTCGCTCGAACGTCCGCCTGACGGACTGCGTGCTCGGCAATCGCGTCGAAATCCTGGAGCATTGCGTCTTCCGCGAGGCCAGGTTGGAGGACGACACGACGCTGGGTCCGTTCGTGCATCTGCGGCCCGGCACGGTGGTTCGCCGGAGGGCCAAAGTCGGCAACTTCGTCGAGATGAAGAACACCGACCTCGGCGAGGGCTCCAAAGCCAATCACCTCAGCTATCTCGGCGATACGAACGTCGGCAAGGGCGTGAACATCGGCGCCGGCACGATCACCTGTAACTACGACGGCATCCGCAAATACCGGACGGTAATCGAAGACGATGTCTTCGTGGGAAGCGACACGCAACTGATCGCGCCGGTGACGGTCGGCCGCGGGGCGGTCGTCGCTGCCGGCACCACCGTCACGCGGGACGTGCCGGCCGATGCGCTCGCCATCGCGCGGGTGCCGCAGGTCAACCGGGAGGGCTGGGCCGCCCGCCGGCGGGCGCTGCCAACTGACGTGAAGCGTGAAACGTCAAACGTGAACCGTAAAGATCCCTCAGGGCGTCTCACACCTCACGGTTCACGTCTCACGAAGACACGGCAACCGGTCGCCAAAGGCAAAGTCGCCGGCGGAAAGGGCAGGGGAGTCAAGGAGGCGAACGGTTAACGCATGTGCGGCATCGTAGGCTACGTCGGGAATCAGGACGCCGTACCCGTTCTCCTAAGCGGATTGCAACGGTTGGAGTATCGCGGGTACGACTCGGCCGGCATCGCGGTCCTGCAGAATGGGAAGATCGAAGTCCGGCGCAGTGTGGGCAAGCTGGCCAATCTGCAGAAGTCGCTTCAGGAGCGGAGTGTGAGCGGGACCGTCGGCATCGGCCACACGCGATGGGCGACGCACGGCAAGCCGTCCGAGCAAAACGCCCATCCGCATCGATCGGACGGCTGCGTGTTAGTGCACAACGGCATCATCGAGAACTACCTCCCGCTGAAACAACAACTGATGAAGGACGGCTACAGATTCGAGTCGGAAACGGATACGGAAGTCGTGGCGCATCTCATCGGCAAGGAGATCAAGCAGGGCAAAAGCCTAGCGGATGCCGTGCGGACTGCGACCAAGCAGATCCGCGGGAGTTATGCCCTCGCGGTCATTTCCGAGCGCGAACCGGACACGCTCGTGGCGGCCCGCTCCGGATGCCCCTTGGTGGTCGGCCGGACCGCCGAAGCGACGTTCGTCGCCTCCGACGTGATGGCTATGCTCTCGCACACCCGCGACGTGACCTATTTGGAGGAGGGCGACGTCGCGGTGGTGACCGCGAAGGACGTCCAGATCACGAACATCGAAGGAATCCCGGTCGCCCGTGCGACGACGCGCGTCACCTGGGACGCCTCGGCCGCCGAGAAGAGCGGCTATCCGCACTTCATGCTCAAAGAAATACACGAGCAGCCGCAGACGATTCTCGACACCATGCGCGGCCGCTATTCCCGAGAAACCGGTGAAGCGGATCTGCCGGAGATCGGCCTGACGCCGGAGGAGTTCGCGGCGGTGGGACGAATCTGGATCGTCGCCTGCGGCACGTCCTGGCACGCCGGCCTGGTCGGCAAATATCTGTTCGAAGAAATGGTCCGGACGCCGGTTCAGGTAGACATCGGGTCGGAGTTCCGCTATCGCGATCCGCTGATCCAGAAGGACGATCTCTTCATCACGATCTCACAATCCGGCGAGACGGCCGACACGCTGGCCGCCGCGCGCGAAGCCAAGGAAAAAGGCGCGCGGGTGGTCTCGATCGTCAACGTGGTCGGCAGCACGCTGGCTCGGGAATCGGACGGCGTGCTCTATACGCCTTGCGGCCCCGAGATCGGCGTGGCCTCGACCAAGGCCTTCACGGCGCAACTGACGGCGCTGTATCTGCTCGCGCTGCACCTGGGACGCGTCCGGGGAGTGCTCTCGGCGGCCGACGGCAAGGCATGGCTGGACCGATTGGTGACCCTGCCCGCGCTGGTCAAGCGGCTGCTCGGCCGGGAAGCCGAACTGGTGGCAATCGCCAAGCGCTACCACACGAAGCGGAACTTTTTGTACCTCGGGCGCGGCATCAACTATCCGATCGCCCTCGAGGGCGCACTGAAGCTGAAAGAAATCTCGTACATTCACGCGGAGGGGTACGCGGCCGGCGAGATGAAGCACGGGCCCATCGCGCTGATCGACAAGGACATGCCGGTGGTGGTGCTGGCGCCGCGCGATCGACTGTACGAAAAGACCGTGAGCAACCTGATGGAAGTCAAGGCGCGCCACGCTCCGGTGATCGCGCTCGTCGCGGAGGGGGAGCGGGAGCTCGGCAAGACCGCCGACGCGGTGTTCACCATTCCGGACGTGCATCCGTTGCTGTCGCCGATTCTGTTCACGGTCCCGCTCCAGTTGCTGGCGTACCACATCGCCGTGCTGAGGGGAACCGACGTGGATCAGCCGAGGAATCTGGCGAAGAGCGTGACGGTGGAGTAACCACGATCAGCGGAACGGTTTGTCTGGTTCGTTTCGTTTCTTTGGTTGAACCCGATAAACCAGAAAGCCCATTCCATGCAAATTACCAAACACGAGGTGGAACACGTGGCAAGGTTGGCGCGGCTGGAACTCACGGAGGCGGAGAAGGAGGAGTTCAGCCGTCAACTGAGCAGCATTCTGTCGTACATGGAGAAACTTAACACCTACGACACGGAAGGAGTCGAGCCGACCGCGACGGTCTTGGGGGAGGTCAATGTCTTCCGTGAAGACGAGGTTC
>JBBIOW010000137.1:0-7908 GCA_037443165.1 Nitrospiraceae bacterium | reverse complement strand
ATTCAATAGAGAGTTCACGCAGGTTGTGATGCAGCACGCCGCCTTCCTTCACACCGGCCGGCACGCCGCCGATGAGCTGCACCGGCACTTTGACCCGGATCGGCTTGTCCATCGACACTTCGAACAAATCCGCGTGCAACACCTCGCCCGTCACGGGGTCGACTTGAAAGTCCCGCAGCAGCGCCGTCCGTTTGGCTTTGGCCTTCGCCCCATTCACCGTGAGCGAGATGAGCGCGGTCGTGCCGGCATGGGAACGCAGAATGGTCGTGAGATCGTCCGGCTTCATCGTGAGCAGGAGACATTCCCCTTGCCCGTAAAGCACGGCGGGCACGCGCCCGCTGCGCCGGAGCTGTCGCGCCGCGCCCTTGCCGGCCCGTTCTCGCACTTCAACCGCCAGATCGAATTTCATCTGATTCCTCCCCAACACAAGCAACTAGCAAACAGCGAATAGCTAATAGCTCGTTCCTCTGATCTATTCGCTTCTCGCTATTGGCTTCCAACTACGCAAAGAGCGAACTGACCGACTCCTCTTCGTGAATCCGCGTGATGGCTTCACCCAGCAGCGGCGCGACGGACAGCAAGTGCAGCTTCGGGCACAGCCGCTCTTTTTCTTTCAACGGAATCGTATTGGTGACTACAACTTCTCGCAAACACGACTGTTGCAGCCGATCCAGGGCCGGCCCCGAGAGCACCGGATGGGTGCAGGCCGCCCAGACCTCCCGCGCTCCCTTTTCGGCGCAAGCCTGCGCACCCTGGACAATGGTGCCCGCCGTGTCGATCATGTCATCGAGGAGCAGCGCGCTTTTCCCCTCGACGTCGCCGATGATGTTCATGATCTGCGTCTGGTTCGGTCCTTCCCGTCGCTTGTCGATGATGGCGAGGTTGGCTTGGAGCCGCTTGGCGAAAGCCCGCGCCCGTTCCACCCCGCCCGCGTCGGGCGACACGACCACGAGGTCCGCCACCCCGCGCTTGTTGATGTATTCCAACAGCACCGGCGTGGCATAGAGATGGTCCACCGGGATGTTGAAGAAGCCCTGAATCTGTCCCGCATGGAGATCCATCGTCAGCACGCGATCGGCCCCCGCGGTTGTGATGAGATCGGCGACGAGCTTCGCCGAGATCGGCACGCGCGGCTGATCTTTTCGGTCCTGGCGTGCATAGCCGAAATACGGAATGACGGCCGTGATCCGGCTGGCCGACGAGCGTTTGAGGGCATCGATCATGATCAACAACTCCATGATCGAATCGTTGACCGGCGCGCAGCAGGACTGCACGACGAAGACATCCGCACCGCGCACGTTTTCCTCGATTTTCACCCGCACTTCCCCGTCGCTGAAGGAGGAAACCGTCGCCTCACCCAGCCGAATCCCCAGATACGCACAAATCTCTTGCGCGAGCGCAGGATTGGCATTGCCGGTAAACAGCTTGAGCGCCTTGTTCATCGTGGTACCTCGAACGCTGTGAGAAGCCGTCGGATCGTTTAGAAACCGCGAGATGTTCTTCTGCTAGGCGGGCCCGGCGGGTCTCGGCGTAACGCCCCGCCTCCCTCTTGTTTCTTCGTTGCGTGCTCGAGGAAGCCGGTTAGGGGATCGAACTCTAACGAAAAGCGCTGCCGGTTGTCAACCAACGCGAAGCGACGCCGTCATTGGCGCACTCTGACAGGACAGGGCCTCGGTGCAGGTCTGAACGGCGTAGGCCCGGCACCGTTCGAATCGGCCCATCGTCGCCTGCGCCTGCCGGGCCGTCGTCCCGTCGCGAAAGATGCCGAATACGGTCGAGCCGCTGCCGGACAGCAGCGCCACCTCCGCGCCTTGCGAAAGCAGCCGCGTTTTGATCGTTCGGAGCACGCCGTGCTCGGGGAACACCGCCGCCTCAAAGTCGTTCTCGGCCAGCGGCAATAGATCCTCCCAGCTCACGGCCTCACGCCCTTCCAGCGTCCGCAAGGCGCCGGAGAGCGACGGCGTGCCGGAACGTGTGGCCGAAAGCCGTTGATAGGCCCAGCGCGTATCGATCGGAAATCCAGGGGTGACCAAGACGACCCACCGCTCACCCACCAATCGGAGCGGTTTGACGGCTTCCCCGCGGCCGGTCACCAGAGCGCTCGGGGCGAAGAAGAAAAACGGGACGTCGCTCCCCAACTGTTGACCCAACTCCGCCATGTGGACGACCGTCCACCCCAGACCCAGGAGGCGATTCAATCCCAGAATCGTCGCGGCGGCGTCGCTGCTCCCCCCGCCGAGCCCGGCGCCGTAGGGAATCCGCTTCATGAGCTCGATCTCCAGCCCGACGTTCAGGCCGGCTCGTTCCACCGTCAGCACCGCGGCGCGATAGACTAAATTCCGATGGTCCGTGGGCAGCAACGCGTCGTCGCATCGGAGCGCCACCCCTGCTGTGTCGTGCCTGACCCGCAACCGCAGCTCATCCTCCAGCGCGACGGTCTGCATCACCGACCAGAGATTGTGATAGCCGTCCGCCCGTTGATCCAGCACGCGCAAAATGACGTTGATCTTCGCCGGCGCGGCGACCCGCACCTCTATCGCTTCCACCGTCGCCCTCATTCACCCCATGGCCCGCGACACGTGACCCGTTCATCGGGAATGCGGTCTTGCTTGTTCTTGCGCATCCCGCATCCCGCATCCCGCATCGCGCATCACGTTAGTCCTTCCCTCCCTTGATCGCGTACTTTTCCAGCCGATAGCGGAAGGACCGCGTGTTCAGCTTCAGCAGCCGGGCGGCTTTTTTCTTGACCCAGTTGGCCCGTTCCAGAGCTTTCAACAACATCTCCTTCTCAATGGAGTTGATCATCGCCTCCAAATCGAGCCCGTCTTCCGGCAGATCGGTCGGATACGTCTGTTGCTGCGTCACCGGACGATGGAGCCATCCGCGGATCTCCTCATCGGTCACCGGCTGGCCGGAGGAGAACGCCACCACCCGCTCGATGAGGTTCTCCAGTTCGCGGACGTTCCCTCTCCATTCGTGCGCCAGGAGCGCCCGCATGGCCTCGCCGGTGATGGTGGGAACGGGCTTTCCGCTTTCGCGGGAAAACTTGTCCAGAAAGTGCTGGACCAGGAGCGGAATATCCCCTGTTCTGAGCCGCAGGGGCGGCAGGACGATGGGGATCACGTCCAACCGATAGTACAAATCCTCGCGGAA
This sequence comes from Nitrospiraceae bacterium, assembly GCA_037443165.1. Classification (GTDB taxonomy): domain Bacteria; phylum Nitrospirota; class Nitrospiria; order Nitrospirales; family Nitrospiraceae; genus DATLZU01. The sequence goes on along the minus strand of JBBIOW010000137.1, from coordinate 4,755 downwards.
CGTGCCTTCGGCCACCGCTTTCTCCAGATCCTTGTTCGTGGCGGCGATGATCCGCACATCCACTTTCAGGTCCTGCGTCCCGCCGACTCGGCGAAATTCACGCTCCTGAATGACCCGCAAGAGCTTCACTTGGGTCGCCGGCGAGGTGTCCCCGATTTCGTCCAGGAAGACCGTGCCGCCGTTCGCCACCTCGAACAGACCGGCCTTGTTCGAGACCGCCCCGGTGAACGAGCCCTTCATGTGACCGAAGAGCTCGCTCTCCAGCAAGGTCTCCGGCACCGCGCTGCAATTGACCGTCACGAAGGGCATCGGCGCGCGCACGCTGTTGTAATGAATGGCCCGCGCGATCAGCTCCTTTCCGGTCCCGCTCTCCCCGAAGATCAGGACGTTGCTCTTGGAATCGGCCACCTTGCGCACGATGTCGAACACCTTCTGCATCGCATCGCTCTTCCCGATGATTTGCGCGAAGGAGGACTGGCTGGCCATCTCGCGCTTGAGCAGCATGTTCTCGGTCGACAGCCGACGCCGCTCCAGCGCGTTGCGGATGATGAGCTGGACTTCGTCTACCTGGAACGGTTTGGTCAGATAGTCGTAGGCGCCGTGCTTCATGGCCTCGACGGCCGACTCCGCCGACGCAAACGCGGTGATCACCAGCACCACCGTGTCCGGCGAGGAGGCCTTGACCGCCTTGAGCACGTCGAGCCCGCCCACCTTGGGCATTTTGAGATCGGTGATCACGAGGTCGAAGATTTCTTTACCGAGGTGGGCGATCGCCTCGTCGCCGTCGGAAGCCGTCGTCACCGCATAGCCGGCCCGTTTGAGCATGATGCTCAAGACATCGCGCATGCTCTGTTCGTCATCGACGATTAGGATCTTTTCCACGGTCCTCTACCTTCGTGCCACAGCCTCGGTCCGGCCTCGGCCGACCTCGGCAGGCACACCGTAAACCGAGAGCCCTTGCCTTCCCGGCTGTCGACCTTGATCCACCCGCCGTGCAGGTCGACGATCCGATGCACGGCGGCCAGACCGAGTCCGGAGCCTTCTTTTTTCGTCGTGAAGAAGGGCAGGAAAATCTTGTCCAGGTTGCCCTTCGGAATCCCCATGCCCGTATCCTGGAATGCGATCTCGATCACCTTCCCGCTGCGCCCGCCCGAATCGACGCGCCGGCAGCCGGTGGAAATGGTCAACTGTCCTCCGGACGGCATCGCGTCGAACGCATTGGTCGCCAGGTTCCAGAAGACCTGCTTCAATTGGTCCTGATCGACCTTGGCCGTCAGGGCGCCTTCGGCCAACACTGTCGAGATCGTGATGTCGGCCCTGGTCCGCGCTTCGTGCGCGATGAGATCCAGCGTGTCCGACAAGACTTTGTTCACGTCGCACTCCGCCAGGTTGAGGGCGGGCGGCCGCGCGTACAACAAAAATTCGGTGATGATCGTGTCCAGCCTCGTCGCTTCCCGGACAGCGATATCCATGAGCCGCCGGCTGGTCTCATCCGACGCGACGTCTTTGCGCAGCATCTGCATCGCCCCGGCCAGCGCGCCCAGGGGGTTCCTGATCTCGTGGGCCATGCCGGCGGACATCTCGCCCAAGGTCGCGAGCCATTCCCGGCGGCGCATCTCCTCCTCCATGTCCCGAATCTCGGTCAAGTCCTTGAATACGCCGACCATACCGGTTTGTTCGCCCTGCTCCTGGAGCGGCGACAACGTCATGCCGAGGATCAAGCGGCGGCCGTCCGCGCGTTTGCACTCGACTTCGAACCTAGAACAGGCGAAGAGAGCCTCCGCCCCTTCCTCCGACCGATCATTCGGACGCCAATTGAAGACTTCCTGCCAGGGTCGGCCTTTGACTTGTTCAAGATCGTAGCCGGTCGCTTCCTGAGCCGCCCGGTTAAAGGACGTGATCAATCCTGCCGCATCCGTCGTGAAGACGCCGCTGCTGATGCTCTGGATGATGTTCTCGTGGAACGCCTGGAGCTTGGTCAGCCCTTGCTCCTTCTCCATCAGGCGCAAGTCCGCCCGATTGAGCTGATCGACGAGGGCACCGCTGAGGAAACCGACCACCAGGAATGCCAGCGCATAGACCCCGAAGTTCTGAAGCGTCTCCGCCGCGGACAGACGCGAGGGATGCAACCAGCCGAGCGGCTCCAGCACGCCGTACAACTGCAGATTGGCAATGACGCCGAACAGGATGACGCAGAGTCCCGCCGTCACCAATCCGACCCGCCGGCGCGGCACGAGGCTGGCCAGCGTCACCGTGATCACGTAGAGCACGGCAAATGGACTTTCGACCCCGCCGGTCCTGGCGACCAGCACGGTCTCCAGAACGAAATCGACTCCGATCTGCATCCAGGCGAAGAACGTCAACGACCGGGGGGTGGACAGTTGCCGGAGAATGATCACATACGGAATCGTGATCGCGTACGTGAACACAATCAGGGCGTAAAAGGTGGGAACGCGCTCGCCTTTGGCGACCTGGAACGTCAGTGACAGCCCCAGCAGGAGGGTGACGACCACGACCCGCAGGGCCATTAACCAATGGAGTCTTGTCCTGAGATCGTCCATGCATCCAGCGGGCTGCCTGTCCGGAAACGTCGTGCGGCGGCGTCACAGTGCCGGCTCGTCACATTCGCGATGCTCCGCTCTGGCCGATGCCGGAGACCGGGACACGCTCCGTTCGCAGAACCGAGGCAGGATCCCTTCGGAGGCCCATTGCGGTCAGACCCGGCTGCGACCGCCGATCCAATCGACTCAGAGGAAGGAGAAAAAGGGGTTCTGCTCCAGCGTCACGCGACCGCAGTTCCCGGCAAACGGGCGGTTATCCGATCGCCGACGCCATCTGGAAGATCGGCAAATACATCGCGATCACGATGAAGCCGATCACCGTTCCCAGAAACACCATCATCATCGGCTCGAGCAGCGCGGTCAATGACGCGACGGCTTGATCTACTTCATCCTCATAGAAGTCGGCGATCTTGCCGAGCATGGCGTCTAGTGCGCCGGTCGACTCGCCCACCGCGATCATGTGGGTCACCATCTTGGGAAACGTTTCGCTTTTGGCGAGCGGTTCGGCGATGGTTTTTCCGCCGCTGATGCTCACCCGCGCCCCCAGAATGGCCTCTTCGATAACCTTGTTCCCGGAGGTTTTGGCGCAGATGCTGAGGCCGTCGAGCAGAGGCACACCGCTGGTGATCAGCGTCCCAAGCGTCCTGGTGAATTTGGCGACCGAGGCTTTGCGGATCAAATCGCCGAACACCGGCAGCCTCAGCAGCAAACGGTCGATGACCAGCTTGCCTTTCGGCGTTCCGTAGTATTTTTTGATGCCATAGATCGCCAGGACCACGCCGATCGCCATATAGATGATGTAGGCCTGGACGAAATTGCTCATATCGATCACGAGCTGCGTCGGACCCGGCAGACCCATTTTTCCGCCGGACATTTCCGCGAACATCTTCGCGAAAATCGGAATCACCCAAATCATCAGCACGGTGATGACGATGCCGGCGACGCCCAGGATGGCAGCGGGGTAGACCATGGCCGACTTGATCTGTCCCTTCAGCTTCATGGCTTTTTCGATGTGTTTGGCCAAACGGGTCAAGATGATGTCCAACAGGCCGCCGACTTCGCCCGCGTGAATCATGTTCACATACAAGTCGTCGAAGACCTTGGGATGTTTCCTTAACGCATCGGAGAAGGTCGATCCGCCTTCCACGTCGACCTTCACTTCCCCGATAGTCTTGGCCAACACCTTGTTTTCCGACTGGGTCGACAGGATGTCCAGACATTGAATCAACGGAAGGCCGGCGTTGATCATGGTGCCGAATTGGCGGGTAAACACGACCAGATCTTTGTCGGTGATCGCGGACCCGAACGAAAGATTGAGCCCGCCTTTCTTGCCCGCTTTTTCTTCCAGGCTGGTGACGATGACGTTCTGCTTACGCAGTTGTTCGACGGCTTCGTCGCGGGTTTTGGCCGTCAATTCGCCTTTGCGGACGGTGCCCGTTCTGGTTCTGCCGACGTATGCGAAGGTGCTCAATGGTGATCTCGACCCGGTGGCTCTTCGGTGGATCAGAAACGCTCTTCGGAAGAAAGTGGATATGAAACGAAGTCTACTGGACGACCTGGGGCTTGTCAAAACAAATGCCGAATCACGCGCTCGCGGCGCCGGACGCGTGAAGCGATCGCACGACCCGGTCACGCCCCGCTGGCGCTGACATGCACATAGCCGCGGTAGAGATAGTGGAAACCCGACGTCAATGTCAGCGCCACCATCAAGTACAACAGCGGTTGGAGGAGCCCGAGATCCATCTGCCTCGAGGCCAGGAAGACCGCGAGCATGATATAGGCGAGTTGAAAGAGCGTCGTTCCCTTTCCCAGGATCGTCGGGGAAATATCGACCCGCGAAGTGGTGAGCTGCGCCAGTACGGTCCCGATCATCAGAATCAGATCCCGACTCACGACCACGATGGCGATCCACGAAGGAATCAGATGCATCACCGCCAACGTCACGAATCCCGATGTCAGCAGCAGCTTATCGGCGAGCGGATCCAGGAACGCGCCCAACCTAGTGCGTTGGTTGGCGACCCTGGCGATGGTCCCGTCGAGCCCGTCCGTCACACCGGCCAGCAGCAGGACCATAAGGGCGTGGTCGTATCGTTGGTAGACCAGGAACCCGACGTACACGGGGATCGGGAGAATGCGCAGGATCGTCAGGCTGTTGGGAATGTTCATGGCGTCGCTTGAGGCCACCGGCGGCGCG
>JBBIOW010000136.1:5248-8012 GCA_037443165.1 Nitrospiraceae bacterium | reverse complement strand
ATGACTCACTCTCAGCACCATAAAAAGTGTCTTGACAAACGGGGAGCATTACACTCTGCACCTATCGTTTCCGGTTGTTCCTCGGCCGGCCCAGCACAAACCCCCGGCGGAGCTATGAGCGGGTGGCCGTCCAATATCCGGTCTGGTTTCAATCGAGTTTCGCACGCTCAGCGGAAGGGTTGGGGTACCCCGGGACAATCATCAACCTGTCCATCAGGGGTTGTCGGGTTCGGAGCGCCATCCCCGTCCCTAAGGGGGCGAGCCTGCGGCTCGAGTTCCAGCCGTCGCCCTATGACCTGCCGATCACCATCGATGGCGCGGTCGTGCGCTCGCAGACGGGAAACGCGGTTGGACTCCGCTTCGTGACGGTGTATCGGGATGAGGAGCGCCGCCTCAGGTACCTGCTTGCACCCCGGCTCTCCGGTTCCCGCCTCGACGAGCGCCGGCGCTGATCTCGTACCGCCAACGGCCCATCCATCGAGCGTCTACCCTATTCCTGACGCAGCACGGCCAACGGACGCTGGCCGAGGATGCGGAAGGTGGCGAGGAAACCAACTGTCAGGGTGAGGGCGACGGTCAGGAGGAATCCGACCGTCAGGACACCGGGTTGGAGGGACCACGGAAGGTCCAGAATGAAATACAGTACCGCCCATGAGAGCGCACTGGCCAAGGCGATGCCGATCACGCCCGCGACCGCGCCCAGGAGCGCGTACTCAGTCGCGAAGGATCGGGCGATCAGACCGCGCGTGGCGCCCAGCGCTTTGAGGATAACCGAGTCGTACAACCGACGGTACCGAGTCGCTGCAAGCGCCGCCGCCATCACGAGCGCGCCGGCCAGGATGCAGAACAGCGCCACGGCCCGGATCGCGAGGGAAAGACGATCGATAATGCGGACAAAGCTCTCCATCACGTCACCGATGTTGATGGCCGTGACATTGGGAAAGGCGGCCACCACGGCCTGCTGCAACGGGACTTCATCGCGCAGCGGCACGCGGACCGTGGCGACATACGTAAACGGGGCTCCATCCAGCGAGCCGGGCGAGAGAATCATGTAGAAGTTTGTCGAGAAGTTTCCCCACTCGACTTTCCGGATACTGCCGACCTCTGCCGAGACCGTGCTCCCCTGAATCTCGAATTCCACCGCCGAGCCTACATCCAGGCCGAGGTTGCGCGCCGCTTCTTCCTCCACCGAGACCAGCGGTTTGGTGAACACCTGGTCCGGTCTCCACCATTCGCCTTTGACGACCTCGTTGTCTTTGGGTAAGCGATCCAGAAATGTTAGGACATATTCGCGGGTGAAGTACCAACTCTTGCGCTTGTCCTGAAGCTTGTCCTGTTCCTCGTCGCTCTTTTCCTCGATCTTCACCGGTCGCCCGTTGATCGCGGACAGGCGAGACCGCACCAGCGGCGTGAGTTGCGGGCTGAGGTCGCCGGTTCGTTCATGGAGCAATCGGACGAACCCGTCGGCCTGATCGGGCTGAATGTCGATGAAGAAGAAGGTCGGGGCGTCCTCGGGCCGGTTCTCTCCAAGCTGTCGGACGAGCGAGCGCTCCAGCAGCCCGACCGCCACGATGACCATCACCCCGATGCCGACCGACACCATGATGCCGGTCGCTTGCGAACCGGGCCGATACAGATTCCCGATGGCGTGGCGCACCGCCAATGATCGTGGCGCCGGCGCCCAACGGATCGCCCGGACAAGGACGGACGCCGCCAGCAGCAACAACAAGACCGCCAATATCAACGCCCCAAGGAACAGCAGCCCGACTTTCCATGAGCCGGCCTGCCACATAGAAAGCCCGGCTAGTCCGCCCGTGATACAGATCGCGGTGATCGCTCGCACCGGGTCATCCGCGCCGATCGTTCTCAACCAGCGGCCCCAACGGTGCGGCGCACCCGTGGCCTGAGAAGCTTCGGACCCTGCGACCTCCCGATGAAAAATCCGCGCGGGCCGGATCTCGCGGATGCCGAGCAAAGGCCAGATGCTGAAAAGCAAGGTGGTCAGCAGGCCGAGCGCGACTCCTTTGAAAAGCGGAGGGAGTGAACCCCAGGTCAGGGTCGGCGAGAACTCGATCTGCTCCAGCAAATTGGTGGCGAACATTCCGGCGATGAAACCTGGAAGCAAGTCTTGGAGCGCGACGCCGAGTCCTGCGCCGGCTACGCTCCCCAACAACCCGAGAAACAAGGCCTGCCCCAGATAGGTCCTCACGACGGTGGCGGAGTCGGCACCGAGAGTTTTCAGGATCGCGATCGTCTGAAGCTTTTCCCGCAGAAACGCTTGCACCGAAGTGGCGACTCCGATCCCGCCCACGAACAGGGCGGTCAGTCCAACCAGACCGAGATAACGGGTCAGCTGCTCCAGGAACTGCTTGAGCTGCGGCTGGGCGTCGCGATAGCTCGACACCCTTGCCGACTCTCTTGCCAGCCGTCCGCGAAGCTCGTACAGCAAGGGTTGGATCGGAACCTCTGCCGACACCTTGAGTAAATAGCGCTCGCGGACCCGGCTTCCCGGCTTGATCAGTTCCGCCGCCGCGAGTCCCTCGCGCGAGATCATGACCCGGGGGCCGAGACTGAAGACGTTGGCCATCCGATCCGGTTCCTTCCTGATCACTCCGGTGATGAGGAACGTCGCCTGTCCGATCTTCAGGTGATTTCCCCGCGAGAGACCCATCCGGATCAGCAGCGATTCCTGTACCACGGCGCCGTAACACGAATGGCGGGGGGTGAGGGGCGAGGGGTGAGCTGGGGGGAGAGCAAGCGCTGC
>JBBIOW010000136.1:0-5238 GCA_037443165.1 Nitrospiraceae bacterium | reverse complement strand
TGGGGAGTGAGCCAGCAGGTCGGCGAGCGGCAGGTCCGGTTCGACAGTGACGCGGCCGTAGAGGGGGTATCCGGACTCCACAGCCTTCAACTCGACGACCTGTGTCACCGGGCCGGACCGGGCTGGGCCACCGTTGACCGTCGCCGCCATCGCGACCAATTCGCTGACATGGGTCGTGACGATGCCGCGCGATCTCAAAGATCGGAGAACCAACTCCCCGGCTTCGCTCATGGACCGCGAAGTCCGTACTTCCAGGTCGCCACCAAGAAGCCCCCGCGCTTCGCGCGTGACGGCCCGCTCGACGTGCGCGGCGAACAGGCCCACTCCGACCAACGCGCTCACACCGAGCGTCATGCAGACAAAAAAATAGAGAAAATGCCGCCAGGCGGCGCGCGTCTCGCGCCAGGCCATATTCAGCGCAAAGAAGGTCACGATTCCCCCTCCGCTTCTCCCTCGGACAGCGGGATGAGACGGTCGGACTCGACTCGGCCGTCGCGCAGGCTGACGATGCGCTCCATATAGGACGCCAGCATCGGATCGTGAGTGACGAAGACGAGGGTGGTGCCGTGGTCCCGGTGCAACCCCAGCAGGAGATCGATCACCTGTTGGCCCGTCGTCGAATCGAGGTTGCCGGTGGGTTCATCGGCGAGCAGGATGGGCGGCCGGCAGGCGAACGCTCGCGCCACTGCGACCCGTTGCTGCTCGCCGCCGGACAGTTGCACCGGATAATGGGACTGGCGTTCTCCGAGTCCGACGGCCTCGAGCAATTCCGCGGCCCGCTTCTTCGCCTGGGCATCCCCGTTCAGCTCGAGGGGCACCGAAACATTCTCCAGCGCCGTCAGTGTCGGAATGAGGTGGAACGACTGGAAGATGTATCCGATCTTTTCGCGCCGGAAGCGGGCCATGGTGCTCTCCGGCATCGTGGTGATTTCCTGCCCATCGAGACGGATGGAGCCCGCCGTCGGCCTGTCCAAGCCCGCGATGAGCCCCAGCAAGGTGGATTTCCCGCTGCCGGACGGCCCGACGATCGCGACCCGTTGCTTTTCCGGAATATCGAGGGTGATGTCATCGAGAATGGTCACCAAGCGGCCCCCGGCGGAGAGCCGCATCGTGAGGTGACTGATCGAGATCATTCCTGGTGTTTCCTCTCCCGATGACGTGGCGTTGGCTTCGGCACAAATCTTATTATACTGTATGACGATGTGCCGCTTTTTATGCTTCGGCATCCACCGGCGACGCGCGGTCATTGCCCTGTGTCCGCTGCTCGCGGGTTTAGTTCTGCTTGGCTGCGACCAGAGACCGGAGCCGCCCTCCGTTTCCCCTTCCGCTCCGCCCGGCAGTTCGCGCGACGCATTCAGCGAGCGGCTTGGCGCGGACGGTGCCGCTCAGCCTGAACGCGCAGGACGTTCTAGCACGGATGACCGCCCTCGGATCGTGGCATTCGGGGACAGCCTCACCGCCGGCCTCGGTGTGGCGCCCGAGGATTCCTATCCTGCACATCTGCAACGACGGCTCGACGCGGTCGGCTACCGCTATCGCGTGATCAACGCGGGGGTCAGCGGAGAGACGACCGCAGGCGGGCTCCGCCGCGTCCCCTGGATTCTGCAAAGCAGGCCCAGTCTCGTGATCCTGGAACTGGGCGGCAATGACGGGCTGCGCGGGTTGAACGTGGAAGAGACACGATCGAACCTGGAGCGGATCATCGAGCGCTTGCTGGCGGAAAAGGTCCCCGTTGTGCTGGCCGGTATGAAGCTGCCGCCGAACTACGGGGCGGACTACACATCGCGCTTCGAAGCGATCTATCCCGAGCTGGCTAAAACCTATAGGCTGACCTTGATCCCGTTCTTCTTGGAAGGGGTCGCGACGAAGGTGACCCTCAACCAAGCCGACGGCATTCACCCGACGGGGGACGGCTATCGTCTCATCGCCGAGAACATCTTCCGAACGATTGAACCCTTGCTCGCGAACCCCCCGCCGGCTCGCTGAGTCCGCTCTCCTGACAAAAGGGCCCTCGCGCCGGCCGGCGCGAGGGCCCTTTCGCTCGATCACCCGCTCGCTAAACCGCTATCAGGATTTCTTGAAGAACGTGTCGTACACGCCGTATCCCAATATGAGAGCGATGAGTGTGTAGTACATATAGGAGATGCCGCTGTAATCCGGCGCCCCGCCCTTCGGCTCATTGGCGAGGGCCACGGATACGTTGCCGGCGATGACCGCACCGACAGTCACGACTCTAGCAATCAGGTTGCTCATAACGATGACCTCCTCATGTGGTTCGGGATTTCCGGACAAAACGGCGCCGATTGTACTCAACTTCCTGGGGGAGACGCAAGGGTAAGATACAGAAAAGGCAGAAGCAAGAATTTCCTCAGAGTGCCAATCGCTTGGGACAAATCAACTGGCGGACGGATTCCCCAGAGCTTTGAGCGCCGCTGCCAACTCTTGGAAGGACCCGGCCAAGGCTTCCAGTCGCGAACCCTTTTCCATGAGTTCGCCGGCGAGGGTTTTCATCTGGCCGTCGAAATGCCCTATCGCTCTGGAGATGTCCAACATCCGGGCGAGCATGGCCTTGTAGGAAGCCAATTCCTGCTGCAGTTCCTTGCAAGCGGCCTGCGCGGACTTGGCCTCGTCAAGTGACACCTGAAGTTGCTGGGTGAGACGGCCGACATAAGCCTCCCGATCCCGCATGTCGGCCTCCAACGCCAATTGCACCTCTTCGCTCTCCCGGCGACGATCCTCCAAGTTCCTGATGGCTTGAATCCAGGAAGCGACCTCCCCGGTTTTCAGCGCCGGCGTTTCAGGAAGCGGCTGGCCTTTTTCCAGAGCCCTCACCGCTGGCTGCAGCCATTCCATAAAGATCATGATCTCGCTGAGCTTGACGTCAGCCGCCGAGTTGGGCGGAGACGTCTCCGGCTGAGGGGCCTGCGATCTTGGCTCCCGCGGTCTTTTGGCGGCTGAGCGGGGTTGCGACCAGCGGTGATATTCCAGCAACACGGCGACGCAATGCCGGCACATGGGCTCCTCAACCAAGGCGCAGGTGCACTTGGTCAAGAGATGCCCGTCCTTCAGCTTGATCGTTTGCTCATAGAGGCCCGAATTGCCGATAACAGCGGAAGCAATCTGCGATTCGTCGGCTTCGACGATCCGGACGCGATTCTCGGACAGGTATTGATGCCCGATCTGGAAGGCGGAAATCTCGACGACCGATTGGATCATGGGCGGGTCAAGCAGGCTCAGTCGGTCGGCGGTACAGGGAATGCGGTTACGCATAAGGGACGTCCGTTGGCCAACGCAGCAGTGCTCGCGGTCATTCGGCGGAGCGCTGCGAAACGGGATCAAGAATCTCGCGCATCATGACCGAGAACCCCAACAAATACCACTAGCCAATGGAGGGGATTCCCCACGAAAAGAGTAGTCGCCAGCCTCGCCGAAGTGCTGCCGTGCCCTGTCTTCGGTGAGCAACCTTTCGCGATGTCGGCCGTCCGGCCGGACATAGGGTAAGCAGGCGATCGAAAATGGTTTTGCCCGCCCCGGTGGAATATTGCCAGGGGCGATCGCGTCGCGGAGCGTGGGCAGCCTGCACGGGCCGACATGCGAGCTGGACTCGCACAATGGACAGATGGATCTATCGGGGAGCGCCACGTCGTCCGCCAACAGCCGCAGGGTAGCGCCCCTCACCGCCCCCCGCTTCTATCTTTGTCGGTTACCGACAGGCGGGAATGCGTTCCATCGCAAAACGGCGGGGTCTTGGTGTGTTTGCAGCCGCAAAAGGCTACCTGTTTTCTCTCCGCAACGGTCAGCTCCATCGGCGAAAAATCGGTCCCCGTATGGGATCCGTCGCAAAACGGTTGGGTCTTCGATCGGCCGCAACGACACCAATACACCGTGCCGGGCCCTACGTCCACGACATAGGGCCCCCGCTGAGCAATCACAATGGGATCCGGCATGACGTCCTCCTTCAAACTCGCTCCCGCCTCGCTCCACGCGTGTTCATCGGCACCGACGAGGCGGACCTTGTGACCCCGTGGGAGTCAACCACACATAGTCGGCGATGCCGTCTTTGAGCAGCTCCTGAATCTCATCCTGGCGGTCGGCTTGGAAGGAACTCAGGTACACGGTCAGTTGTCGAACTCCATCGGACAAGCGCCGCGCGACTCGTTTCGGCACCGGTAACCGATACTGAATATGGCCGCCGCCGGTGTAACTGAGGATCGGACCCGTTTGAGACCCCGGGCCGATTTGAAACGTCCGCAGGGCTTCGGTGATGGTTTTGGCCATGGCTTCGTCGCGGAACATGGACGCTTCGTACATGCCTTGATAGTCTGCGTCGGACCCGCCTCCATGACAAAGCCGGAGCTGCCGCACAATGGTGTCTCGATAGACCGGATCATCGATGATCTCTTCCTGCGTCATCCCCCACCGCTCCATTTCCGCGTCGGCCCGGGCTTCCACTAATCCACGTTTTGCCACCTGCCGGACCAGCGAGCGCGGGGGATTCAGCGCGCGCACAGGCAACCGATGTTCCCTGGCAAATACGATCAAAGGCTCGTAATCCTCGTAGGCTCCGCCCCAATTTTGGCGCCAACGGGCTTCCTCCAGAAACTGCGACTTGGCCATGTTCGTCTCGGTGAGATACCGATCCAACCCGGTCTGGCCATCCCAGCCGAACATCTCGATGGCCAGCACAGGCTTTCGTCCCTTGGCGATCAGCGCATTCAAGACCCGGAGCGCGGCTTCAACATGGAACCGGTTGTGGTGTTCCTCACCGAGATAGATGACGTCCCAAGAAGCCAGGGAATCGAGCCAGTCCTCCAGTGACACGGCGAGCCCGGTCCTGGCATCCAACAGTTGCCACTCCCGAAATGATCCGGATTCGACAACCGGAGAAGTCGGACGAAGTGGCAGTTCCGAACACCAGATCAAAGGAAGGGGCTCGGCGACCGTCATGCAGAAAATCGCACCGAGCCCTAACCATGGGACGAGAAGAGGTGGTCTACCGAAGAAAGTCCGGACAGTCATCACGGTCTTACCTAGCATATGACCGGAACGGCGGCAAGGCGGCGACCTTGACTGGAAAGAAGCGCGGCCGCTATCCTCCGGGCGGCGTAAACAATCGGTATAGGTCACCGCTCCCCGCCGTTATGGGTTTCGATCCCCATTCTCTCGCCGACTTTAGGATCCGACTCACTACTGTCCGACAGGTTTCTGGGTCAACAACTGAAACACAAGAACTGGCGC
>JBBIOW010000135.1:0-8026 GCA_037443165.1 Nitrospiraceae bacterium | reverse complement strand
AAGCATTCGCTCAAAGTCGGGGCCGACGTCTTCTGGGCAGAAGCGCCGCCGGGAGGTTATCCACGCAAAAGTATCCCGTGTCTTCGAAAAATTTGAGTGCGTGGGTTTTCCCCGAACCCGACAGACCGCTGATGATCACGAGGTTAAGTGCGGGCATGCAACTCCGCGGGTTCCTGCGGCTGCGGATCGATCAATTCAACCTCGCCGTTGGCTAGTCGCCTGAGCACCTGCAATTTGTTCGACGCCTCGTTGACAAAGACAACAATCGCCGATGGATGCGCGCCCAGCTTCATCACCGCATCGTCCAAACGAAGGATGGGAGCGGCTGAGCGTACTGTCCTGACATCAACCGGTTGAGCTGGTGGCGTGCGCTCCTTCGGTCTCACTGTTTTCTTCTGGGAGCCGGATTTATGGTCGACCAACCGTTCTTTTCGCTTCCGAATCTGACTTCCAATCTTGTCGACCAGTTGATCAATGGACGCGTACATTTCCTCAGTCGAGACCTTGGCCTGGATCACCCTCCCGTTGAGCATACAGGTCGCTTCCGCCGTATGTCGGAATTTTTCAACGCCGACAACGACCTGAATATTGCTCAACTTGACGCCGAACCGCTCCAGTCGATTCAGCTTGGTCTCCACATACCGCCTGAGCGCGGCGGTGATTTCAACATGTCGCCCGGTCAGTAGCACTTGCATCGTTCCCCCTCATACTCCCCATGCTGTTGCCAGCTTACGTTTGTTGACAGTCCCTCTTCATCGTCTTTCAAATCCGCTCCACGAGAGGTATGGGCGTTCGACACGACGCTCTACTTCGCGCACCACAGGCCTTTATCTCGCTTCAAAAACTGATCGACGATGGGTACAGACGAGTTTTAGAAGAAGCGCTTGCGCTGGTTGGCGGATGGAATATTCTCTTCCGCTCGGTATTTCGCCACGGTCCGGCGTGCGATGACGATGTTTTGGTTCCGCAACCGGGCCGCAATCTCCTCATCCTTCAAGGGGCGGGTCGGATCTTCCTCCGCCACCATTTTGCGAATCATCTCACGGACGGTGACGGAAGACAACATATCGGTCGGCTGGTCGGCTCGCTGGAGGCCGGCGTTGAAAAAGAACTTCAACTCCAACATCCCCTGCGGACAATACATGTATTTGTTAGCGGTCACGCGACTAATCGTCGACTCGTGCATGCCGATGTCCTCGGCCACTTGCTTCAGCACCAGCGGCTTCAGATATTGGACCCCGTGCTCGAAAAACTGTTGCTGAAACTTGACGATGCTGGAAACGACCTTCACGATCGTCTTGTTACGCTGCTCAATGCTGCGGATGACCCACTGCGCGGCACGCAATTTCTCGTCCAGATACGCCTTGGTCTCCGGAGAGTGCCCGCCGGCCATCAGTTGCTTGTAATAGGGACTGATCCTCATGCGAGGAAGTCCGTCGTCGTTGAGCAAGACCACCCACTCACCCTCGTTCTTGACCACGAAGACGTCGGGCACAATCGCATAGTTCTGGGTGTTCGCGAACGGACGGCCGGGCTTGGGTTCCAGGCCTTCGATAATTTTCGTCGCTCGGCACACTTCCTCAAGCGGGACGTTGAGCGCTTTGGCGATGCGCCCGTATTGTTTTTTCTCTAAGTCTTTCAGATGATGCTGAATGATCGCCTCGACCACCGATCCTCTCAACGCGCCGGGTCTTGCTCCAATCGACCCGATCGGGCTACGACCGAGATAACCCAACTGAAGCAGAAGACATTCCGACAAGTCGCGGGCGCCGACACCGCTGGGATCGAACGTCTGGATCACGTTCAACACCGATTCCGCTTCCTCGACGGTAAAACCGGTGCCTTCTATGACTTCGGCCAGCGGGACCCGCAGATAACCGTCGTCGTCGATATTCCCGACGATCACCCGCCCGATTGCCTTTTCGCGGTCGGACAGACCGCAGAGTGAGAGTTGCCACAGCAGATGATCTTCCAGCGAAGTCGCCTTGGCGACCGTCTGATCATAGGACGGAAACTCATCCTGAACCGAGGAGGGATATTCCGTATCGCCGGCACGGCGATCGCTGTCGAAGTAATCCTCCCATCCCGCCGCCGAGAGATCTTCGGGACTCTCGGCTTCCCCCGTGGCCTCCTCGTCATCGGTACTGCTTCGGCTTGGCGATTGCGAATAGTCGGTCCCGTCCACGGTGGCTTCGTCGGACCCGGCCGGATCGCTTTCTTCGGACTCGGCGGGCACCTCTTCCAGCAAAGGATTTTCCATCAGGTGCTGGGCTAAACTCTGCTGAAGCTCCAGTCGGGAAAGCTGCAGCAGCTTGATCGCCTGCTGCAATTGGGGGGTCATGATGAGCTTCTGGCTGAGCCGAAGATCAAGCCGCAGTTTCATGTCGCTACCCTTGCGCCATTTCCCATCAGAGCCGGAACCGCTCGCCCAAGTAGACCGCGCGCGCCGTCGTGCTGTTCACAATGACCTCTGGAGATCCGGCTTCCAGGATCTGCCCCTCATTGATGATGTAGGCCCGATCCGTAATCGACAGCGTTTCCTGCACATTATGGTCGGTGATCAGGATCCCGATGTGTTTCTGTTTGAGGCGCGTGATGATCTGCTGGATATCCGCAACGGCGATCGGATCGATACCCGCGAACGGTTCGTCGAGCAGCAGGAAGAGCGGTTGCGTCGCCAAGGCCCTGGTAATCTCCAGCCGGCGCCGCTCTCCTCCCGAAAGAGAGTAGGCTTTACTTGTTCGAAGATGGGTTAGTTCCAGCTCGCCTAACAGCGCGTCCGCACGCTGTTCGCGTTCAGATGCTCCAAGGTCCAGCATTTCCAGAATCGCCAAGATGTTTTCTTCGACCGTAAGGCGGCGAAAGACCGATGATTCCTGTGGGAGATACCCGATCCCCTTCCGCGCCCGCTTATACATCGGAAGGTCCGTGATCACCTCGCCGTTCAAGTGAATATCGCCGGAGTCCGGCTGACAAAGGCCAACCATCATGTCGAAAATGGTGGTTTTGCCGGCTCCGTTCGGTCCAAGCAAGCCGACCACCTCGCCGGCCCGAACCTCCAACGAGACTCCTTTCACGACGGTTCTTCCTTTAAAGCTTTTCACCAGACCAGTCGCCGACAGAAGCTCGCCCGCCTCGCGCGGATTCACTGCAGGTTCAGCCTTGGAGCTGGTCAACGCACAGGCGTCCAGCACTATTGCTCTCCCGCTTCGCCTTCGATCGTCACGTGAGAACCGCCTTCGACGACGCTTCGATCCTCGGCCAGAAACATCGTGATCCGCCTTCCGCTCACTCGCGTTCCTTTCTGCCAGGCTATCGGGTCTCCGGTCAACACAATCTTTTCCTCGTCCTGATAATAGACCGCTTTTTGGCAGGTTGCCCTACCGCCATCTTTTTCGATCTTGACCCGCCCGGTCGCCTCGATCATGCTGACCGCGCGATTCGACACGGAAGGTATGGCCTCGCGCTTCTGGCCGGACGGTTCCGCTCGCGCTTCTTCGGATTTCTCTTTTCCATCCGTCTCGGCTGGTCGAAACGACACGACCATACGATCAGAATGAACTACCAGAGAACCTTTGATCAGCACCACGGCACCTTCGAAAATGGCCTTACTGTCCTGGTTGCGGACGGTCATTTTCTGCGCAGTGATCGTCGTGCTCGCGGTTGACGAATACGCCGCTTTCATCTCGCGGGGCTCAGACGAATACGCGCGTCCCGCCGGCCATAATCCAAGCACGCTAATCAGCGCGATGAATATCCACATGGACATCTTCGAGAACCTGAAATTCTTCAGACTGCACCTTCCCGATAAGCCCACGACCGTTCACGTGCAACCCGTGGCCGGTGATCGTAACGGGCTCGACCGTGCTGATTTCGCCCCGTTCTTCATTCCACGCCAGATGATTGGTATAGATCGTGTACCCGCTTTCAGTGTGTACGGCGATCGGATCAGTTCTATTGGAGAGCACGAAATTTTTCTTCACAGTGTCGAGAGTGCCTTCGTCCCCTTCCAAGCTGAATTCGCGCCCCTTGTCCCCGTACAGCGTGATGTGGACACGATCCAAAACGGCTCGGTTTTCACCCTCGAACAGGCGAGCCTTTTGGGCGCGCACCTCCCACTGTACGGCACCGTCTTTCGTTTGCATAAAGGTGAACCGCTGGATGCTCGCGTCGGCCCGTTCAAAATCGGTCGCCGGGGTAAGTCTAGATGGGGGAATCGATTCAGCGCGGGTCAACAACAGGTAGACGAGAAACGAGGCGAATAGAGCGCTTATGGCAAGTAAGGACCTGCGAACCCAACGCTGCCACATCTCCCGTTACTCCACTTCTCGCATGGTGCATTCACGAAAACCCACACTGGCACGATAATAGCATGGCAGGCGGTGCAAGTAAACGCATCCGCCGTAAGCTCGCCGAGCACCATGCTCATGATCCAGTAGAAGAGAAACGGAGGTGAGACGAACCGCAAGGATGCAGCTTCAAAAACCCAAACCTTGTTCAGGCAGAAGAACTGTCAGATATCTCCGGTGAGGAGGATTGTTTGGATGCCCCACCTTTCTTCTGCTCTGCGGTCTTTCCGGATACAGCCTGCTTGGCCCGTTCGGAGTCGACCGCCCGGGAGACCAACTCGATCGCGACCATCTCGGCTGCGTCGCCGACGCGCCGACGCGTTTTAATGATGCGGGTGTACCCGCCGGGACGATCCCGAAACCGCGACGCGACATCGTCGAACAATTTCGAGACCACCTCTTTGCTTCTGAGAAAGCCGAGGGCCCGCCGTCTGGCGGGCAGCGTTCCTTCCTTCCCCAGCGTGATCATCCGCTCGGCGAAGCCTCGCACCTCCTTGGCCTTGGCCTCTGTGGTCTCGATCCGTTCCTGATCAAGCAACGCCGTCACCAGACTCCGAAACAGAGCCCACCGATGTTTGGTCTTCCGGCCGAGTTGCCTCCCCTTTTTCCTGTGTCGCACGGCAAGTCCTCTTGTTTATGAATCGGATTTGGGATTCCCGTCACCGGACGGCAGCGTATCCAACTTGGTGCCCAGACTCAAACCCATTTCCGCCAGGATTTCTTTGATCTCGTTGAGCGACTTCTTGCCGAAGTTCTTGGTCTTGAGCATTTCCACCTCGGTCTTCTGGACGAGATCGGCGATGGTCTTGATGTTCGCATTTTTGAGGCAATTGGCGGCACGGACCGACAGTTCCAATTCGTTGACGCTCCGGAACAGGTTTTTGTTGATCTCGCGGGTCCGTTCGTCCCTGACAGCCTCCGGCTTGGCTTCCACTCTCTCCTCCGGATTGATAAAGATATCCAGATGGTCGCGCAGAATGCTCGCGGCAGTGGAGAGCGCGTTCCCCGGCGTGATCGTACCGTCCGTCCAAATCTCCAACGTCAACTTGTCATAGTCGGTCACCCGGCCGACACGGGCGTTCTCCACGTGGAAATTCACCCGCTTGATGGGCGAAAAGATCGAATCCACCGCGATGACACCGATGGGCAGGCCCTCCTCCTTATTGCGCTCCGCCGGCACGTAGCCTCGCCCGTGCTTGACGACCATTTCCATATCGAGCGTGGCATCTTTGTCCAGCGTGGCGATGTGCAGATCCGGAGTGAGGATGGTGACGTCGGCGTCGTGAACGATATCCGAGCCTTTCGCTTCACCGGGGCCCTTCTTTTTGAGACGAATCGTTTTCGGCTTGTCGGAATGCAGCGCCAGCCGGAGACTTTTCACATTGAGAATGATGGATGTGACGTCCTCCGTCACCCCGGGGATCGTCGAAAATTCGTGCAAGACTCCCTCGATCCGGACAGTGGTTACAGCGGCGCCCGTCAACGACGACAGCAGCACCCGTCGGAGCGAATTACCGATGGTCGTCCCGAATCCTCTCTCGAAGGCCTCTGCCGTGAATCTGCCGAACGTCGGGGAGAGAGTTTCTTTGTCGACCTCGACCCGCATCGGGATCTGAAAGTCCTTCATCGCCTTGATCATGATTCCCCCTTCACCTCATCCATACGACCAGAAAGCCGGTCGGCCTGGAGTCCGTTGCATACCTCCGCACGGAACGTCGCATCTCCTACCTGGAATACAACTCCACGACCATCTGTTCATTGACGGGAAGTCCGATATTCTCCTTGGTCGGCAACCCTCGGACCGTTCCTTTGAAGGCGGCCCGGTCCAGTTCCAACCACTCGGGGACACCACGCCCGTCAACGGCGTCCAAGGCAGCCAGGACGGGCGTGAGGTTCCGGCTCTTCTGTCGGATCTCGACGACGTCGCCGACTTTGACCAATGCGCCCGGTATGTTTGTCCTCCGCCCGTTCAGGAGCACATGGCCGTGATTCACCAACTGTCGCGCTTCTTTTCTCGAGGATCCGAAACCCAGGCGATATACAACGTTGTCGAGCCGACACTCGAGCAGGCGAAGCATAGCCTCGCCGGTGATCCCAGTCTGCCGCTCGGCCCGTTCGAAGAGCCCTCGGAATTGCCGCTCCTGCAGACCATAGATCCGTCTCAACTTCTGCTTTTCCCTTAACTGGAGACTGTAGTCGGAAATGCGCGGGCGACCCTGCCCGTGCTGGCCGGGCGGATAACTCCGGCGCTCGATCGCGCATTTCTCCGTCATACAGCGAGACCCCTTGAGAAAAAGCTTTTCTCCTTCACGCCGACACAGCCGACAGACGGGACCACGGTACTTGGCCATCGTTTTCCCTCGTCAATTATTCGTTAAACGCTGAAGTGAAGATCCATTTCTTCACGATTCACGTTTAGCGGTTAACGTGGTATGTTCCTCACACTCGTCGGCGCTTCGGCGGGCGACACCCGTTATGCGGAATCGGTGTCACGTCGCGGATCAGATTGATGCGCAGACCGGCGGCCTGGAGCGAACGGATCGCCGACTCCCGTCCGGCGCCCGGTCCGTTCACGTACACATCGACTTGTCGCATGCCGTATTCCATCGCCTTCCTGGCCGCAGCCTCTCCCGCTCGCTGCGCGGCGAACGGCGTACTCTTCCGCGAACCTTTGAATCCTTGATTGCCGGCGCTCGCCCACACCACCGTATTTCCGCTCATATCGGTGATGGTCACGATGGTGTTGTTGAACGAAGCCTGCACGTGGGCCACGCCGCTCTGGACGATTTTGCGTTCCTTTTTCCTGCCCTTCTTCACGCTCATGAGATGTCCTATTCGCGATCAGGATTGTGTCTCACCCGCCGCTCGGCGCCCCCGCCGGCTTGCGCGCCTTTCCGATAGACGCTCGACGCCCCTTTCGGGTTCTCGCATTGGTTCTCGTCCTCTGTCCGCGCACCGGCAACCCTTTGCGATGACGCAACCCCCGGTACGTCCCCGTGTCGATCAGCCGTTTGATGTTCATCGACACTTCCTTCCGGAGATCCCCCTCGACCTGACAGTCCCGTTCGATGATTTCCCGAAGCTTGACGATCTTGTCTTCGCTGAGATCTTTGACCCGAATCGCGCCGTCCACTCCGGCCTTTTTCAAAATCTGCTGGGCCGAAGACCGACCGATTCCATAGATATAGGTCAGCCCGACATCGATCCGCTTCTCTCGCGGCAAATCGACTCCTGCTATCCGAGCCATCTTCTTCTTCCTCCGTAATCCGGGGCACCCGTTGCACTCCGGGAGCAACGGGTCCCGGTAATCCGTGATCAGTTACAATGCGACAAGAGACTGCCTAGCTCTCACGCATCACGGATAACGGTTCACGCATCACATCCCTAGCCTTGCCGCTGTTTGTGTCGCGGGTTCTCGCACAAGATCCGGACCACGCCCCGGCGCCGGACCACCTTGCATTTCGAGCAGATCGGCTTGACGGACGACTTCACTTTCATGGTGTTTCATCAGCTCCTTGTTCCAGAAGCCGAGCCCCTTCGTCAAAGCAACCGCCGAGTCGGCGCTTCACTTGAATCGATACGTGATTCTTCCTCTCGTCAAGTCGTAGGGTGACAATTCGACGGTCACTTTGTCGCCCGGGAGAATGCGAATGAAATGCATGCGCATCTTGCCGGAA
>JBBIOW010000134.1:4151-8088 GCA_037443165.1 Nitrospiraceae bacterium | reverse complement strand
CGCCCGCCCCCCCCCCCCCCCCCCCCCCCCCCCCCCCGCCCCCCCCCGCCCCCTCCCCGCCCCCCCCCCCCTCCCCCGTCCCCCCTGTGGTTTGCTTTTTGGGGGTGTGCGTGGCGGGGCGGTGGTGCCCCCCCCGCCCCAAAAACGCCCCCTCCCTTCGTCCCCGTCCCGCGGCTCCCGGCCCGCCTCTCGCGTGGCGGGCCTCTCCCCCCCCCACCGCCGTGCGCTGCTGGAGGGGCTGGTGGAACAATGTTCGGAGTTGGCCCTGGCGCCCCACATGCTCGAGGCGCCGGTGTATGCGGCCTACGCCATGTTCGACGCGCAGAACGCCGTGCGGTTGCATCGACTGGCGGACGAAACGGCGGCCGTGTGGCGAGACCTCGATCCGGTCGTCCGCGCGCGGACGATCGTGCACTTGCATACCCAATGCGGGAACGGCGTGTACATGCCGGTCTGGACTGACCTCTTCGACCCCGAGCTTCCCGAAGACCATGGTCCGCTGTGGACCTCGCCGGACGTGTGGGTCTTCACCGCCGACTTGCCGATCGAGTGGCCCGGAGAGATGCTCACCAATCGCCTGCTCGCAGAAGGCTGCACGCGGTTCGAGAATCACATCGTCGAAGCGCCGGAAAACTAGCCGCCTGCGCAACCAGCCAACAGCTCAGAGCGAATAGCGGGCCGCCGTCAGCAGAGGTCGACGCTGCAGCGCTGCGTCTTTCTGTTCGCCGGCAGCCTTCCTCTTGTTGCTACCGCTAACGCGCATTATTCATGACGGTTCGTCACGCTGCACCCGTTGCTTTGGCCCATTGCACTCAGAAGAGCAATGGGCGCCCCGAGCAACGGGTACCCGGAAGTCGCCAAGCGTTGGACCCATTGCACGAGAAAAGCAATGGGCGTCCCCGCGTGGAGCCCGGAGAGGCCGAGGCGTACGTGAACCAGTACGTCGAGGCCACGAGGTGCGAGCCCGCCCGCCCCCGACAGAAGCAATCGAGGGCTTGTCGCAGCGGCGAATCCGCGTTTGCAGTAGAAGCGTTCATGAAGCATGCGCGCTAAGGTCTGTCACCGTCCAGGTCGTCCACTCCCGCCGAAAGATCCAAAACTTGAACTCGGCGGGAACGGCGCAACCGGCGCGAACGACTCGCGGGGCATCAGCGTGCCGTGCGGATTGAACGGCAGGATCGGCGCGGGTGTGAGGTTGTTGGGCGGAGGCGGCGCGCCGAAATTGTAGATGGTCCCGGACCTGGTTTCTCCGCTGGGACTCGTGAATTGATACGTAGAGATCCCGCCGAAATCGTAGATCGTCCCCCGCGTGCCGTGACTGTCCTGATACCACTTGATCCCGCCGAGGTCATAGACGGTCCCGGTCATGCCGTCGCTGCCTTGAATGATCGTCACGTCGCCGGCCAGGACGGTGGCGGTGGCGAGCAGGACCCAGAGCATGAGTCCGGCGGTTCGGGTGATCTGAAGGTGTCTTTTCATGGCCGCTTCTCCTTGAAAAGGGTACGAGCGACGGGAGGCCCGCCGTCTTGATTTATCATACTAAACGGAGGGTCGGACTGGAGCCGCGTAAGCGGGCGCGGGCGCTACGCGAAAGCGGCCTGCTTGAGCGGACCAAGCAACTTTTCCGGTACCTTGAGCCTGCCGCGGCCGACCCCGACCTCGATGTCAGGCTTTGTCACACCGTGAAAGTCACTGCCGCCGGTGACGAGAAGATCGAGGCGTTTGGCGATATTGAGGTACTCGGCTGTCTGCTGCGCGGTGTGCGTACTGTAGTGGACTTCGATCCCTCCGAGCCCCTCGCCCTTCAGCTTGTCGCAGAGCCTAAACAGCCCTTCTGCTGACTCCTTGACCCAAGTGGGGTGCGCTAACACCGCCACGCCGCGCGCGGCTCTGATCCAGGCGATGGCTTCGGCCGGAGCGGGCAGATCGCGCGGCACATAGGCGGCCGCGCCTTCGGACAGATAACGGTCGAACGCCTCTTTGGCTGAGGCGACGTACCCTTTGCTCATGAGCACGCGGGCGATGTGCGGGCGGCCGACCGACTCGGTTCCCGCAAGGGCTCTGACCTCGTCATAGGTGACCGCGAAGCCGAGTTCGTTGAGCTTCTCGATGATGCGCGGGTTCCGGTCGTGGCGGCTGTTCCGCAGATTGGCCAGGCGGCGGTTCAACTCGGGGTCTTTCCAATCGATAAAGTAGCCGAGGATGTGCAATTCGCCGTCGCCGTAACGGGAGCTGATCTCGACGCCCGGGATGACCTCGATGCCGAGGCGCTTGCCGACCTCCATCGCTTCCGGAATCCCGCCCACGGTGTCATGATCGGTGATCGCCAGCGCGGTCACGCTGGTTTTTCCGGCGAGCGTCAGCACGTCGGCCGGTGGCAGGCTGCCGTCCGAATGAGTCGTGTGGAGATGAAGGTCAATACGGCTCATGGGTCCCCGTGCCCGTCTTCTGCGCCACGAGTTGGGCAGTGAACGCGGCGGCGTGCCCGCCTTCGTGTTCGCCTTCGTCGTAGTGCAGCACGCGCAGACGTGAGGTGAGGCGCAGCAATTCGTTGTGCGCCAGGCAAAATTCCCAGCGCCGCGGATGCCGATGGCGAAGGTAGTTGTCGATCAAAAAGGTCTCGTACACGAGCACGCCGTTCGGTTTCAGCGCGTCGAGCAAGGCGGGAAAGAGCGACCGATAGAGATAGAAGAACACCACGATGACGTCGTACTCTCCCTTGGGAAATTCGGGCGTCTGGTCGTCCTTTTCCAGATCAACCGTTCGGACGGTCAGGTTCCGGAGGTTCCGCTGCCGGGCGGTCGCCGCGAGTGCGGCCAGCGCCTGCTCGTCCCGATCGATGGCCTCCACCTGAAATCCGTGCGAGGCCAGGAACAGCGCGTTCCGGCCGGCTCCGGCCGCCACGTCGAGCGCCTTTCCCTTCGGCAATCGGTGAAGCTGCTGCACCAGGAACCTGGCCGGCGGCGGATCGGCCGCATGAAGTTGCTGAGCTGTTCGGCTCCGCTCTAAACGGATCCCGACCGACTCAGTGAGGAGTTTGAGCGGCGGAGCCAGCTTGCGGACCCAGATTCGGACACGCTCGGCGGGAAATTCCGCGAACAACATGCCGACGAGCCGTTCGGCCAGCGTCTCAAGGAGGCAGGAATCCTGACTCGTTCCGACTTCAACGATCCGTTCCGCGACCCGGGTATAGTCCACGGTATGGTCGATGTTGTCGGTGGCCGCGGCCGCTTCCGTCTGGTAATCCAGCTCCACATCGACGGCGATCGGCTGAGGCGTTTGCCGTTCTTCCGGGATGACTCCGCAATGTCCTTGAAATTCCAGGCGTTCGATGACGATACGACCAGCCATGCGAGCCATTCTCGTTGATCTTTCAGAAAGGTGTCAAGCAACGGACCAGATACCCGCTCGGATATCTTCGCGCTTGACTCCTCTTTTCGGCGGCTCCTATAATTCCCCCACGCCCTCGCAACGTCCTGATTCGCCGAGGAAAATGGCTGAGTTTACGCACTTTAACGAGGCGGGACGAGCGCGGATGGTCGATGTGACCGGCAAGGATTCGACCGAACGGGTCGCCTCGGCGCAGGCGAAGGTCTACCTCAAGCCTGAGACGCTCGAAAAGATTCAGCGGGGCAAGATCGCTAAAGGAGACGTGCTGGCTGTGGCGCAGGTCGCCGGGGTCATGGGCGCCAAACGGACTCCTGATCTGATCCCCATGTGCCATCCGCTTCTGCTGACCAGCGTGGACATCTCGTTCAAGGAAGATCCCCAACCCGATCGGGACGGCCGGTGCGCGATCACGATCACCGCAACCGTCAAGACGACCGGCCAAACCGGAGTGGAGATGGAGGCGATGACCGCCGTCTCGGTGGCGGCTTTGACCATGTACGATATGTGCAAGGCTGTGGATCGCAGCATGAGTTTCAGCGACATCTGC
>JBBIOW010000134.1:0-4141 GCA_037443165.1 Nitrospiraceae bacterium | reverse complement strand
TCGAAGGCCGGCGGGAAGTCGGGCGCGTATAGAAGGGAATGATGAATGAGGAATGTGGAATGAGGAATTCGGTAAGCGATCAGGCAAGGTGGGAATTCTTCATTCCTCACTCCACAGTATCGGTTCGATGATCGTCGTCAAACTGTTCGGTATGACGAAGTCGCTCGCGAATAACCAAGGCGAGCTGTCGGTGGCGCCGGCGTCCGGCCGGCGTGTCAAGGATCTGATCGGGGCGCTGGACGCGCAGTATCCCCGGATCGGCGAGTTGATCCACAAAAAGAAAGTCTTGGTGTCCGTGAACCAAGCCATTGCAAACGAGGACACCGAAATCAACGAAGGCGATGAGGTGGCGTTGTTGCCGCCTTTCGCAGGTGGGGCGCCTATGACACACGAGGGCGGAAACGGGTCGCCGCGCGGAGACGACGCCATGTTCGTCCGCGTGCAGCGCGAAAATTTTTCGGTCGACGAAGAGATCGCCCGGGTGCGCAGCCGGTCCACGCGTATTGGCGGTATCGCGATCTTTCTCGGCACCGCCCGAGATCGATCGAAAGGGCGGGATGTGCGCAGCATCACCTTCGAATACTACGAAGGGATGGCTCAGAAGAAGTTGCGCGAGATCCGTGAGCGGGCGCTCAAGGAGTTCGATGTCATCGACGTGCTCATTTTGCATCGGTACGGCGACATTGGAATCGGCGAAAACATCGTGCTGATCGTGGTCGGCGCCGAACATCGCGCGGAGGCCTTCCGCGCCTGCAAGTGGGCGATCGACGAACTGAAGCAGATCACCCCGATTTGGAAACTCGAACATACGCCGGAAGGCGAAGTCTGGGTCGAAGAGCATCCGTAGCACGTGAAGCGTGAAACGTGAGGCGTGAGGCGAAAGAACAGCGAATCACGGACGACCTCCACGATTTATGTCCGCCCATACTTCCATGACGGTCGGCGACGTCTTCGGCAGGCCGCTGAAGAGTCTGCGTCTCTCGGTGACCGACCGGTGCAACCTCCGCTGCAAATACTGCATGCCGGAGGAGGACTACACCTGGTTGCCCCGCGAAACCATCCTGAGTTTCGAGGAACTCTACGCGCTCACCGATGTGTTCACGGAGCTCGGCGTGGACAAGATACGATTGACAGGAGGCGAGCCCCTGCTCCGGAAGGATCTGCCGATCTTCGTCCGGATGTTGACGCAGAACCGGCGTATCAAGGACATCGCGCTGACGACGAACGGCGTGCTGATGGCCGATCAGGCGGAAGCGCTGTACTATGCCGGCTTGCATCGAGTCACGGTCAGTCTGGATACGCTGCGGCCCGATCGGTTCCGCGCCTTGACCCGGCGCGACACCCACCGGCAAGTGCTGGAAGGGATCGATGCGGTGGTACGGACCGGGTTCCAGAATCTGAAACTGGACACGGTGGCGATCAAGGGGTTCAACGACGACGAGGTGGCGGACCTCATCGAGTACGGCAAACGCGTCGGCGCCGAGGTCCGTTTCATCGAGTACATGGATGTCGGGGGCGCGACCGACTGGTCCATGGACAAGGTCCTCTCCCGCGCCGAAATCCTCGACCGGCTGGCCCGTCGATACGGTCCCATCGAGCCTGTGATCGAGGAAAGCTCCGCGCCGGCCCAGCGCTTCACCCTGCCTGACGGCACGACGTTCGGGATCATTGCGTCGACGACCACGCCCTTCTGCGCGACCTGCGACCGGAGTCGGTTGACCGCGGACGGCCTGTGGTATCTCTGTCTGTATGCGAAGGACGGGATCGATCTGCGCGCCCCGCTCCGCGCCGGAGCCTCGCGGGATGATCTGATCGCGCTCATTCGCTCCGGCTGGCGGCATCGCAAGGATCGAGGCGCCGAGGAGCGCAAGGCCCTGGAGCAATTCGGGCTTCGGGAAGAGCGGTTGATCGAGATCGAGCGGCTTCGAGAGGACCCCCATCTCGAGATGCATGCCCGAGGGGGTTGACCCTGGTCCGCCCCGTTCCATTGACCTGACGGCGCCGCTCAGCCGCTTCCACACCGTTCCGTTCCTTCATGCTGGACACCCAACTCCTCACGATTCTGGGTCTCGGCTTCGTACTGGGGCTTCGCCATGCGCTGGATGCCGACCATCTGGCGGCCGTCTCCACCGTGTTGGCTCAACGGCCGACTTTTAAGGCTTCCGGACTGATCGGACTCTGGTGGGGTCTGGGGCATACCGTGACGCTGCTCGTGGTGGGCTGCGTCGTCATGGCGTTGAATGTCGCGATTCCTGCCCGCCTGGCGGAAGCCTGTGAGTTCGGAGTCGGAGCCATGCTGGTGGTGCTTGGGGTGTCGCTGGCGATCAAGATGTTCCGTGAAGGGTGGCACCTGCACACCCACGAGCACGACGGTGCACGACACCTTCACTTCCACAGTCATCGATTCGGCGCCGATCACATTCACGGGCACTGGCTGAAACATTCGCTTCAGCCGTTGCTGATCGGCATGGCTCACGGCCTGGCCGGCTCCGCTGCGCTTCTTCTGGTGGTGCTCGCCGCCGTACGTACCTTGGGCGAAGGAATGGCTTACATTCTCGTGTTCGGCGCCGGGTCTATCTTCGGGATGATGCTGGTGGGATTCGCGCTCAGCGTTCCGGTCGTCTGGTCGCTGTCCTTCGATCGCCGGGCCTATTGGGCGGTGCAGGGACTGGCCAGTCTAGGGAGCATCGGTTTAGGAGTCGCCATGATGGTTCGTATCGGACTCGGCGGAGGGTCGTTGTTGTGAAGCTGTGTCCAGCCCGGAGCCTGTCTGGGCTCGCCGCCGGTTTCTTCGTGCGAAGGGGGAAAGGGTGTGGTATTCTTCGCGTTCGTGTGCGCGATGATGGGAGGAGGCCGCCAACGCGATGATCGGTCGACGGAGTGCCGCTCGTGAAGATCCGAGTGCTGGGGTGTCACGGTTCTGACCAGCTCTTGGATGGGGCGCGCGGACCTCTGCAGTGCGGGACCTGCGGGTTTCTCGTCAATAGCACCGTGCTGGTTGACGCGGGCACCATCGGTTCGCAGCTCCGGTTGGTCGAGCAGAAGCAGATTCGCCACGTCCTGCTGTCTCATCTCCATTTCGACCATATCAAAGGATTGCCGACGCTCGCCGACAATTTGGTCGGCGAATCGGACGGTCCGGTGGGTGTCGCCAGCGTTCCTGAAGTGCTGAAAGGGCTGGAAACCCACATCTTCAACGGAGAGGTGTATCCTGACTTCTTCCGGTTGCCTGACCCTGAACGGCCGGTATTCGTCTTCCGTCCCCTCACGGCCGGTAAAGAAGCGCAGTTGTCGGGGTTGACCGTGATTCCTGTTCCGGTGAACCATCTGGTGCCGACGGTCGGATTCGTACTGACCGACGGCGAGACGACGGTGCTCTATAGCGGCGATACGTACCGCACGGACCAGCTGTGGCGTACGGCGGCGCGCTTTCCGACTCTGAAAGCGGCCTTCATCGAGACCTCCTTCCCGAACGAGATGGAAGAATTAGCCAGGCTCACTAAGCATCTCACGCCTGCGCTTCTGGCGGAGGAATTCCGCAAGATCGGCCGTTCCGATCTTGCGCTTTACGTGTACCACATGAAACCACGGTTCAGGGATCGGATCGTCCACGAACTGGGCGATCTGAATCTGCCGAATCTGACCGTCCTAGAAGAAGGGCAGGAGATCGTCGTCTAAATCGAAGAGGTCAAGCGCCATGGCGTGGTTTAAGAAACAGAAAACGGCCGATACCGAGGGGCCGCGGCGGACGAAGGTCGCGGAGGGCATGTGGCTGAAGTGCAATCACTGCCGGGAAATCGTCTATCGCAAAGAAGTCGAACGCAACAACAAGGTCTGCCCCAAGTGCGATTACCATTTCCCCATTTCCGTCATGGAGCGTATCTCCCTTCTGGTGGACCTGGGGACATTCAAAGAGTGGGACGCGGAACTGGAGCCGCAGGATCCATTGGGGTTTCACGATACCAGGCCATACCGTGAGCGGGTGAAGGCTCAGCAGGAAAAAACAGGCCGCAAGGACGCGATCGTGATCGGAGAAGGATCGATCAACGGTAAGCGGGTGGCCCTGTGTGTCTTCCATTTCGGGTTCATGGGTGGCAGCATGGGCTCCGTGGGCGGGGAGAAGATTTGTCGCGCGGTCGAT
>JBBIOW010000133.1:2744-8156 GCA_037443165.1 Nitrospiraceae bacterium | reverse complement strand
ATTGCTCTTCACAATGCAATGGGTGATGGAGAGGGTACGGGTGAGGGGTGACTTTTCATCCTGCAGGGCCTGCCTGTCGGCAGACGGGTGAGCCGAAGGCTCATCAGGACTGTTCAGCTCGCCTGCTTCACCTGCTTGACGATCTCGGACAGGTCCTTCGGATAGAGCGTGATCTCGATCCGCCGATTGGCGGCCTTGCCTTCCTCGCTGTCGTTGCTTTCGACCGGTCTCGTATCCGCATAGCCGACGGCCGCGATGTTGCTCCGATCCACCCCGCCCTCATCGATCAGGTAGCGCACGACGCTGGTCGCACGGGCGGTGGAGAGCTCCCAGTTGGTCGGAAATTTTTCGCGCAACTTCACACCGATCGGCACGTTGTCGGTATGGCCTTCGATCCGGATCTGCTTGTCCGTCACGGTCTTGAGAATGTCGCTGACCTGTTTCAACACCTTGAGCCCGTCCGGCTTGATCCGAGCCTGACCTGAATCGAAGAGAATTTTATCCACCATGTTGATGGTCAACCGGTCCCCGATCTGCTTGATTTTGATGTTGCCTTTGGCGATTTCTTCCTGGAGCGCCTTGTTCAATTCCTCCTGGGTCTTGGTCAGCCGCTGGATCTCGGCTTCCTTAGCGGCCCGTTCCTGTTCCAGTCTGGCCTTTTCAGCCGCTTCCGCCTTCAAGCGCTCTTGCTCCTGTTGCAAGCTGGCCATCAGCTTGTCGTGTTCCTGCTGCAGTTTGGCCCGTTCTTCGGCCAGTCTGGCCTTTTCAGCCGCTTCGGCTTTTAGCCGCTCCTGGTCCTGCTGCAGAGCGGCTTGCAGCTTGTCCCGCTCCTGCCGCAGCTTGGCCTCGTCGTCGCGCAGGCTGGACAGATCGCCGGTCACGATCGTCACGCGTTCCTTCGCCCTGTTCAATTCCTCCGTCAGCGACGCCACCTTGGCGGCCAGGGCGTCGCGATCGGCGGCCGCCTGGCGGAGCTTGCCGATCTCCTGATCCCGCTCCTCCAGCCGCTTGGTCAAATCCGCGGCCAGCGCCGCCTGGGTCTCCAATTCGCCGGCCCGTTTCTGGAGCTTGGCGATTTCCTCCTGGGCCGTCGTGGTCCCGCTCATGAGCCGTTGCTTGTCCTCACGGAGCGCGGCGGCCTGCGCCGACTCGGCCGCCAATTTAGTTTCGAGATCGCGGGCGCGGTCCCGGGCTTCGCCGAGGGAGGCCGTCAGCTCCTGCTTCTCTTTTTGCACGGCGGCGATCCGCGCCTCGGCGTCCGCCACCGCCTTGTTCGCGGCAGCCAAGTCTCGCTTCAGCTCGTCCACCTTGGCCTGGAGAAGGTCGCGCTCCCGCCGGAAGTCGCCCATCTGTTGCTGTGCGGCCTGGTAGTCGTCCCGTAGTTTCTTCAGCTCGCCTTCCGCCCGCCGAAGATTATCCCGCTCCTCGTACAGGCTCTTCTGCACCGAAGCGAAGTTCTCCTTGAGCTTGCCGATTTCGGCTTGCGCGGCTTCCAGATCGCCCGTCAGCTTGACGTTGGCCTGCCGGCTCGCCTGCAACTCAGCCGCCGACTCCTTCTTCAGCTTCTCGAGCTCGGCCGCGGTCCGGGCCGACGCTTTCCGTGCTTCGTCCAACTCTCCCAGCGTCTGCGTATGGGTGCCTTTGCTGACGCATCCGGTCACCACCGCGGCCGATACGGCCAGGAACAGAATCATCGTCGTGCGAGTCATAATCGGTTCCTCCTTGTTTGGAGTTCCGAAGCGAGTTTACCCCCACCGCTACCCTTACGCAACACTCCGGCCCATGTAGCCTACCCCTTGCCCTAGGCCGAGCGGCGATGCCAACGAGGACGGCAAGGATCGGAGAGGCCGCGCCCGGCGTCAGCGAGCCTGAAGCGCCCGCGCGTAGCGCATGAGCAGGTGCGAGAAGGAGGCGGGATCGCCTGTCGGCGCCTTCTTTATGGCTTTCTCCAGCCCACGGCTCTCGGGTACCTCCGTGAGGCGCACCCCCATCCCGCGCGAAAAGGCGTACTGATCGGGATGGGGACACACCCAGGCCACCATGCCCTTCGCTTCCAGCCGCTCCGATGAACCGTCGGGCAGAACGAATTCCAGCTTCAGCCCGGTCCCGACCGGTAGAGGATCATGGTGTTCAATGAACAGTCCGTGTTCGCTGGCGGAGGAGAGAAGGCCTTCGCGCCGGTCGCCGTCGGACGTGTGAAACCAGACCTTTACATGAAGGTCCCGCTGCCGGGCCACAACGGTGCCGTCGGGGCTGTCGGCGCCTTTTGGCATCAGTGGAAACGATTGCGATGGCCCGCCGGCGAAGGATAGCCGGCGCCACGACGGGTCAGTTGGCGGCGGGCGCGCTCTTGACGATCATGATCGTCCTGGCATGCCCGTCGGGCTGAACCCAGACTTCGATGAGGTCGCCCGGTTTGATCTGGCCGTACACCTCCGTGTCCTTGCCAACGTGCAGTCGCCGTTCTTGACCCGATTCGTCTTTGACGATGTAGAACTCGCCGTCGATCCGGAGGAGTTCGACTTTGATCGACTGGGGAGAGCTGGTGACCGGAGCCGTGCTCGTATCCGCCGCGAAGGTCACGGGCGGACCCAGCCAGCAGCCGACGAGTGAGATAAGGGCGAATCCGGCGGAGGCTCTCATGACAGCTCTCCCGATGAAGGGTTTATAAAACAACGAAGGGACACGGCGCTGAACGCCGTGTCCCCTTCCGCGACAGATCGCGCCGCTCAATGACCGCCCTTCTCCTTCTTTTCCTCCTTCTTTTCATCCGTCAACTTGCCGCCTTTATCGCCCTTGTCCTTGTCTTTTTCTTCGTCAGTCAAGAGCTTCGATCCGCTGGGATCTTTCTTGTCCTGTTGCTCGGTCGGGGCCGGCTCGTTCCCGGCGTACGTCACGGTCGTCGCGAATCCGAAGACCAACACGGCGGCCAATGCAAGCAATCCAGCCAACTTCCTCATATGAGCCCCTCCTCATTGCATCGCGCCGTGCCCCATGCACGGCGCATGGGAACTTCTTACAAAAATCCCCGTGGAGGCCCAATGGACAAAAAACCCGGACGACTCCGAAAAATGTCCAATTGCATTCTGCCCCCGGTGGGAGGGAAGATACAGTCGCGTGAGGAGCCTCGATGGGCGAAGACCGAGACGTGTCGAGCAGGTTGAGCAGCGTCATCGCCAGCGCGGAGGAGTTCGACCGCTTTGCGGCGGAGGCGATGCCCGAGTTGCTCGACCGCGCCACTGGCCATACCAAACGGTTTTTGAAAGAAACGGGCCAGTGGGAGAACGATATCGCCCACGAGAAACTGGCCTTGCGATGGGGTTACGAACTGATCGAGCGGTTTTTGGTCTGCGGGCGGACCGAGGTTCCTTGCCGTCCGCTGTTTTTGTTGGACAGTCTGATCGCGAAATACTACAGTCAGCCGGACCCGCTCTGTTACCACAAGGACTTGTTGTCCCCGTTGGGCCGGTTTCTGGATGGGCTTACATCGCGAGCGGTTATCAGCCGCGATGCGCTGATGGCGCTGTTCTACCATGTATACGGATTCGGACAGGGCCAGGTGGTGAAAATCCTGGGGCTTGGCATGGCCGAAAGCCAACGCGTCTACAAGAACTTCGAACGGTGGCGCCAGAGCGGCTGGCAACGGGCCGTCGAGGAGCTTGGTCTCACCAAGGAAGAGCTGCGCGAGCTGGAAGAGCAGAAGGAACGGCATCCCGAACGCGTGAACGCGGAGACCGAACGGCTCATACGTCTGCTCCAGTCCCATTACCGGAAGAGCGAACCTGAGCACTATCCCTGTCTGCCCCGGCAGAAATGGGACGAGCTGTTTCAGCAGGACTACGGGTACGACTACCGGGTCTGGCATCTGGCCATGTGTCGCGATTGTTTTGTCGAAGTCTGCGACCTTCAGTCCATTGAGCACAACGGCGCGTTGAAACCACGCATCGACCTCCATATCCGCCCGCGCCAGAAGGGGGGAGTGGTGGCCTTTTTCCTACCGGAACAAGGAGGTGGGAGAAGACATGGAACAGGACGGGCTGCTCAGCGAATATCGCCAACGTCTGCTTGACGCGCTCAAGGCCCATTCGACCCAGCGGCGTCGGGAGGAGCCCGACCTGCTGCAGGTATTCGTCAATCAAGAGCGGGTCGGCACGGTCGCCTGCGCGGCCACCGAGCCGACCTTCGCCTTTTCCTGTCATGAACGGATCGTTCACTCCGTGGAGGTCCGGACGGAGGACGGCGTGCTCGTCGGCGGCCTGTGTGCGCCGGAGTTCGGCCTCCGCGCCGCGCGCGTCCCGCTTTCACGCGACGCGATTGAGATCACCGTCCACAACCGGATGGACGGAGGATCGGTTCGGGTCGCGTACAAGGCCGCTCCGGCGCTGTGGCATCGGGTCCGGCAGGCGGCTACTTCGCTGGCTTCCGGGATCTCCGGTACCGGGTCCCGCGAACCGGCATGGCCGCGCATGTTGGTCCTGACGCAGGTCGCGCTCGCCGCCGCGGTGGTGGTGCTGTGGACCGATCGGATGACCGGTTGGCTGAAACCCGAACCTCCGGTCATGCCTGCCAGCCAAGTCTCGGCGCTGGTTTCGGCGACGCAGGCCCGCGTAGATCGCCTCCGGCAGGAAGTCACGCAACTGGCCGGCGCTCAGACTGAAGCCTTGCAGACCGTGCAAACCCAGCGGCAGGAGTTGGAGCAGCTTCAGCGAACGCTGGCCGCGATCGGGGACACGCAACAGAAGCTCAACGACAGCGTGTTGACCGTGCAGCAGAACCTCGGCGACCGCAACAAGGCTGTCAGCCGAGAGGTCGAACACCTCACCCGCTTGCTCCTGAGCCGGGCCGATCTGGAGCGCGAGCAGTTGCGCCACGAACTCAGAACCCTGATCGCGGCCAACGAGGCGTTGAGCAAGCAGATGGCCACGCTGGAGAGCAGCAACCAAGAGCTGAAAAATCGGCTGAAGTCGGCGGGCATGGATATGTCCAAGGCCGTTCCGGCATCCGGTGAGTCCCCTGCGGTCGCCGGAAAGCCCAAGGATTCCGCCGCATCCACGCAAATCGCCGAGGCGCGCCCCGATCCTCAGGCGCAACCGTTTACCTTCTGGGTGACGTTCCAAGAAGGGACGTCGGAAGAAAGCATCCAGCACTTGATCGACGAGATCCACGGCCGGAAGGGCTCCGTCAACGCCGGCTGGTATCCGGTGGAAGTGCCGCGGCCGGTCGGCCCGCCTGACCGCTTTCTCGAGTCCATCCGGCAAGCCAAAATCGTCAAGGCCGTCAGCATGAGCCGCGCCGCCGCTCCCGGTCAGTAACGAGCCGTTCGCACGTCGCAGGCCGGTACACCGGTCGACCCAGCGTGTCCGTTTCGCCCCTCACCACTTGTTCCGCACCCGGTTCGGCGTAACCGACGGT
>JBBIOW010000133.1:0-2734 GCA_037443165.1 Nitrospiraceae bacterium | reverse complement strand
CGGTGGCCCAGTTCGTCAAGACGCTCAGCGACTCGCGCACCGTGGTGGGCGAGCGCCCGGGCCCGGGCGGGCCGCGCCGCCGGCGAGCCGACCGCCTGGCGTTCGCGGCTCCGGTGGTGCTGTCCACCCTCGACGCCGTCCCGCACTTGAATAGGCCGACGACCGGGGAGGATAATTCCCCGCACGGGAGTGTGCCGGCGGAATGACCTCGCGCAATGACCTATCCCTCGTCCTCGGAGTCACAGGGCTGATTCTCGGCCTGTTTCTTCTCGACCTTTCGCTTCCACTGGGAGTGGCCGACGGCGTCTTATACAGCGGCGTTGTGATTCTGGCCTTTGCTTCTTCCAGCCGAAGGTTTCCCATTTTCGTCGCGGGCCTCTGTTCGGGGCTGGACGCGTTGGGCGCGTGGTTCAGTCCGACGATCGCCGGCGTGCCGACGTGGATGGTCCTGACCAATCGGCTGTTCAGCGTGCTCGTCATCTGGACCCCCGTGCTGTTCTTTCTGCAACGCCGGCGGGCGGAAGAATCTCTCCGCCGCGCCTACGACGAACTGGAAGCCCGGGTCCAGGAACGGACGTCGGAACTGGCGAGCGTCAACAAAGCGCTGGTGGCCGAGATCACGGAACGGATGGAGACGGAACGATCCCTGCGCGCCAGCGAGGAGCGCTTTCGCCTGCTGGTGGAGGGCACGCAGGACTATGCGATTTTTCTTTTGGACCGCGAGGGGCTAGTGGCCAGTTGGAACGCCGGCGCCGCCCGCGTCATCGGCTACAAGGCGGACGAGATCATCGGCCGCAGCTTCGCCCGGTTGTACCTGCCGGACGACGAGCGGAGCGGCAAGCCTCGACGGCAGCTCGAACAGGCCGCCGCCCAGGGGCGCGTGGAGGACGAAGGCTGGCGCGTCCGCAGGGACGGCTCCCGCTTTTGGGCCAACGTCGTGCTCACGGCTCTGCGGGACGAGTCGGGACGGCTGCGCGGGTTCCTCAAGATCACGCGCGATGTCACGGAGCGTAAACAGGCCGAGGAGGCCCTCCGCCTCCAAAGCGTCGTCGCCGCCAACATGGCCGAGGGGATTTGTCTGGTCCGCAAGAGCGATACGACCATCGTGTACGCCAATCCCACGTTCGAACACATCTTCGGGTACGGCTCCGATGAACTGACGGGGAAGCCCGTGGGGATCATCAACGCGCCGGGCGAGGCGGCCGACGACATCGTGCGTCAGCTCGATACCGTCGGCGGGTGGAAAGGGGAGATCCTCAACCGAAAATAAGACGGAACGCCGTTCTGGTCCTGGGCCAGCATCTCCACGCTGGAACATCCGGAGCACGGAACCGTGTGGGTCGCCGTGCATTCGGATATCACGGACCGGAAACGCGCGCAGCAAGCCCTCGAAGCCAGCCAGCAGGCGCTGCGGCAGAGCCGCGAGGAACTGCGAGCCCTGGCCGCCCGCCTGTTGACCGCACAAGAAGAAGAGCGGCGGCGCCTGTCCCGCGACCTGCATGACGACGTCAACCAGCGGCTGGCGATGCTGACGGTGGAAGTGGAAACGCTGGAGCGGAGCCTGCCGTCCTCCCCAGAACGGATCGGCCGAGGGCTACGGACGATTCAGGAGCGTCTGGCAGAACTCTCGGACGACGTCAGACACCTGGCGTACCAATACCATCCCTCAATCCTGGATGACTTAGGGCTGCCGATCGCGCTGCAGCGCCTGATCGACGATTTTTCCGGGCGGACCGGCATCAAGGGCACCTTTGTGCTGCGCAACGTCGCCGACCCGTTGCCGCAGACGGTGTCCACCTGTCTCTACAGGGTGGCGCAGGAAAGCCTCGGCAATGCGAGCCGGCACGCCAACGCATCCTGCGTCGATGTGGAACTGGCTGGCGTCGAACAGGGGGTGGCCCTGACCGTGCGGGACAACGGCTGCGGATTCGACCTCAAGCTCGTGAAGCGCCGGCAGACCGGACTGGGGCTGGTCAGCATGAAGGAACGGGTGCGTCTCGTGAACGGAACGTTCGACATTGCGTCGGGTCCTGGCCAGGGCACGTCGGTGCGCGTGTGGATCCCGGTGCCCGGGAGGAGCTCATGAGTGCATTGCCTCGGGTGCTGTTGGCGGACGACCACACGCTGGTCTTGGAAGGATTCCGCAAGCTGTTGGGCGAGCGGTACGAGGTGGTCGGTACGGTCGAGGACGGTCGCGCACTGCTCGAAGTCGCGCCCCGGCTTCAACCCGACCTCGTGACGCTGGACATCTCGATGCCGCTGCTGAACGGGATCGACGCGGCGCGCCAACTGAAGAAGCTGATGCCGGATGTCAAACTCGTCTTCGTCACGATGCATGCGGACCCGGCCTACGTGAACGAAGCCTTCAAAGCAGGCGCATCCGGATATCTCTTGAAACGGTCGGCGGGCGCGGAACTCATTCAGGCGATCGATTCCGTCCT
The DNA here is from genome assembly GCA_037443165.1 of Nitrospiraceae bacterium. GTDB lineage: Bacteria > Nitrospirota > Nitrospiria > Nitrospirales > Nitrospiraceae > DATLZU01. The sequence continues at coordinate 293 of JBBIOW010000133.1, read as the reverse complement.
TGACGGCCACTTTTACATCACGCCCTTGATCACCAAGGACCTCATCCACTCGCTGCTGGACAGTGGGAGCAGTCCAGCCTCCCGCCGCGATTCGTTGACCCTCCGCCAACGTGAGGTGTTGCAGCTCGTGGCTGAGGGGCGCTCGAACAAGGAAATCGCCAAAGCGCTCAACATTTCGGCGAAAACCGTCGAGTTCCACAAATCCCAGATCATGGAGCAACTCAACCTCCATACGACGGCGGAATTGACCAAGTACGCGATCGCCCACGGCCTGACGACTTCCCAGTAATCCC
>JBBIOW010000132.1:1116-8178 GCA_037443165.1 Nitrospiraceae bacterium | reverse complement strand
GTCCCGAGTGTCGTTCAGCCAGAGCCAAGGCCTCCGTCCCGTTGCCGGCTTCCAGCACCGTATAGCCTTTCAATCGCAAGGAGTCGCGCACCAGACTTCTGACTCCCGGTTCGTCTTCGGCGACGAGCACGGTTTCCGTTCCCTCGAAGGCGTCGGGTGACTTGGTGTCCGTGTTGTCCGCGCAGGCGGGCTCTTCAACCCGGGGCAGATAGATGGTGAAAGAGGCGCCCTGGCCTGGTCTGCTGCACACCGCGATGGTACCGCCGCTCTGCTTGATGATGCCGTACACGGTGGACAAGCCCAATCCGGTCCCCTTGCCTTTCGGTTTCGTGGTGAAGAAAGGCTCGAAGATCCGGGAAAGAATCTGTTCGTCCATGCCGACTCCCGTGTCGGCCACGCGAAGCGACACATATCGGCCCGGCCGGGCGTCGAGGCGCTGCCGATTGATCACGTCCTCATCCAGGTCACAGCCGCCGGTTTCGATGGTCAGGGTCCCGCCGTCTGGCATCGCGTCGCGGGCGTTCATGGTCAGATTGATCAGCACCTGCTCGAGCTGATTCGGATCGGCCCTGACATGGCCCAAGCCCGGCGACAGGACGGTGAACAGGGTGATGTGTTCGCCGACCAACGGTCGCAGCATCGGCTCCACGTTGGCGACGACGTCATTGAGGTTCAAGACCTTCGGCTGCATCACTTGCCGCCGGCTGAAAGCCAACAGTTGAGCGGTGAGCGAGGAGGCTCGTACGCAGGCCTGCCTGATTTGTTCGATGCTGCGTCGCTGATCATCCGTCAACGTCGAGTCTTCGGCCAACAAATCGCCGTGCCCGGCGATGATGGCGAGCATGTTGTTGAAATCGTGCGCGACGCCGCCTGCGAGCTGTCCCACGGCTTCCATCTTCTTGGACTGGCGGACCTGCTCTTCCAGATGCTTGCGTTCGGTAATGTCGTGGAGGATCACCTGCATTGCCGCGGAAGCGTGATCGGTCAGTGGAGAGGCGGCGAGTTCGGCGGTGATGATCGTTCCATCGAGACACAGGATCCGTCGCTCGATCAGCGGAAGATGTCGTCCTTCCCTGAGCGCCCGGCGGAATGTGTTGACGACGGCGGGATCGTCTTCCGGATCGAAGAAGTCGAACGGCGAGCGCCCGATGATCTGGTCCGGACTGGCGGCCTTTAAGAGCCGATAGCATGCTTGATTCATGAAGACGATGCGATGGCGTCTGGTGATGAAGATGGCGTACGGCGAGACTTCCACGAGGCGGCGATAGCGCTCCTCGCTCTCGCGGAGCGCCTTTTCGGCGCGCTTGCGCTCGCTGATCTGCTCAACCAGCAGAGTCTTGTCGCGGCTGAGCTTTCGCGCACTCTCGTTGGTGCTCCCGTAGAAGATGGCCAGAATCAGCAGAATGGGAATCTGGAGCCAGTGACTCTCGCCCAGGACGCCGAGTTCGCCGGTCTCCAGGTACAACATGACGCCATAGGAGAGGCAGAGGATCACCGAGAGGCCGAGCATTTGCGGCAAGGTCGGGGCGAAAGCGGCGATGAGCATGATCAGGAAATACGCCACGTAGAAGTTGGCGCTCGCGTGTCCGGATAGGTAGATGGCCACGGTGGTGATGCCGGTGTCGAACAAGACCAGCGCCCAGACGAGCCACTGTGTGGCCCACAGGCTCGGCGGCAGGACGCTCAATCCGATGATCGTGCCGATGAGCGCGAGGGCGACAAGGTCCAGAACGGTGGAGGGAAGCAGCGGATCTTTGCTGAACAGAAGCTGGTAACAAAGGACGATGGTGACGAGAGTATGGAGGAGGATCAGCTGGTAGCGGTTGTAACCTGTTGAGGAAATGAGCGAGGTCTCGACCTGTGCGGCGGTCTTGTCGGGCGACTGGTGATCCATCGGTCAGTCTTCCAGAGGAAAGGAGAGGTCGGGCTCTCGTCCTTGCCTCGTCGGCTTGACCGGGTCGCCGGCGCGGACGGCCTCACTATCGCTGATTAGGACACTCCTCGGCGACGACCGCATTGGGGCTTCCGGAGGCGATTTCTTGCAGGTGCGCGGAGGCCTGCTCCAACTGCGCGACGATGGCGCGCAGGCGCTCCTGGTGGTCCGCTTGTATGCGGATGAATTCAACGCCGAACTCTTTGCCGATCGACCAGCGCACGGCTGCCAAGTCCACGGTCAGGACAGCGGTCTCACCGGAGAGCTGGATGGCGATCCCGATGTAGTCGCCGGTAAAGACGGAGGCCTCGCTCGCGATCCGGCAACCGCCGGTCGAGATATCGACGACGATCCCTTCCCCGTCGACACGCTCTCCATGAAACGTGCTCGGAAAGGCGACCTTGTAGCGTGTGTGTTGGCGTCGATTGATCATAGGAGGCTGTCCTATGTTGCCACTCGGATTGTCACGCGGTGCCTGTGCCGGACGTCGCCGGAATGCCGCGCGCTGAGTGTCTGTCTAAGGTCCGCCCACGGCTCGGTCAGCGAGCGCCTCGGCGACCGCGTCGATGAGCGCTTTCTTGGCGATCGGCTTCTGCAACATTCGCGTGGCGCCCAACATAAGCGCGGCCGGGACCAATTCCGTCTGTCCGGTTTGCCCCCCGCCCGTGATCGCGATGATTTTCGAATGAGGCCAGCGGCGTTTGATTTCCATGATGACTTCGATACCGTCTTTTTCCGGCATGAAAATATCGGTCAGCACAAGGTCCACTGAGGACGTTCGGAGTAGAGCGAGGCCGGCCCGGCCGTCAGGCGCGTCCAGAACGGTGTGCCCTTCGCGCTCCAAGAGGGCGCGGAGCACCGTCCGCACAGGAAGCTCGTCATCGATGATCAACACGTGCGCCATGGTTGCTTGCCGGGGTGGCCTGACGCGCTAGCGCTTTGCCGTCGAAGGCGCCACGGAAGGAGACGCTGAAGCCGTAGGATTCGCTTGTTTCAGCGCCCGATCGAGTGCGCTTCCGAGGGCATGGAGCGAGAAGCCCTTTTGCAGGAAGTCCGTCACCCCGAGTGTCCGGGCCTGTTGTTCCATGGCTTCGGTCCCGACACCGGTCAGAATGATCACCGGTGTCTGCGCGTCGATCGTCCGGAACTGGTTGAGCGCGGCGATCCCGTTCATGCCCGGCATGTGAAGATCCAGGATCACGACATGCGGCCGTTCTCGCTGGAACAGTTCGAGGGCTTTCTGGCCTTGGTCGGCCAACAGCACATCGTGCCCGCGCCGGCGCAAGATGGTATCGAGCAGATCCCGGATGCTTTGTTCGTCGTCCACAACGAGAATCCTGGCCATGGTGCGGCTCCTTGAATCGTGAGTCCGGTCATTCCGAGCGGCTGCGCCGGTCGGAGACGCCGTGTGTTGACCTGCGTCGACGCTTCTCTTCGATGCAGTGCCGAGTCAACCTAAACTGAAGTATAGCTGAGGAATCTCCAGCGTCCACGGAAAAGTGTCATTTTGAGTAGGGTTAATCCTACGCATCGTGCTTTTGGAAAAATGGCCGGGGGAACGCTATTCGACCAGCCTCTGCTCGATGGCGTACCGAATCAATGAGGCCGTTGTCGGCAAGCTGAGCTTGGCCAGCAAGCGAGCGCGATACGTGCTGACGGTCTTGCTGCTGAGTCCCAGCGTTTCGGCGACTTCTTTGAGGGTTTTGCCTTTGGCGATCAAGCTCAGGACCTGAAATTCACGATCGGACAGGGTTGCGTGCAGCGGCGCGGCGGGTTCGTCGCCGGCGTTCTTGGCCAACTCACGGGCCAGCCTGGCGCTGACGTATCTCCTGCCCTGCGCCACGGTCTTCACGGCGTCGACCAGTTCATCCGGGGCCGCTTCCTTGTTGAGATACGCCGCCGCTCCTGCTTTGAGCGCGCGCATGGCGTACTGATCTTCAGGATAGATACTTAAGACGATAACCGGCAAGAGAGGCTGCACGGCCTTCGCCTCTTTGATCACATCCAGCCCGCTCTTGTCGGGCAGATTAATGTCCAAGATCATGAGATCCCATCGTTGGGATCGGAGCTTTTCCAATGCTCCCTGTCCGGAGCCCGTCTCCCCGATGAAGGCGTCGCCGAACTCCTCGGCCAGCACCTGTTTCAGTCCTTGCCGGAGAATCGCGTGGTCGTCTGCGACAAGGATGTGCTTCAAGCTCATCGTTCAGACCTCTCCGGCCTCGTTGCTTTCCGGCGGGGAAGCGTCACCTCCACCGATGTGCCCCGTCCAGGTTCGCCATGCAATGAAAACTCGCCGCCGAGCAGCGTCACCCGCTCTTGAATGCCTCGGATACCGAGCGTCGCCGAGCCGCTGGTCCGAGCCGGTTCGACGCCCTTGCCGTTGTCCTGCACGGATAAGACCAGCCCATTCTCTTTCTCGAATAGAGCGATGCGTACGCGGGTTGCCTGGGCGTGCCGGTGCACGTTGGTCAGCAACTCTTGAACAATGCGAAAGATCGTAATGGAGAGGGTCGCCTCGACGGGGGATTGCGCGAGCCCCGGATCGATGGTGGTCTCGCAGACAATGCCGGTGCGGGTCTGGAAGTGGTGCGCCTGCCACCCGATGGCGGCCGCCAGACCCAGTTCATCCAGAATGCTCGGTCGGAGGCCGGTGGCGATCCGCCGGGTCGATTCAATAATGTCGTCGACCAGGTTCGCCATGGCGCGGACTTTGTCCGTCACCTCGGCAGGTCGAACGGCGGCTCCGCCCTGAGAGAGGCTCTTGATCACCGCCACCAGGTCGAATTTCAGACAGGTCAGGGCCTGTCCGAACTCATCATGCAGTTCACGCGACAGCCGTCGCCGTTCTTCTTCCTCGGCAGCCACGAGCTTGCGGGTCATGTCGCGTAGCCGGTCATGCGCGGCCTGGAGTTGTTCCAATGCCAGCTTGCGCTGGGTGATGTCCTGAATTTGGGAGATGAAGTAAAGCGGCTTTCCCTCCTGGTCGCGAACGAGAGACACGCTAAGGAGAATCCAGACGATGTGGCCACGCTTGTGAAAATACCGCTTTTCCATTTGATAGGTGGGGATCTCGCCGCGCAACATCTGGTTTACGTATCCCAGGTCGGCGTCAAGGTCGTCCGGGTGGGTGATGGCCTGGAACGTGGTCGTCAGGAGTTCCTCTTCCGAATACCCGACGATTTGGCAAAGGGCCCGATTCACCTGGAGCCACCGGCCGTCCGTACCAACCAGAGCCATGCCGATAGCCGCGTCGCGAAACGCGCTGCTGAATCGTTCCCGGCTCTCCCGCAGCGCCTCTTCCGCCAGCTTCGCCTCGGTCATATCGAGGGCGACGCCGCCGACCAGTCGCATCGCACCCCTGTCCCGAATCGGAAACTTGCGGACCAAGCCGTAACGCTGTCGGCCGTCGATCCGAAACGTTTCGATGGTCCGGAGTTCTTGATCGGTGGTCAGAACGTACCGATCGTTCTTCACGAATTGCTTTGCGGTATCGGGCGGGAACAGCTCCGTGTCGGTGCGTCCGAGCACTTTGTCGGATTTGAGCCCGAAGACCTCGCAAAAATATTTGTTCGCATAGACGTAGCGTCCGTCGGAGGTCTTCACCCACGCGAAGGCCGGGAGGTGGTCCATGAACGACGCGAAGAGGGCTTCGCGCTCCCGGATCCGGTCTTCCAACTTGTCCTGCGTGAGCCGATAGTCCGAGATATCGATGCAGGACCCGACGTGTCCCGCATACGAACCGTCGGACGAGAACAACGGCGTGCCAGTGTCGAGGATCCACCGATATTCGCCGTCTGCCCGTCTGAGACGATACTCCATCCGGAACGGCTCCCGCGCCTCGACGGCGCGCAGGTACGTCGTGAAGCCGCGGTCGCGGTCTTCGGGATGCACTCCTTGCGCCCACCCGTTCCCTAATTCCTCTGCCAGGGGACGACCGGTGAAGTCCAACCACGGTTTGTTGAAGAAGGTGCATTGAGCATCGGGACCGGCCGCCCAGATCATGACCGGCGCCGCGTCGGCCCAGAGCCGAAAACGTCGTTCGCTCTCCGCAAGTCGGTCTTCCATGTCGGCTCGCTGACGGACCAAAATCACCAGCGTCCACAGGGCGAGCACGCCCAACGCGCGGTTGACCAGCGCAAACCGGACAGGCTCTCCGGGCGAAGACAGAACATAGCCCGCTGCAATCAGGACAGTGCAGACGGCGGAGACCGCGAGAGGGAACCGTCGATTTGAAGACCGAAAAGCAAGCCACAAAGCGAAGAGATAGAGCATCCAGACCGCAGAACCCGACGGCGTAAACAGATCCAACAGGAAGATCCCCAAGATCAATGCTCCTGCTGCGGCTCGGGACGTGCTCACGCTGAGCGCGATGCGATGAAGAAGCCTATCGGTCGCGGCGTTCGGCCTAAGAGATTTGACCGACTGGGCAAAGGACTGAGCGTGAAAATACCGGGTGTCCGCCGAACTCGTAACGGCGTTGACCGGAATGCTGCGGGAACCCAGAAGAGTTCGTAAAGAAAACATAGAGATACGATACTGCTGAAAGCGGAATCTGCCTAGGGCCGTTTGGCCCTAGATCCCCTATGCCTGTGTCTGTGCCGGACCGGGGGACACAGTCCTTCCCACGTGTATCCGGAACATGGTGCCAACGCGACGCCTCAGGTCAAAGTCACGCCGGCGGATGTGGTGGATTTGGCGCGCGACTGGTTGGAATCAACCAAGCCAAAATGGTTGGAATTCATACGGCTCTCAACAGATCAACGGGTTCCGTAGTCTTGCGATAGGCACCGAGCTTGCGTCACATATGGTGGTGTCGTCGGCGGACGGCAAGCGATCAGGTATCCGTACTTGTCGCAGAGCGAAAGTCGGACGTCTATCAGGGAGGTGACCATGAGGCGGACGCTGGAACCAGTCGATTTAATGGTCGTGATCGGACTCTGCGCGACGCTGCTTGGAGGATATGCTGTCTTCATTTCGGCAAACGGGACCTTGGAGGCCGCCGGCCCGGAGACGGTCTCGCTGAATCACTCGACCGGCATCATGGCCGGCATGGAGTGGGTCCAGCCGGCGCTCGGCTAGGCTATCGTGGAGGGGTATCTGCTTGAGCGCGCTGCGGCCGAAAACTTGGC
>JBBIOW010000132.1:0-1106 GCA_037443165.1 Nitrospiraceae bacterium | reverse complement strand
CCGCCGTCTCGGATTTAAATCGGGCGACGATGACCCAGCACTGGTTATCGACCGATCCTTTCAGGCACATCCACGCGATCCGTTCGCATGCCGCCGCGGTTGCTGCCGACGAGGCCGGTCGCATTCAAACGGTCATGGGTCGTGCGATCGTGAACTTCACCCAACGAGGGGTCCGGAGCGGCGTGCTCTCGCCGGCCCAATACGAGAGCGGGTTTAACAAGCGGATGATTCGTCAGGCGCAGGCCCTGGGCGCGCGGATGGACGAAGAGTTCCAAAACGGCTGGCAACCCTATCTGGGGCAGCTGATCATGACCGCCAGCCGGCACCGTGCGGGCGCGTTCGAGCGGGCGCAGGAGCAAATCGGGGCGGCGGTTGTTCAGGTCGCGAAAGTTCAAGCCGGCTACGACGAGGCGCGCGCCGCGAACCAGGGGCAGGTCGCCAGCGCGGCGATTGCGGCCATTCGAACCGAACTGCGAGCGGACCTCTTTGCGCAGCTTGAGGCGGCCGAGCCGCTGGCTCGACGGACGGCCGTCCCGGTGACTGAGCCGCGGTCCTGGCCGGAGATTCCGGTCGGATACTTGTTCGCAGCCTCGATCGGGTTGATCGGGCTGTTCCTTGCCGGGCTCCTGCTGCCCGCCGCCGAGCGGGAGCGTGGAGTGGTGGTCGGCGAAATCCGGCCGGAGCCGACTCAGGCGTATCGAAAGACGGCCTAGGGGCAGATCCGTCGGAACGCCGCCCCAGGCGGCGCTCCGCAGCGATGGGGACGGATGGAGATGGTGGCCTCATACGCGGGTGAATTGCTTATGTCCTGGGGATATTGGGGAATCGTGGCGGGCCTGGTCGCGCTCCTGGTCGTGTTCTTCGTCTGCATGGAGATTCTGTACTCCCGGGCGAGGAAGCCGCGCGATAGCCTGGCCGGAGTTGGCGATGTTCCGGCAAAACAGGCTGAGACGACTCGGACGAGCGGCAAACACGCGGCCTGAGCGCGGAACGTTCGACCAGGCGTACGGCACCGAAACAGGTGTGACCATGGTCGAGATCATCGGCCTTGCGACGATGGGTGCGCTTGTCTGGCTGTTGGCCGCTACCCTGGCGTGCGAGAGCGA
>JBBIOW010000131.1:0-8231 GCA_037443165.1 Nitrospiraceae bacterium | reverse complement strand
CGACGCCACCCGCATGTTCATCCTGCAGGGTGAGCCGAAGGCTCATGAGGACTGTTCTGAAACAATAGGCCCGAGGCCAGAGGCTCGAGGCTAGAGGTCGGAGTTTCCTCCCCCTCGTCCCGATCCCCTTGCCTCTCGCTCTTCCACGATCAAGCTCCGGGATGAGACGCGGGCATTGTGCGAGTAAGTGAGAACGAAACCGATGAGGAGCGGAGGATGAAGCCGGGAACTCTTCTGCAGGTGGTGGTGATCTGCGTCGCGTTGCTGGAACATTGGTCGGGCTATTCGTCGGCGGCGGAGTCGTTCAAAGTGGCGGTGATCGACCAGCAGGTCGTCATGGAAAAGTCCAAAACGGGGAAACAGGCTCTGGAAGAACTACGGAGCTTCTCTGCAATCCGCCAGAAAATCGTCGACTCCGATGATCAAGAATTGAAAGCGATCGAACGATCGCTCCAAGACCAGAACAACACGCTCAGCGAGGCTGCCAGACGGGAAAAGCAGGAACTGCTGCGCGCGAAATTCGAAGCCTATCAGCGTCGCGTGCAGGAGTTCAATCGCGAGGTGCAGGAGAAGCAGCGCGAGATGGTCGCGGAATATTCCAAGAAGATCCAGAAGGCCGCGCTGGCCGTCGCGGAGCGGGAAGGGTACGCCGCCGTGCTGGATAAGGGCAACGAAGCCAACATCAAAATCGTCATCTATCATCAGCCGGGGATCGATCTGACGGACAAAGTGGTCAAGGAGTTCGACCGGCAGAACCGGTAGCAGCACCGGTTTGTTTGGTTCATGTGGTTCGTTTGGTTTATCTGGTCGGCCGGATCGAGATGCTTCCGCACCACAGAAACACGATAGACTAAATAAACCTTCTTGAACCGAGCTGAGGAGGCAGCGTCGATGGCAGCGATGGAGAACATGGAGAACGTGGACATCCAAACCTTGCTCCCGCACCGGTATCCGTTTCTGCTGGTCGACCGGATTCGCGAATTGGAACTGGACCGGCGGGTCGTCGGCATCAAGAACGTCACGATCAATGAGCAGTTCTTTCAAGGGCACTTCCCGAACCGCCCGGTCATGCCCGGCGTGCTCATCCTCGAGGCGATGGCCCAAGTGGGCGGCGTGCTGGCCTTCAAATCCCTGGCGCAGACTGGGCGTCCGGTGGTGTATCTGACGGGAGTGGATCATGCCAAGTTCCGCAAGCCGGTCATTCCCGGCGATCAACTGCGCTTCGAGGTCGAAGTGCTCAAGAAGCGGCCGCCGTTTTGGAAGATGCAGGCCAAGGCGTATGTGGAAGAGAACCTGGTTTGCGAGGCGGAATTGACCGCGATGGTGACGGAGGAAAAATTAGCTAGCAGCGAGTAGCCAGCAGCGAATAGCCGAGGGGCTTTTCCCGAAGTTGCTATTCGCTGTTAGCGGTTCGCTTGACGCAGGAGGAAACGAGTGAACATTCATCCGACCGCAGTTGTGCATCCCAAGGCGGAGCTGGCCGAGGATGTCGTCGTGGGACCGTTTTGCGTCGTCGGCGAGCACGTCAAGATCGGGCGCGGCACTCGGCTGATGTCGCACGTGTGTGTGGAAGGGTGGACGGAGATCGGCGAGCGGTGCGAGCTGTTTCCGTTCGCCTCGATCGGCGGTCCCCCGCAACATGTGCAGTACAAGGGTGAGCCGACCCGCGTCGTCATCGGGAACGACAACATCCTGCGCGAATACGTCACGGTCAATCGCGCGACGGTGCAGGGGGGCGGGCTGACCTCGATCGGTCATCACAATTTCCTGATGGCCTACGTCCATGTCGCTCATGATTGCCATCTGGGCAGCCATCTGATCCTGGCGAACGCCGCCAGCCTGGCCGGCCACATCACGGTCGGGGACCATGCCATCATCGGCGGCCTGTCCGGCATTCATCAATACGTGCGGATCGGCGCCTACGCGATGGTCGGCGGGTGTTCGGCGCTCGGCCAGGACCTGCCGCCGTTTATGCGGGCGGCCGGCGGCTACCGCGCGCGGATGTACGGCATCAACTACATCGGGCTCAAACGCCACGAGTTCTCCAGCGACCGCATCGCGACCCTCAAGCGCGCGTACGACCTGCTGTTCCGCACCGGCCATCGCATGGCCGAGGCGATCAAGCTGGCGCGCGAGCAGTTCAAGGACAGCAAGGACGTGATGGAGGTCGTCGCGTTCATGGAAGGCACCAAGCGCGGCATCTGCCGCTCGGTCGACGTCGAACACGAGCACGAAGACCAATAGCGGGCGGCGATCGTCCCGCCGTTGAACGGGACACCATGGCACACGGGGAACGCATTGGATTGATCGCCGGCAACGGCCGGTTCCCGATCATTTTCGCCGAGAACGCCAGGAAGCAGGGCTACACCGTCTCGGCCGTGGCGCATGAGGGTGAGACGGATCCGGAACTGGCGAATCATGTGGACCGGATCCATTGGATCAAGATCGGCCAGTTCAACAAGCTGATCAACGCGCTGAAGGGAGACGGTGTGCGGCAGGCCGTCATGCTGGGAGGCATCAGCAAGACGCACGTGTTCACCGCGGTGCGACCTGATTTCCGCGCGCTGGCGCTGGCCACCCGGTTGGCGCGATGGAAGGACGACGACATCCTTCGAGGCATCGCGGCCGAGTTGGAGAGCGAAGGGATCGCGATCCGGGAATCGACGTTCGGCCTGCAGGGCATCCTGGTCGAAGAAGGCTCCATGACCAAACGGAAGCCCAGCAAAAAGGAATGGGAAGACGTGCGCTACGGCTGGGAAGTGGCGCGGGAGATCGGCCGACTCGACATCGGCCAGTGCGTGGTCGTGAAAGACCGGGTCGTCGTGGCGGTCGAAGCGGTCGAGGGGACCGACGGCGCGATCCGCCGCGGAGGCGAACTGGCCAAGGAGGGCGCGGTGGTGGTCAAGCGCTCGAAGCCGCAGCAGGATCTTCGCTTCGACCTGCCGGCGGTCGGTCCCAGGACCATCGAGGTCATGGAGTCGGTGAAAGCGGCGGTGCTCGCGCTGGAAGCGGGCAAGAGTGTGCTGCTGGATCGGGAAGAGATGCTGCGGAGGGCCGAGCAAGCGGGCATCGCGATCGTAGGGCTGCCAAGTGAGATGGCGGTATGAAGAAGCTACGCACCGGTGTCATCGGAGTCGGCCACTTGGGCCAGCATCATGCCCGCCTGTACGCAGGCCTGGCCGGCTCGACGCTGGTGGGCGTCATGGATGTGAATCCGGAACGGGCCCGATCGATCGCGGAGCGCTACGGCGCGCGGGCGTTCCTCGATCAGGAACAGTTGCTCAAGGAAGTGGACGCGGTCAGCGTGGCCGTGCCGACGTCGGCGCATTACGCCGTGGTGAAGGCGTGCTTGGAAGCCGGCCGGCATGTGCTCGTCGAGAAACCGATCGCGGTCACACCCGCGGAGGCTCGCGACCTCGTCGATCTGGCACGGAAGCGCGGCTGTTTCCTGCAAGTCGGCCACATCGAGCGGTTCAATCCGGTGATGCAGGCGGTGCGGTCCCATATCGGCCGGCCGAGGTTCATCGAATGTCACCGGTTGAGCCCCTTCGGCGAACGGGGCACGGACGTCGACGTGGTTCTGGATCTGATGATCCATGATCTCGATCTGGTCCTTTCATTCGAGCCCGGTCCGGTGGAAGAGATACGCGCCGCCGGCGTGCCGGTGCTTTCGCCCAACATCGATATCGCCAATGCCAGGATCGTATTCGGCAGTGGCTGTGTGGCCAATTTGACGTCCAGTCGGGTGTCGATGAACCGGATGCGGCGTCTGCGGGTCTTTCAGCGCGACAGGTATGTCTCCATCGATTTCTCCTCGCGCCAGGGGATGATCTGCCGGCGGTTGGCGAAGGCGGGTGAACGGCCGACGCTCGACATCCAGAACGTCCAGGGGAGCGATGAGGAACCGCTCAAACTGCAGCTCGAGGCCTTTCTGCACGCCGTGTCGACCGGGTCTCGTCCCGTCGTATCCGGCGAGGACGGGGCCGCCGCGCTGGAGCTGGCCCATAAGATTCTGGAGGCGATCGGCGAATTCGTGCGGCGACACACAACGAGCGAGCAGCAGGTCGCGAATAGCGAATAGCGGGATCATGCAGAGGAATCGGCTGTTAGCTGCCCGCCGTTGGCTGCCAGCTTAACGGTATGCCACGCATCCTCATCATCACCGGCGAAGCGTCCGGCGATCTGCACGGGGCCAATCTGGCTCGGGCGCTGAAAGCGCTGGACCCCGGCCTCTCGATTCTGGGCATCGGCGGGGCGTCCATGCGGGCGGCCGGAGTGGAGCTGGTGCCCGGCGTTCCGCATCTCGACATCATCGGCCTGGTCGGTCCGTCGACCGTCGCGGTTCTGCTCCGGCGGATCCTGGCCGTCCGGCGCGTGCTCCGCACGGAATCCTTCGACCTCGTCGTGCTGATCGATAACCCGGGCCTGAATCTGCATTTCGCGCGCGTGGCGAAGGCGGCGGGGCGGCGGGTCCTGTACTACATCGCGCCGCAAATCTGGGCCTGGCGACCCCGCCGGATCAAATGGATCCAGCGGCGGGTGGACCATGTGGTGGTCATTCTGCCGTTCGAAGAGCCGCTGTATCGCCGGGCCGGCGTCCGCTGCACCTTCGTCGGGCATCCGCTGCTGGATGCCGTGGCTCCTTCCCTCGACCAAGCTGAACTCCGCAAACGCTTCGGCGTCGATCGGGCGGGAACGGTGGTCGGGTTGCTGCCGGGAAGCCGGGAGGGAGAAGTCCGGTCGTTGCTGCCGGTCATGCTGGAGACGGCCCGGCGTCTGGCGTCCGAGCGGCCAGGAGTCGAGTTTCTGCTGGCTCAGGCGTCCTCGATCCGGGATAATCTGATTCGTGAGCTCTTAGCCGACGCGCCGGTGATCGTGCGGGTGCAGCGGGACCAGGCCAACGAGGTCATGGCGGCGTCGGATCTGTTGTTTGTCGCTTCCGGCTCGGCGACGCTCCAGGCGGCGGTGGTCGGCGCGCCGATGATCCTCCTGTACCGGGTGCCCTGGCCGACGTACTGGATCGCGCGCGCTCTCATCCGGGTCGATTGCATCGGGCTGGTGAATCTCGTCGCGGGACGAAAGATCGTGCCGGAACTGATCCAGCAGGAGGCGACGCCTGAACGGCTGCACCGGGAAGCGCTCCGCCTGCTGACCGACAAGACCGCGTATGACGAGATGAAGACCGCGCTTCGCACGGTCAGGCAGTCGCTGGGCGAACCGGGGGCGTCGCGCCGCGCCGCCGAAGTGGTGCTGTCGGAGTGTCGCGTATGAAGCAGTTTCTCCGGCTGATCGGCTACCTGAAGCCTTACCGGGTCCGGCTCGCGGCGGCGTTCGTCTGCGCCGCGCTGGTGGCCGGCCTCTCCGGCGCCTACGCCTGGCTGGTGCGGCCGGTTCTGGACGGCATCTTCATCGACAAGGACGAGACGTTGCTGATCGTCCTGCCGCTCGCCATTTTGGCCGTGGCCGTGCTGAAGGGCGTCTTCAGTTACGGGCAAAACTATCTCATGAACTACGTGGGCAATCAGGTGATCACGGATATCCGCCAGGCGCTGTTCGGCCAATTGCTGCGCCTGCCCGTCGGGTTTCACGACGCCAACACGTCCGGCCGACTCGTGTCGCGTGTCATCAACGATGTGAACCTGATGGCCAACGCGGTGGCGGGGGTGTTAAAGGATATCTTCCAGCAGGGGTTGACCTTTCTCGCGATGCTGGGCGTGATCTTTTATCAGAATTGGGAATTGGCCGCCCTCTCGATCGTCGTCATCCCCCTGTCCGCCTACACGATGGTCCGCATGGGGCAGCGGCTGCGGAATCTGGCGACGAGAGGGCAGGAGCGGATCGGCGACATGGCGTCGTTGCTGCAGGAGTCCCTGGCGGGCATCCGGATGGTGAAGGCGTTTGGGCGAGAGGAGACCGAAACGCTTCGCTTTAAAGCCAGCAATAAAGCGTTCTTGCGGACGACGATGAAGGCGATTCAGGTCTCGTCCCTCGGGTCCTCCCACATGGAGGTCATCGGCGTAATCGGCGTGGCCGGCATCGTGTGGTACGGAGGCTATTTGGTGATTCATGACGCCATGACGCCCGGGGCCTTCTTCTCGTTTCTCGCGGCGATGTTCATGGCTTATACGCCGATCCGGAAGCTTTCCGGGGCGAACAACACGATCCAGCAGGCGCTGTCCGCGGCCGAACGCGTGTTCGAGGTGCTGGATCTGGACACCGAACAGGATCGGGACCGCGGGCATGTCGAGCTGTCTCCCATCACGCGCGCGCTGGAATTCAAAGGCGTCACCTTTCGCTATGAGCGGCACGGCTTGGATGCGCTGTCCGAGATCGACCTCTCGATTCAGGCCGGTGAGACGGTCGCGTTCGTCGGCAGCAGCGGCAGCGGCAAGACCACGCTCGTGAGCCTGGTGCCCCGCTTTTACGAGCCGACCGAGGGCCGGATTCTGATCGACGGAGTGGACATCCGAGACTGTACGCTCCGATCGCTGCGGGCGCAGATCGGAATCGTGTCGCAGGACGTGGTGCTGTTCGACGAGTCCGTCGCCCTGAACATCGCTTACGGCCGGCCGGACGCGACAACGGATGACATCGTTCGAGCCGCCAAGCTGGCCTACGCCCACGAGTTCATCGAGCGGTTGCCCTCCGGTTACGACACGCTGATCGGCGAGAGGGGCGTCAAACTGTCCGGTGGCGAGCGGCAGCGATTGGCGATCGCGCGGGCGATTTTGCGCGATCCCGCGATCCTGATTCTGGATGAAGCCACGTCAGCGCTCGATACGGAGTCGGAACGCGTGGTCCAGATGGCGCTTTCCAATCTGATGAGGAACCGGACGACGCTGGTGATCGCCCACCGGCTCTCGACGATCCAAAATGCGGATCGGATCGTCGTGCTGGACCGGGGCCGGATCGTCGAGATCGGCTCGCACGAGACGCTGCTCCGCCACAACGGACTCTACAAGCGGCTCCATGCGATGCAATTCCAAGACGTGGCGGGCTTATAGGGCCATAGGCAATACGCGAGAGGATTCCTCCCCATCGCCCATCGCCTAATACCTGTCGTGATATCGATGTTGACCCGGCTGAAACTGACGGTGCTTCCGCCGCTCGGCGCGTGGCTGATCCGGACGTTGGGCGCCCTCACCAGAATCCGATATGAGGGAGCCGAGGCTGTCGAGAAGCTGCGGCAAGAAGGCCGCCACGTCATTTTTGCGTTCTGGCACAACCGCCAGCTCATGATGCCCCTGGCTTACCGAGGGAGCGGCGTGTACGTTCTGGTTAGCCAGCATCGCGACGGCGAGCTGATCGCGCGGATCGCCGAACGGCTGGGCATTCCGAAGGTGAGGGGTTCCAGCACGCGAGGGGGCGCGGCGGCCTTGCGTGAATTGATCCGGGTGGGGCGCTCGGGCGCCGATCTCGCCGTCACGCCGGACGGGCCAAAGGGGCCGAGGTATGTGGCCAAGCTCGGCGTGGTGCAACTGGCCAAGGCGACCGGCCTGCCGATCGTGCCTGTGACCTTTAGCTGCTCAAAAAAAAAGTCTTCGCAAGCTGGGATCATTTCGAAGTTCCGCTTCCGTTCGGACGAGGGCTCTTTCGATGGGGACAGCCCATCTGGGTGGCGGCCGATGCGACTGATTCCGATCTGGAGCTGAAGCGCGCTGAACTGGAAGCGGCACTGAACCGGCTGACCACGGAAGCTGACAAAGACGTGAAACGTCATGCGTGAGGCGTGATGGGTAAGAGAGATCTATATGCCTCGGTACTCTCCTAACTCCTCGCCTCTTCTGTCTTACGCGTCACGCATCACGCATCACATCTGACAATGTGGTATCTCCTCTACAACGTCCTCCTGATCCTCGCCTCTCCGATGATCCTGCTCGTTCTGCTGGCCAAGAAGCGATGCCGGAGGGGGTTGCTGCAACGGCTCGGGTTGTGTGGTTCGTTTGGTTTGTCAGGTTTATTTGGTGCGGCGGGTGCTCGACCAATCCAACCAGATAAACCAGTTATCTGGCTCCACGCCGTATCGTTGGGGGAGGTCACGGCGGCTGTGCCGCTCGTGCTCGCGTTGGCACGCCGCTATCCCGCGCATCGGCTTGTGGTGTCCACCGTCACCGAGACGGGACGCGAAGCGGTGGACCAGCGCCTGGCGGGGATCGCCGAACATTGCTACGCCCCGCTCGATTTTCCCTGGGTGGTGTCCGCCTTCGTGAATCGCCTCAATCCGCGTCTGT
>JBBIOW010000130.1:0-8424 GCA_037443165.1 Nitrospiraceae bacterium | reverse complement strand
GGGGCGTCGCGGTCTATTTCTCCCGGGGGCCGCTCCCGTGCGTGCGGGTCGTAGCGGTCGGGGTGCGCCGGCACGGGTTTCATTTTATGCACCTCGGTCTTTACATTTATACACGCCGGACGCTGCTTCGACTGGCCGAGTTGCCGACCGGGACCATGGAAGACGCCGAGAAGCTCGAGCAACTCCGGGCGCTGGAACACGGCATCCGCATCCGGGTGTGGGAAACGCGACACGCGTCCCTGCGGATCGACACGCCGGAAGACCTGCTCAAGGCCGAGAGAACGTTGCGAGAATGGGAGGCGGCGCGGTGCTGAGACTGATCTTGACGAGGCAGCGGCCATGAACAAATTCATCTTCGTGACCGGCGGCGTGGTGTCATCGCTTGGTAAAGGCCTGGCCTCGGCCTCCATCGGCAATTTGCTGGAAAGCCGTGGGCTGAAGATCACGTTCCTGAAGCTCGATCCTTATATCAACGTCGATCCCGGCACGATGAACCCGTATCAGCACGGGGAAGTCTACGTCACGGACGACGGAGCCGAAACAGACCTGGATCTCGGGCATTACGAACGGTACACCTCGCTGACGCTCACCCGTGAGAACAATTACACGACCGGCCGGATTTACCATTCGGTCATCACCAAAGAGCGCCGGGGCGACTATCTGGGCGGGACCGTGCAGGTCGTGCCGCACATCACCGATGAAATCAAGCAGTCGATCCGGCGGGTGGCGGAAGGGACGGATGTGGCGATCGTCGAAATCGGCGGCACGGTCGGCGACATCGAGAGCCTGCCGTTTTTGGAAGCCATTCGCCAGATGCCCTACGACGTCGGACGAGACAACGTCCTGTACGTACACCTGACGCTGGTCCCCTATATCGGGGCGGCGGGCGAGCTCAAGACGAAACCGACCCAGCACTCGGTGAACAAACTGCGCGAGATCGGCATCCAGCCCAACATCCTGTTGTGCCGGACCGACCGCTATCTCCCGCCCGACATCAAAGCCAAGATCGCCCTCTTCTGCAACGTCGAGAAAGACGCCGTGATCACGGCCAAAGACGTCGAAACGGTCTACGAAGTGCCCATCGTGTTCCGCAAGGAAGGGCTCGACGAGCTGATTGTGCGGCAACTGCGCCTGGCGACCGGTCCCCCGGATCTGCGCCAGTGGGACGCGATGGTCCAAAAGATCAAGTACCCGAAGCACGAGGTCCTCGTCGCCCTGGTCGGCAAATACGTCGGGCTCAAGGAGTCTTACAAGAGTCTGGCGGAAGCGTTGGTGCACGGGGGCATCGATCACGAGACACGCGTCAACATCCGGTGGATCGAGTCCGAGGAGCTCGAACGGGTGGGGGCCGAGCAGATGTTGCGGGACGCCGACGGGATCCTGATTCCCGGCGGTTTCGGGGCGCGAGGGATCGAAGGCAAGATTCAAACGATCCGCTATGCTCGCGAGCGCGGTATTCCGTTCTTCGGTCTCTGCCTGGGCATGCAATGCGCGGTGATCGAACTGGCGAGGAACGTCGCCGGCCTGGCGGGCGCCAACAGTGCGGAGTTCGATCCGCAGACCCCGCACCCCGTCATCGATCTGATGGCCGACCAGCGCTCGGTTCACGACAAGGGCGGCACGATGAGGTTGGGCGCCTATCCCTGCCGTCTCCTGGAGGGGAGCCTGGCGCACAAAGCCTACGGCGTGTCGGAGGTGCGCGAGCGCCACCGGCACCGGTACGAATTCAACAACGCCTACCGGGACGCGCTGACCCGTCACGGTCTGGTGTTGAGCGGGCTGTCGCCGGACCAACGGCTGGTCGAGATCGTCGAGTTGCCCCATCATCCGTGGTTTCTGGCGACGCAATTTCATCCGGAGTTCACCTCGCGGCCGCACCATCCTCATCCGCTCTTCAGCGCGTTTGTGGCGGCGTCGCTGCGGAGGAAATGCGGGCGCTGAATGGGAAGATGCGCGCGGTGTCCCGCGGAACAGCGCCGGCTGTGGTTTGAAACGCCGGCATTGGACGAAACACGAGAGGCGAGGCGATGTACGAGGTCGATCTGGGACCGTTTAAAGTCGGCGCGTCGCACCGCCAGTTCTTGATTGCCGGTCCCTGCGTGATCGAAAGCGAGCGCTTGGCGATGGAGACCGCCGCGCGGATCGCGGAGATCACCAAGGCGCTCGGCATGCCGTACATCTTCAAGTCGTCTTACGACAAGGCGAATCGCAGCTCGATCGACTCCTTTCGCGGTCCAGGACTTCATGAGGGATTGGCTGTGCTGCGGAAGGTGAGAGAGCGGGTCGGCGTTCCCGTGCTGACCGACGTCCACACGGTCGAAGAAGCGCAGGCGGCGGCCGACGTGGTGGACGTGCTGCAGATTCCCGCCTTTCTGTGCCGGCAGACGGATCTGCTGGTGGCGGCGGCTAGGACCGGACGTGCGGTGAACGTGAAGAAGGGGCAGTTCCTCTCGCCGTGGGAGATGGGAAACGTCGTCAAGAAGCTCGAAGACAGCGGTACTCGGAACATCCTGTTGACCGAACGGGGCTCCTCGTTCGGCTATAACAACCTGGTGGTCGATATGCGGTCGTTGCCGATCATGCGACGGCTCGGCTACCCGGTCGTGTTCGACGCCACGCATAGCGTCCAATTACCCGGCGGAGCCGGAACGCAATCCGGCGGGCAACGGGAATTCGTCGCGCCGCTGGCGTGCGCCGCGGCGGGGGCCGGATGCGACGGCTTCTTCATGGAAGTCCATCCCGATCCGGATTCGGCGCTCTCGGACGGCCCCAACATGGTACCCCTCTCGGAATTGAAAGCGTTGCTTGAGCGAGTGCTGCGCATCTGCGACGCCGTCGGTCCTAAAGCCTGAGGTACCGGGCATGAGCATCGAGCAGGGGAAACGCGTCCTGGAAATCGAGGCGGAGGCGATCCGGGCACTCGTCGATCGGCTCGATCATCGCTTCGCGGAGGCCGTCGATGTTTTGCAGCGGTGCGCCGGCAAGGTCGTCGTATCCGGCATGGGCAAATCCGGGCTGATCGGCCAAAAGATCGCCGCGACCCTGGCGAGCACGGGGACCCCCGCCTTCTTTCTGCACCCGGCCGAAGGCATTCACGGCGATCTGGGCATGCTGGCGAGGAAGGACGTCCTGGTCGCCATTTCGAACAGCGGGGAAACTCAAGAAGTCCTTCAACTGTTGCCGTTCGTGAAACGGATGGGTATTCCGGTGGTGACCCTGACCGGCCGTACCGAGTCTACCTTGGCGAAAAACAGCGACGTGGTGCTGGACGTGTCGGTCAAAGAGGAAGCCTGCCCGATGGGCCTGGCGCCCACCGCCAGCACGACCGCGACCTTGGCGATGGGAGACGCCCTGGCCATCGCGCTGCTTCAGAAGCGCGGGTTCAAACAAGAGGACTTCGCGCTGTTCCATCCGGGCGGCACATTGGGCCGCCGACTGTTGGTGAAGGTGCGCGACCTGATGCATGTCGGCGACGCCCTCCCTCGTGTCGGCTTCCAGTCGTCCGGTCATGACGCCATTCTGGAAATGACGGCCAAGAAGCTGGGGATGACCACAGTTATCGACGGAGACGGCCGGCTGCTGGGAGTCATCACCGATGGCGACCTGCGGCGCTTCCTCCAGCGCGGCGGAGACCTGGGCAACGTGACGGCGGGAGACCTCGCGAGCCGGAATCCTAAAACCATCGCCCCGGACGATTTGGCGACTGCCGCGGTGCATCTGATGGAGCGGTTCTCGATCACATCACTCGTGGTGGTGGATGCGACCGGGCAGATTGTCGGTGTGATTCATCTGCACGATTTGCTCAAACACGGCATTGTATAAGAGGAGCATCGATCCACTTCCGGCTACGGGACCGGTGGATGCTTGTCGCGGGCAGAGTTCGGAAGAGGAAAGAGCTGGAACAAGCAGTAGGCGGGTGGGATGCGCGTCAGCGAAGTGTGGAAGCAAGCGGGGATCGGGCTGGCCAAATCAGCCGTGCAGGAGATGAATGTCAACCTGCCGAATCTCCTGACGGTCTCCCGCATTCTGCTGATTCCCGTCTTTGTGATGCTGTTCGTGACGCCAACGCCGGCGCGCTCGCTGGCGGCGGCTGTGGTGTTTGTCGTGGCCGCGGTCACGGACATGTTGGACGGGTACCTGGCCCGCCGGCGCTCGCAGATCACCAAGTTGGGACGGCTGCTGGACCCGATCGCGGACAAGTTGTTGGTGCTTTCCGCTTTGATCTTGCTGGTGCAATACGACCGGGTGGGCGCGCTGGTGGCTATCCTTATCATCGCCCGCGAGGTTGCCGTGACCGGGATCCGAGCCATTGCGGCGACAGAGGGCATGATTCTGTCGGCGGAGTTGACCGGCAAGTATAAGATGGCCTTGCAGGTCGTGGCGGTCGTGTTCCTGGTTCTCGAAGACACCGCTTTCGTGCAATTCGGCAACCTGCATGTGGCGGGAACCATCACGTTGTATGTCTCCCTGGTGCTGGGATACGTGTCCGGCGCCAAATACCTCCTCAGCTTTTGGCGTCAAGTCGCCCTCAAAGGATTGTAGCCGCGTCAGCGAGCCTGACGTGGCTCGCGATGTCCTCCATGGAAAGTGTCTGGCTCGGTGTCGGAATGAGTATCGGAGGGTACGTCCTCGGCTCCATTCCGTCCGGGGTCATGGTCTGTAAGTGCCTGGGCGCGGTCGATCCGCGAACCGCGGGGAGTCGGAACGTGGGGTTCACGAATGTCCTCCGGGTGGCAGGCAAGAAGGCGGGCCTGCTGACCCTTGCCGGCGATATGGGAAAGGGCTGGCTGGTTGCGTGGGGAGCGGCGAAGATTCTGGAATCTGAGGCGCTCACGCTGGTAGTTGCGCTCTCTCCTGTGTTGGGACATATCTTTTCCATTTTTCTTCGATTCCGGGGAGGCAAAGGCGTGGCGACAGCTCTGGGATCCGTGATCGGAGTCGCGCCGAGTCTCGGATTCTTGGCCATGCTGATTTGGTTGATGACGGTCGGGGTATGGAAGTATTCTTCAGGGGGAGCGCTGGCGGCATTCGCGTTTCTGCCGATTGCGAGCGTGGCCTTCGAGCGGAGTTGGGAGTTTATACTGTTTACGTTGACGTTGAGTGGTCTCATCTGGTGGAGACACCTGGAGAACCTGAAACGGCTATGGAGGGGAACCGAGCCGAAGATCGGGCAGAGGCCTGCATTGATGAGTTGACAGAATCATTCTTATCGGACTATTAACGCTTATTTCCTGTGCTGAACCGCTCATGACCTTCGAATTCCTGTCCCGCATCCGCAAAGAACTCACTATCACCGCGAAAGCCCTGCAGGAAATCACGCTGGCGATTTCCGAGCGTGTCAATCGAAAGGTCCAGATACTTCGCTTGCATTGGCAAGCTGCCTCCGTGACGCATCAGCTCGAATCGCTCTATCAGGACCTGGGCCGCCGCCTTTCCGCCATCCTGGACAGGAGCACGCACATGGACGACCGCCCTGCGCCGCCACCGGAAATCGACGAGGTCAAACGAACTCTCGAGGCTTCCGCCCGACAAGTCCGGCACCTGAACCACCTCCTCGCTCGTCTGGATAGCCAGATTCGGGAATTGAAACTTGAAGCAGCACACGAAGATCTGATTAAAATTCATCAAGACTTGGCGCTTCGTTCGGCAACGATACAACGCGTCACTGTCGCTGGAGAGTCACTGCTGGTTGGCCGGTCTGTTCGGGAGCTCGAGTTGCCTCCCAGCGTCAGAGTCGCCGCGATCCTGCGAGGCCCATTCCTCTTGCCTGTAAACGAGAGCCAGACCGTTCGAACAGACGACGTGGTCATCCTGCTTGGCCCGCAGGACGATCTCGCGGAGACCCTGCCCCGCTTTTTGGGTCGGCAATCGGTTAAAATAGCGTGACCTTTCTACCTTGGCTCAGCAGATCGAATACGTCCCTTTGTCTTTTTATGTGATGGTGCTCTCGTGACACACAACATAGTCCTTTCCAAAACCCGACTTCTGGTACTTTGGGTGGTCACGATCCTCGCGATCGTGCTGCCGTGTGTTGGGAACGCTGCGGAGTCCTCGTCCGGACCGAGCGGTCTCCGCCTTCTGGAAGAAATCCAGAGCGTCATTACGGAGTTGGCCGACAAAGCCAAGCCGTCAGTGGTCAGTATTTTTCCGGCCTCAGCCCCCGGTCGCTCCAAGGACTTCCCTGGAGAACGGCTGCCCAATTCTCCCGGTTCCGGGTCCGGCGTGATCATCGATCCCGAAGGGCACATCGTCACGAATAACCATGTCGTTGGCGACACGAACGAGGTGGAAGTCCGGTTAT
This sequence comes from Nitrospiraceae bacterium, assembly GCA_037443165.1. Lineage (GTDB taxonomy): Bacteria > Nitrospirota > Nitrospiria > Nitrospirales > Nitrospiraceae > DATLZU01. The sequence goes on along the minus strand of JBBIOW010000130.1, from coordinate 2,123 downwards.
CTGACAAGACGAAATTGATCGCCCAAGTCATCGGCAAGGATCCGGACACGGACCTGGCGGTGCTGAAAGTGACCAGCGAGCGCCCGTTGCCCTACGCGCGCTTCGGAGATTCCAACACCGTGAAGGTGGGCCAGTGGGTCCTCGCCGTCGGCAATCCCTTCGGGTTGGATCGGACCGTGACCCTGGGGGTCGTGAGCGGAATCGGGCGGGATAACATCAACCTGTCCCGCTATGAGAATTTCATCCAGACCGACGCCTCCATTAACCCGGGCAATTCGGGCGGACCGCTCTTCAACCTGCGCGGCGAGATCATCGGCATCAACACCGCCATCATCAATTTCGCCCAAGGGATCGGCTTCGCGATCCCGGCGAACATGGCCAAGCAGGTGATCCAGCAGTTGCTGGTCAAAGGCAAGGTCGTGCGCGGGTGGCTGGGCGTCGGCATTCAGCCAGTGACAGCGGATCTGGCCAAGAAATTCGGCGTCAACGAAGGGGAAGGTGTGCTCGTGAACGAGGTGTTCGAGAACGATCCGGCGGCGGCGGCCGGCATCAAGCCGGGCGACATCATCACCAAGATCGACGGGACGGCGATCGACACGCCCAACAAGCTCTCGCGCCTGATCGCCGCCCTGCCTCCCGGCGCGGTCGCGAAAATCGAGGTCGTGCGCGACGGGAAGCGTGCGGTGCTGGATGTCGCGTTGACCGAGCGCCGGGAAAACGCGATCGTCGCCTCGCTGCCGCAGTCTCGGAGCGAGCTGAAGTTAGGGATCGATGTGCAGGATTTGACGGCCGCGCTGGCCGAAAAGTTCAAGTTGAAGGACCACAACGGCGTCCTCATCGCCAAGGTGGAAGCGGGCAGCCTGGCTCAGGCCGAGGGACTCCGCGAAGGGGACCTGATCAAGGAAGTCAACCGGGCGGAAGTCTCCACCGTCAATGAGTTTACCGCCGCCATCGCGAAGATCAAACGTGGCGAGACGATCCTGCTACGCGTGCTCCGCGAGAGCCGGGCTTTCTACGTCGTCTTGAAACCCTCGGACCGCTGACCGTCACTGCGCGATGGCGTGTTTCACCGCCTTGTGTTCGTCGATGATCCGTCCCGCCAGTTCACGAGGGACCTCCTCATAATTCAGGAACTCCATGGTGTACGTCCCCCGGCCGGCCGTAATGGAATTCAAGGCCGGGTCGTACTTCAGCATCTCGGCCAGCGGCACGACGGCCTTGATGGACTGCATCCCCCCGGTCGCCGTTACGTTCAGAATGCGTCCCCGCCGCGAGTTCAGATCGCCGATGATGGCGCCCACGTAATCTTCCGGGGCGTTGACTTCGACGCTCATCATCGGTTCCAGTAACACCGGATGCGCGGCCTCCATCGCCTTCTTGAACCCCATCGATGCGGCGATCTTGAAGGCGAGTTCCGACGAGTCCACCACATGGTACGACCCGTCGTAGACGGTCACGCGAACGTCCACGACCGGAAATCCGGCCAACACGCCTTCGTGCATGGCCTCCACCACGCCTTTCTCGACGGCGGGAATGAAATTCCGCGGGATCGCGCCACCCACGATCTTGTTTTCAAACTCGAACCCCTTCCCGCGCGGGAGCGGCGTGAGCTGAAGCCAGCAGTCTCCATATTGCCCGTGGCCTCCTGTTTGTTTCTTGTACTTCCCTTGCGCCTGGGCTACGGTCTTGATGGTCTCGCGATAGGGCACCTTGGGCGTATGGATGGTCACCTCCACCCCGTATTTGCGCCGGAGCTTTTCGAAGGTGACATCGATGTGAAGCTGACCCATCCCGCTGAGCACCATTTCCTTCGTCTCAGCGTTGCGGGTGAACTCCAACGTCGGATCTTCCTCGATGAGCTTATGGAGTCCGAGGCTGACCTTCTCGACGTCCGCTTTAGACTTGGGCTCGACGGCGAACGACATGACAGGCCGCGCCAATTGAAGCCCCGGATAGAGAATCGGGGCGTGCTCGTCGCAGAGCGTGTCGCCGGTCTGAGTGTCTTTCAATTTCCCGATCGCCACGATGTCGCCGGCGACCGCCGACGGCACGGGGGTATGTTTCTTTCCTAAAATCGAGAATAAGTGTCCGCCTTTTTCCTTGACCTTTTTGGTCGCATTGAA
>JBBIOW010000129.1:0-8468 GCA_037443165.1 Nitrospiraceae bacterium | reverse complement strand
GCCCAGCAGCGAATCCGCGATTGCAGCAGAAGCGTTCATGAATAATGCGGGTTAAAAACCTTTTCTCTGCGCGACCGGCCCGATCGTCGCAGTCAAGGCGGCAACGGCCCCATCGCCCTTCCATGACAAGGCGGATCAGTCTCCAAAGTCTGATCACGCTCTCGGTCCTCACGATCGGCCTGCTCTCGGGTACGATCGGTCTCGCATATGCCTACTGGCAGGCGAAGCTCTCCCTCCAGGCGTCGATCGGTCTGACGTTCCAGGAACTCGCTCGCCAAAGCGCCGACAAGGTCGGATTGATTCTGGCCAAAGAGATCGAATGGGTCGAACGCTTGAGCGCCCTGCCGGATGTGCAGAGCGCCGCAAGGCAAGGGTCCAGGCTGGTCCTTGATAAACCCGCGTTTCACAAATGGCGCGAGGAACAGCGCCAATACTTCCGCTCTCTGGTGGTGATCGACCGTCAGGGACGCTCGGTCGGAGGAGTGACGAGCGACGCGACGAGGACCTACTATCAGCGCCAGCCGTGGTGGCCTGTCGTGTTCGAGCAGCGACGTCCCTGGGCTGGGGACCTCAGGGTCGACGAATCGGGGCGTGGCTTCTGGGAGGTTGCGGTGCCGATCCTTGACGAAGACGGCGCGGCGCTCGGCGCGCTGAAGGTCGTCATTGGCAAGGACGAACTTTTCGCGTCGGTCTTGCGCAGCCGGATCGGGGAGACGGGCCATGTGATGCTAGTCGGAGAGCAGGGGGAAGTCTTGGCTTGTCCCGTGCTCCCACCGGCGTGGCATCGAAAGGCGGTGGGTATCCAGGCGCTGCGCGACCGATCCGGCCGGGTCAGGCGGGGCGCTACATGGCTTGAGGTGGAAAGCGATACGCACGGGAGTCGTGGCAGTATCGTGGGGATCGCGCCCGTCTCGTTGCCGTCCGAGATCGCGCCGGACGGGATCTGGTACATCCTGGTGAGGCAGGATCCTCGGGAGACCTACGCTCCGTTGGTCGCGCTGACGTGGAAGCTCGCCGCGTTCTGGGTCGGCGCGGTCGGCCTCGTCGCCCTGTTCCGCTGGCGTTTGGCGCGTCGCATCGTCAAGCCGATCAATGCGCTGGTGGATCACGTGCGGTCGATCGGGCAAGGGCCTCTCCCTAAGCCGCTCGCCACCCCGCCCTCGGGGATCGTGGAGATTGACACCTTGGCGGCCAGCTTCGCTGATTTGACCGAACGGTTGGAGCGTGCATCTCAAGAGAGCCAACGCTACGTGCGGGAATTGGAAAAAGCGAATCGCGAAATGGCGACATCCGAAGCGCACTACCGCATGCTCTGGAACCATTCGGTCGATGCCAAGCTACTCGTCGATGCCGCGGGGGTCGTGCAAGGCGCGAATCGCCGGGCCGAGGTGAAGCTGGGCCGGCGGGCCGAAGAGTTGGTCGGCATACAGGCGGAGCATCTGTTCGTCGAAGCCGACCGCGCGGTTTTCCTGGAGGCCTTTCGGAAAGTTTTGGAGACCGGTGAAGAGAACACGGCGGCGGACCTGCGGGTGCGGACGGCGGACGGCGCCGTCCTGGTGATGGAAACGGATCTCGTTCTTGTCGAACCGGTCGGGGCCGACGCCTCCGTCATGCTGCAATTGAGCGATGTGACCGAGAAGAAGCAGTTGGAGCGGCAACTGTTGCGTTCCGAGCGGCTCGCCTCGCTCAGTCAATTCGCCTCGATGTTCGCGCACGACATCAGGAATCCCCTGGCGGGGATCAAGAAAACGCTGGAGCTGCTCGGCCAGCGGGAAGAACTGCAGGCCGAACCCCAGCGGCGCTGGTTTCAGGACCTTCGGTTTACCACGGACCTGTTGCTGGGCATGATCAACGACATGCTGGATGTCTATCAGGAAAGCTATTCCGGCCTGCCGCTCATTACCTCCCGGTTCTCGGTCAATGCGGCGTTGGGGGAGGTGGTGCAACTGTTCCGGAGCGAAGCGGAAGCAAGAGATGTGATCATCCGTCTGCGGGTGCCGCATGAGGAGGTCTGGATGACGGCCGACCGTCGCCGGCTTCAGCGGGTCGCCATGAATTTGATCCACAATGCGCTCAAGTACTCGCCGCCGGAAAGCCGGATCACGGTCACGCTTGAAGCGCAACCCGAAGTCGACTTGCGCGCGGAAGGGCCCGGCCGGGTCGAGTCGGCGGTGCTGATCCGTGTCGAGGATGAGGGGCCGGGGATCGAACCCGAAGACTTGCCGCACCTGTTCGAGATGTTTTTCCGCAAGAAGGACGGCCGCGACCTGCGTATCGGTCGGGGTCTGGGGCTGCACTTCTGCCGGCTGGTGGCGGAGGCCCATCACGGCCGGATCTGGGCGGCGAATCGCGCCGAGGGCGGGGCGGTGTTCTCGATCCTCCTGCCGGCCAATCAAGAGGCGCTATGCCTATCACCCTTGTGATCGCCGAGGATCAGCGGCTGTTTCGACAGAGCTTGCGCCTGCTGCTGGAACGGGAACCGGACCTGTCCGTGCTTGGCGAGGCTACGGACGGGCGGGAGGCGTTCGACCTCGTCACGCAGCTCAAGCCCGACATGGTGCTGATGGACGTGGACATGCCGAAGCTCGACGGCGTCACCGCCACGCGATTGATCCGCGGCTGCCTGCCTGAGACCAAAGTGTTGATGCTCTCCGTGCACGACGATGATGCACGGATCGTCGCGGCGGTCCGGGCCGGAGCCTGCGGCTATATTCTCAAGGACGCCGATCACCAGGAGTTTCTCCGGATCATCCGCGCCAGTGCGCGGGACGAAACGGTGCTTTCGCCCTTCATGCCGGACGGGTTCGCACGGACGGCCTTCGCCGCCGTGAACCGGGCCCGCACGGAGGAGCCCGGCGGGCTCGCGGCGCTCACCGAGCGGGAACGCGAGATCCTGGCGTTTGCCGCCGCGGGGCGGGGGAACAAGGAAATCGCCGACCAGTTGTGCGTCTCCGCCGACACGGTCAAGACCCATCTGCACCACATCTACCGCAAACTCGGCGTGACAGGTCGCGTCGAAGCGGTGCTCGCGTACCTGAACGCCAAATAACCGAGACGTTCTCTCCTCCTCTTCCCGTCTTCTCACCCGAACGATGGAGAAAAAATCCACCCTCGCGGGAATAGTCCGTCGTTCCTTCGCCGCCTATAATGACCGGTACGCTCGGATGGATTGGTTACGGGAAAAAGGAGAGACGTCGTGCCGAGGGTGTCTTGGACGAGTTCCCGCGCGCCGCCGGGCGAGGGGCATTCCGCACATTGATCGCGGGCGAGGCCGATGCGTCTGCGGTCATCGACGAACGAGAACGTAGAGAGGATGAGCAGGGGTCGGGAAAGAGAATCACAAGGAGGCCGAGATGAACACACAGGCGATTCGACGACGGACGGCCCTGCTGCTGACCATGGCGGGCGCCTGGTGCCTGCTCTTCGCGGGACCGGCGCTCTCCGCAGGGACCTGGGTGGAGGAAATCCAGAGCATGGTGGCCTTTGAGAAGGCGAACAATCCCGCTACGGATTTCGCCCCTTATCAAGAGCAGTTGACAAGAATCCACGAGAACCTGCTCCGCGGCGATCAACACCTGGTGAAGCTGGAAACGGACCGCTTTTTGAAGATGCTCCAGGAGCGGGCGCACGGCATCAGCGATGTCGCGGCGGATGAATTGTACAACTTTACGTTGGGCGTCCAACCGGCGGAGTCGGGGACGACGGCGGGCGCGATCGAGCTGGGAGTCGGTCATGAAAGGCCGATGAGCGTCCCCGATCACATGTTACAGACGCCCTACGAGGGCGGGCCTCCGTGCAAGGAGGGAGGCTGCGACTATTGGATCGACGATGTGTACGACCCCGGGGCCTCCGGGTGAGCGCGTGAGGCCATCACCCGATCGGGCGATAGAAAATCCACCGTTCCGGCGATGGCCGCGCGTTTCGTCCATGATTAGAATAAATGAACGACCAGCGCGGCCTGGGCACAGGCCACGTGTCAACGTAATCTTTACAACGAAGGGGGTGAGCACCATGACATACGGTCGCATCATAGGCCTGACCTTGATGACGGTGGCGCTTGTCGCGGTCTGGTTCATGCTGGCGCCGGTCGCGCTCGCGGCTGAACAGTCAGGCGCGATGACCGGTCCTCCGGTCGAGATCAAGAAGGAGAAGCCGGGCCAGGAGTCGACCTCGAAGTCGACCGAGGCGATGCCGGGTGAACTCGGGAAAGGCGCCGAGCAACCCATGAAGGTGCCCGACAGCGAAACGTTCCAGATCGATCTGAAGAACCTGAAAGGCCCGGACTTGTCGGACTTCGAGAACGCGAGAGAATCGGACACCCAGTCCGCCATCTCGTTTTAAGCGGAAGAGCTGATACCGGTTTGACCGGGAACGGTCGAGGAACAGCAAAGGAGGGGCACATGAACAGGAAGAGTCTGTCTCTGGTGGTGATCAGCGCCTGTGCGGTGCTACTGTGTTCCGCGAGTCTTGCGCTCGCCCAGGCCAATTGGGTGGATGAAATCGCCAATTCCGTCAGTTTCTATAAGACCAATTATCCGGCGTCCAACTGGCAGCCCTACCAGGAAAAGCTCACGTTGGTAAAGGATGCTTTGGCGCGCGGCGATCAACGCACCGTGAGGACCGAGATGGGCAAGTGGTTCAAGATGTTGCGGAACCGCGAGCACGGGATCAATGACATCGCGGCCGATGAACTGCTCAACTTCGCCCTGATGGTCACGCCTGTTCAGGAATACGGGATTGCGGTTCCGCCTCCACCGGGCGGCGGGTTCTGAGGGCTGTCGAGCCGTTTGGTCAAATGAAGCGGAGGGTGCGGGCTCGGCCGTGTGGATAGACGAGGGATGGTCGGAAGATGTGGCTTTCGGCTCTGCCCGCATGTCTCCGGGAAAGGGAGGTGACGTGATGCGATACGTTCTGTCTTTCCTCGTACTGGGGGCATTCCTGGCGATGGCGGCCGTGCCGGTGGATGCCCAGCCTATGGCCCCGTTCGTTCAGGACGCTCATTACGGATTCAGCGGGGTGATTGCCAAGATCCGCTCGGGAATTCTCTTCGTGAAGACCGAGAAAGGGCTGCAGCCCCGGACGATCAGCCCGTCGAAAGCGGATCGGGTGGGACTGCATGAAGCGAAGGTCGGGGAGCAGGTAAATTTGTTGGTGGATTCGGGGAACGTGCTGATCGACGCCTCGCGCACGGATCGGTTTTTCCCGGATCATCGCTTCATTGCCGGCACCGTCCGCAACTCCGATCCGTATTGGAGCGAAATCCAGCTCTCGACTCCCGAGGGGCCGGCAAGTTATGAGGTCGACCCGCTGGCCGGCAGCAAGCTCTCCGTACTCCAGGAAGGCATGCCCGTTACGATCGAACTCGATGCCGACAACGTGATGGTCGACATCCATCGAGGTCGCTGAAGTTCTTCCCGATCTGGCCCGCCCGGCCTTGACTTCACGGGAGGGCAAAAGTACCATCCACACCGAGATGTTCTCTCGCCTGATCATCAGGCGAGGGAACATCCGTCCACCGCTTCACCTCACGAGCGTCCGCGCCAGGAGCAAATGTCAGACAGGCTCCTGGGATCGACACGATGTTTCGCCGCCTGTGCTTGACGGTTGCGTCGCTGATGACCCTGATGGCCTGCGGAGGAGGTGAACGCGAGGCGGCCGCGGCCCGTGAGCGGAGCCCGGACGCCGGTGTCCCGCTCCAAGCCGTTCTGGAATTCGAGCATACCGCCCGCCTGCTGGCGATTCTGCTGGATTCCGGGCGTGCCGTCATCAACGACAACCAATCTCTCTTCGATGATCCTGGCCGAGGCGACAAGGGATTTACGCCCGAGGTTTTCGAGCGCCAACTTGTGGACATGTTCCGGAGCCGATCCGGCGTGGATCTGCAGGATCTGGACGAAGCCCGCATTCCCAACGGCGCTAAGCGGTTGCTCAGGGAGTTGGTCGTGGTCAGCAAGCATGTGGTCGCGGACGCGCAGCCGGAAATCAATCGAGCCGATGTCGGGTTCAAGGGATTCATTCCGGCCGTCTTCGGCGCGCGGGTGGCCGCCCGGTTCACCGAGCGGACCGGCGTGCGCCTGAAGCAGACGTCCTTGTCTCCGCGGAATCCTCGCAATGCGCCCGATGCGGCGGAACGGGCGGCGTTGCAAGCGTTCGCCGATCCGGCATTCCCCCGCGAGAAAGTGATCAGCGAGGTGACGACCAAAAGCGGTTGGCTGCGGCTGATGTTTCCGCTCTATACGACCCGACACTGCCTCGATTGTCATGGGGAGCCGAAGGGTGAATTGGATCGCACCGGGTATCCGCGCGAAGGCTTGAAGCTCGGCCAGAACGCGGGGGCGATCAGCGTGATGATTCCCATCCGGAAATGAAACGGACGGCATTGCTGACACTGACGGCGACGCTGGCGATCGCGGGCGGAGCCCGGCTCATCGGGGCGGCCGAACGTCCTGCTCTTCCGGCGGAAAAACCAGCCGGGAGCGGCGTCATCGTGCACACGGACGGGTATATCTTGACCGCGCATCACGTCGTTTCGAACGCGCGACGGATCGTGGTCGTGACGCCGGGCGAATTCCGCGCGCCGGCTATCCTTATCAGCGCCGATCCGGAGCATGATCTGGCCTTGCTCAAAATCGAAACCGTGGGGCTGTCCGAAGCAGCCTTAGGTTATGCCGGGGCGGTGCGGTTGGATCAGGAGGTCATCGCGGTCGGATTTCCGTTCGGTCTGCGGGAAGTGTCCGTCACCCGCGGGCGCGTGGCGGCCGTCCGCACGAAGGGCGTGCAGCGGGTGTTTCAGGTCGATGCGGCGGTCAATCCCGGCAACAGCGGCGGCCCGGTGTTCAACCGCCGGGGCGAAGTCATCGGTATCGTGACGACCAAATTCAGCCATCCCTCCGGCATTGTGCCGGAAGGGATGGCCTTCGCCGTGCCGATCAGCTATGCGACGCCGCTGCTGGCGAACATTCCCGACTTCGATTTTACGTCGATCGGCAAAGGCGGCAAGGAGCGCAAGGCGAAAGGCGACGAGGCCGATCTGGTTCGCGACTTGATGAGGGCCTCGGTCAGGATCGAGACGGTGCGGGTAGCCGAGGCGCCTCCGACGGGACAGACGATTCATCAGCCGTCCGGCGGGTCGGCGAGGCCCGACAAGACTCCTCCGACGGCCGCACAGACTCAGCCCGCGCCTCCGCAGGGTCAGCCGTCGAGCGGCGACGACGAGCCAGAGATCGCCAAAGTCAATCAGCAATTGCAGGCAGTGCAACAAGAAGAGTTGCGCAAGCTGGTCCAGCAAGGGATCACCCCGCCGGAAGGCATGGTGCTGATTCCGGCCGGCGAGTTTTTGATGGGGGCGGAGGACGGCCTGCCGGACGCGCGACCGATGCACCGGGTGTACCTGAGCTCGTACTGGCTGGACAAGTACGAGGTCACTAATACGCAGTATCGCCAGTGCGTCGAGGGCGGCGGCTGTACGCCGCCCAAAGATCGGCAGGCCTTCGACGATCCCGAACGGGCGCAGCATCCGGTCACCAACGTCACCTGGACGCAGGCACGGGCCTATTGCGAGTGGCGCGGCAAACGCCTGCCCACCGAGGCTGAATGGGAAAAGGCTGCGCGCGGGACGGACGGGCGGCGTTATCCCTGGGGCAACAGCGAGGACATGATCAAGGGCCGTCCCAAGAACGGCGAGATCAAAGCCGGCGCAAACAGCACGGAAAAGATCGGCAGCCAGGCAGCCACCGTTTCGCCCTATGGAGTCCATGATCTCGTCGGCAGCGTGTGGGAGTGGGTGAAGGACTGGTATGCCGAGGACTTCTACCAGATGTCGCCCGCCCGCGACCCGCAAGGGCCGCTCCGCGGTTCCTTCCGCGTGTTGCGGGGAGGGGACTGGAACGAGCGGCCGCTCGAGCTGCGCGCCAGCTACCGGAGCTGGGACGAGATGACCTACTGGGGGCCGACCCTCGGGTTCCGCTGCGCCCAGGACGTGCCTTAGCGCGCTCACGACGGTCGGGCCGCATGTTCTCCGGCGGACCTCCCTCCGGGCGAATGCCCGCTTCCGAGAGCACGACAAGGTCCTCACGAAGCCGCGGACGGCGGCGCGGGAGCGCTTCCGTATCCGCACCAACCGAGGTTGATGGAACTCTCCAAGTCGGCCAAGAAAGCGTTGATCGCGACCGCCGTGGGACTGTCGGTCTTCGTTCTGGCGCTGGCGCTGCATCGGACCGGCTGGCTCGAGATCGCGGAGCTCAAAGCGCTCGACCATCGCTTCCGGATCTACGCCGATCCCGCCAAAGCCGGTCGAGATATCGTGTTGGTCGCCGTGGACGAAGCCAGTTTGGAGGCGTTCGGCCGCTGGCCCTGGCCGCGCGACCGGCATGGGTACCTGGTACGGTTTCTGCGCGACGCGGGAGCCAAGGCGGTCGTCTTCGATATCCTGTTCCTGGAACCGGACGAGAACGCCGAAGAATTCGATC
>JBBIOW010000128.1:0-8552 GCA_037443165.1 Nitrospiraceae bacterium | reverse complement strand
CCGAAGCGCCGGCGATATGGTCGAAGCAGGCGGTGAAGCCCATTTCCTCCAAGGCGGCCAGGACGCCCATGCAATAGATGCCCCGCATGCCCCCGCCTTGAACCACCATCCCCATGGCAGGGCCTTCGGCGGCACCCGCCGCGCGCCGGCGCAGCGCTTCCCACATCTCCTCCGCCACCGCATGGTACGCGGTCTTCTGCGGCAGGGTGGCGCTCGCGGGGGCCGCACGCTCTCCGGTGGGGTTCATCAGGTCTTCCTCGTCAGATTGAGGTCGGGACATGAGAACGGAGGCATCTTAATGGAGCGAAACGGCGGGGACAACTCCGGGGGATGGCGAAACGCTCCAAGGGATGGCTTGCCCAGGCCGGCGAAGGGCGCGGTCGGCGGGATCGCACTGAGGGACCGGCTATTTCACCGGGTAGATCACCTTCCTGTCGTGGATACGGGCAAACGGGGTCAGTTGGTGCGGTGTCACTTCGGTCGCGGAGAGAATATGCAGGACCGTCCAGCCTCGGCTCACCAGCGCGTCGGCGATCAGCGACCGGTGGCAGTGCCAGGGCACGGCTTCGGCGCACATGATCGCGGTGGGCTCGCATTCGCCGCAAGCCATCAGTTCTACCAATGCCCTCCAGAACGCTTCCGTCTGCATGTAGTCCGCGTAGCCTCTGAAACCGTCGCTCCGCCATCCGAGGTTCACAGAATCCGGCCGACTTTTCCGCCGCCCGCCCAAGTCCGGCATAAGGAGGTAGCGCACACCGGCGTCCTGGAGAGCCTTGGCGAGCGGCTCGGCGGTGAACTGCGGATGGCGTCGCGACACGGGGAATCGCCGGACATCGACGAGGGTTCCGATCCCGTGCGCCCGGAGGAGACCGATGAATTCCTCAAGTGGTCTGGTCGAATGACCGAGGGTCCAGAGTTGCGTAGTCATGCAAGAATAGGGGTCGGGAGTCTTTTCCCCCACATGCGGCGGTTCGTTCTCAAAGATACCACGCCGGTCTTCGTCCAGGAGACCGAACGAGGTTGGAGGCCGCGAATCGTACCTCGCCATGGGTCTCGGCGATTTTGGCTGCGCTGCGGAGATCCCATAAGGCGGTCTGCCCGGTGTGACGGATTCAGCATGGAAAAGACTCCCGACCTCTTTTCTTTGCCGCGGGTACCGTTCCCATCGAGCCCATCGACACCAATTATGAGTTGACAGGCCAGCGATTGCGAATTTCGCTATCACATTCAAAGATCTTTGCAAATTCTTGGTCCCGAATTGCGCGCATGAGTGCCTTGCGAAGCACGTGCTCCATTCGCTCGTAGAGCGTTCGCTCCTGATCTTTCAAAGAAGCAAGACCCTGCCCATGCGAAATTCCGGATCGCAGTTCGTACATCTTCCCCGCATCATCTTTCTCGTCGAAGGGGACAATTCCTACTTCCTTGGCTAGCTGTGACACTCGTTTCGTGAACTGCTTGGTTGATTTATCACGGTCTGTATGAACGAGTGCCTCCAGCGCCGTACATATCAAGGTCCACCGGACAGCAAGCTCCCGGGTTCTCGCTGCAAACTCGTGGTGCCAGAGAGCACGCTTAATCCGAGGCGGGAGATGAGCCGCATCCCATTTGGCTAAAAGATCTCGCAATTCTTGAAGGTCTGATTCAGTGAGCCACATGCGTTGATCGTCCGATGCCACATAGGCTTCTGAGCGAAAGCCTATTACCCGAGCCGGCTTAATCTTAATCGATCCATCAGACTTGTAAGTAATCCTGGCGGCGTATTCGAAAGAAATGGGAGTGGGGTAAACAAGTCGTGAAAGGGCGATACAAATCTGAAGCCGGTTGTCTCTATCCCACTCGTACAGTGAGCTCGCTGGGACTCCTTTCCGCACAAAGGCGTAGAGCTGCTCAAACGGTATGACAGGTTTTATTTCTCTCCACGTGCCGTGAGGTCCACACCGCTCAATATCGCGAAGTTCACACGCCTCAATAACCCGTTGAGCGGTCTCATTACCAAGTTGGACTATCCAGAGGCCGCGGGCGAGGCGGAAGCGTCCCCTCGGAGGGGGCTGATCGTGGAGGAACCTCTCTGCCTTGCGCGTGATTACCTCTCTTGTCTCAAGCACGACGTCCCAAACCCGCATCTGTGGCTCAATTGATTGCCCCTTTCATGGCATACTTCTGCTCTCCACTACATGGGTGGTTCGTGACTGATTCAGGGCGGTTCTCTAAGGCACAACCCGGCATCGGTCTTTGGCTTTCAGGCTTTCCCATTGCCTGGCATCGAGCTCGATCACCCTTGCCCTGATCGACTGAATGTCCTAGGCTTCGTCCTGAGCCAAGGCAAACTCGATTTTGATTGTCGCTGGATCGTGGAAAATGACGACGTACCCACTGTAATCCGGACGACGCGACAGCTTTTCTGATGTGCGCCCGACATCCATCACTCTTCCCTCGGGAAGTCGGTACGCGACGGGAGCAAGGCGCAGGAAAAGGCCTTGAGCATGCGCCACCTTTCCAAGTTGCATCTGCCGCCAGAAAGCTCGTTCTAAAAGTAGCTCCTTGGGAGGGCCCAGCTTCTCGCGCCTCTTATCTGGATCGTACGCGTCTGCCAGCGCCTTGGCAATGGCTGCTTTTTTAGCCGCAGTCAGGTCCGCAACAGCCTGCTTATTACGCTCTTCTATCTGTTTAAGAATCTGCACTTGGCGATGCGAGGATGCCCTCAATTCTTTCAATTCTTCTTTCAATCCTTCTTTGCACTCGGCATTCTTCGCGCATTCAGAAAGGAGAGCTTTCGATAAAAGGGGAAAAGGGGTCGAAAAGGGGAAAAGGGGTCGGGAGTCTTTCTCGCTCGTTAGGGTGCAGTTCAGATCACATCGTCCACGATGACACAGTCGATCTCTTTTACCCGCCGCAGGCTCCGATCGTTTCCGTAGAACCGCGTGGCTCTGTGATCGATGGCTGTGGCCAATTGTACGGCGTCTGGCGTGCTGAGCCGATAGCGAGCGCGTAACTCGGCTGCTCGATCGGCGAGATTCATGGTTACCGGCACCCATTCGATCTTTGGATACGTGGTGACAAGCGCAAAGATCTTCTGAGCCAATTCCTCTTTCTGATCACAATAGGGCTGGACAAGCAATTCCAGGAGCGTGATCGTCGACGTCACTGCTGGATTACGGCCACGTTCAATGAAGTTAAACAAGGATGCGCACCACGATCCGTACCGAGGGTGATCCTCGAGGAAATAGATGAAGATGTTGGTGTCGAGGCCGATCCGTTCACGTTCGGCAGGGAGGCTTGGCACGGAGGCCTCTACCACGAGTGGCGCTGTCGCTTGAGATACCCCGGCGGGTATGTGCCTTTGGCTAGCCCCCGCAGCTTGCGGGCATACCACTTGGGCTTCGGCATCACGAGCGTCAGGTCGTCCTTGACGACGACGAGCAGCTCATCGCCGCCTTTCACGCCCATCGCCTGCCGGGCCTCCTTCGGAATGACGATCTGATTTTTGCTGCTAAGCTTCTGGACACCCATTGTGTTCCTCGGTTCAGGCCTTTACGTTATCATGACAAGGTAAAGCTTCTCAACGGCTGAGGGAAAAGGGGACTGAGGGGAAAAGGGGTCGGGAGCACTGCTGTCCAAAATAATCTGCCCCTCAGTGTCCTCCTCGCGTAAATGGTGCTGGTTAGACGGCTTGGGTTCCGGTTCTCGGATGAGGTTCCCCCTGCTGCTGTCCAAGATCATGTGGCGAAGAGCGTCCCTTGCGTGAGAGCTGGGGTGAACAGCGGACGTTCAAACGGCGCATTGAGCCACGCCCACAGATCCCGATAGGTCAACAAGTTGAAGCGCAGGAGCGCGGCGAGGTTCGAGAGGCTCCAGGGCCAGGTGGACTTCAGCTGCAAGAGCTTCAGCAGCAGCATCGCGATCAGCGCGATCCAGATCTGGACCTGCACCCCGTTCTCGCTGGTGCCCATGAAGGTTTTGATCTTCAGATGCTGCTTGAGCGCCTTGAACAAGAGTTCGATCTGCCACTGCTCCTGATAGATGGCGGCAATCGTGCTGGCCGCCAGGTGCAGGAGGTTGGTCAGGAACGTCAGCGGCCGCTGCTGCGTCTCGTCCCAGATCGTCACCTGCCGGTGCGGCACCGTGCACCGGTCCGCCGCATGCGGACTGGTTAGGCGAATCACTTCATCAGACAGCACGGGGCTGCTGGCTGGTCCCGCGCGGCAATCCGAGCACAGAGAACTTCTTTGGCATCGTAAGCGCTCTCCAGAAAAAGGCCCGAGTGAAGTTACGCGTGGCAGCGAAAGTAAGTTGAAGGTCTTGCGGCTCCTCTCTCGTTCCTCGGGGAGCATCGTGGAACGCGCCATGCTTGTGCCATAAGCCATGCGCCATGTAAGGAAAAGGGGTCGGGAGTCTTTTCCCCAACATGTTGCGGCTCGCTCTCAACGATGCCACGCTGGTCTTCGTCCAGGAGACCGAACGAGAGTGGTGTCCTCGAATCACCTCGCAGTAAGTCACAGCGACCTTGGCTGCACCGCCGAATATCCGAGGAGGCGATCGATTCGGCGTGGCGTCGGCATGGAAAAGACTCCCGACCCCTTTTGCTCTGAAGCTCTCGTTCTTGGAGGGCGCGGGAATCTCTTACTGGGGTTTGCGGGCCGCCACGAGGCGGATGGCGATCGGGAGAAAGATGGCATCGCCTCGACGATACTCACTCACAGCCTGGATGATGCGCCGTTCCGCCTCGGCCTGCTGCGCGGGTGACAACTTGGCGAAGTGATTCTGCAGCGGGGCTGCCAGGTCTATGAGGCTCCGATAATA
This sequence comes from Nitrospiraceae bacterium, assembly GCA_037443165.1. Lineage (GTDB taxonomy): Bacteria > Nitrospirota > Nitrospiria > Nitrospirales > Nitrospiraceae > DATLZU01. The sequence goes on along the minus strand of JBBIOW010000128.1, from coordinate 3,752 downwards.
TTCTTCCCCGGAGCGATAGGTCCACTCGGCGAGAAATTCCTCTTCCGTCACGTCGATCAACCCGGTTTGCCGAAACATGCCGGATAGCTCTCCTGGCCGAGCCAGGCGGAAGAGACCGGGAGCCTCAGGATCCGGGGGGGGCAGGTCGATGAGTTGCTTGAGGACGCCCATCGTGATGCCGAACGACACGTTCTTGTCCGGGTCCGACCAGACAGCGGCGGCAACCCAGCCGCCGGGTTTGAGCACCCGCACGATTTCGGAGACTGCCTTGGGAATGTCCGGCAGAAACATCAGGCAGAAACGGCTGGTCACCGCGTCGAACGAGGCCGTGTCGAACGGGAGCGTGGTCGCGTCCCCAGTGCGAAATGAAATGTTGGTGAGGCCGAGCCTGGTGGCTTTGCGCTCCGCGGCCGCCAGCATCTGTTCCGCCAGATCGATGCCAACTACGCGGCCTCCGGGACCGACGACCTGCGCGGCCAGCAGCGCGGGATAGCCGGTGCCCGAGCCGAGGTCGAGCACATGATGGCCCGGTCGCAGGCGCGCGTCGCCGACCAGGCGGTGGTTCAAGAAGCCGCGGTCGAAGAACTCGTCCCACTTTTCCCACCCGGGTGCGACCCGGTTCCAATCCTGCCGTTGGGTCTCGATGACCTCCTGCACGGTCTGTTGTGCCATCGAACTCTCCCGACCATGACGAATGGCGGTTGACGATTGACGCGTGTCGCGATGCGCGTTGCTCACTTCAAGCTCTGCAACGTCTCGCGCAGCTCTTTGACTTCCGAAGCGAACAGATCCAAATGCTGCTCCCGCTGCGGTTGATCGTCTTTGAATTTCCAGGCACGCTTGAAAATGGCCCACAACTCTTTGTTGTGTGTCACCGCGAGGGCGTAGGCGGGCTGTTCTCGCATAGCCTTGTCCACGCAGCAGAGGTTGTCGTCGAAGGCGTGAAACTGATTGTGGAGATCGTTCAACGCCTGATCGTATCCCCTGCCGCTTCTGGCGGCCTTGGCGCTCGCCTCCATCATCGTCGTGAGATTGATCAGCGTTTCGACGTGAGTGGCCCCTTTCGCCTTCTCCGCAAACTCCTTCGCATGCGGATAGAACACGTAGCTGCAGCCGGTCAGGCCCGTGAGCGCGAACGTCAACGCCAGAACACCGAAGATGCGACGCATGAACGCCTCCTTTCGAAAAGGGTGAGCGACGTAGTCAAGCACGTCGATCTGTCCCGGTCAATACCAGGGCGCGTATAATGCCGACCATGCAGCTCGCACGATTGGTCGAAGTGGTTGCCAAAGTTCGCGCGACCACGAAAAAGACCGAGAAGGTCGCTCTCCTGGCTGAGTTCCTTCGGCAGACGCAGGACAGGGAAACCGAACTGGCTTCGCTCTATCTCTCGGGCGCGCTGCCGCAAGGCAAGATCGGTGTTGGTTGGCGCATGATCCAGGAGGCGACGATCGAGGGACCGGCGTCCGGCGAGCCCTTGACGCTCACGGAGGTGGATCAGGTCTTCGAGGCGGCCGCCGCCGTGCATGGTGCCGGCTCGACCGAGCGCAAGATCGGCGTGCTGCGCCGGGTCTTTGAGCGGGCCGGCCCGGAAGAGCGGCGGTTCCTCGCGCAATTGCTGATGGGAGAAATCCGGCAAGGCGCGCTGGAAGGTCTGTTGCTGGACGCGATCGCCAGGGCCGCCATTCTGCCTTCCGGCGACGTTCGTCAGGCCTTCATGTTCTCCAGGAACATCGGGGAGGTGGCCCGGGCGGCGATGGAAGAGGGCGCGGCCGGCCTTTCACGCTTCTCGCTGCGGCTCTTTACACCGGTGGCGCCGATGTTGGCCAACAGCGCGGAGGATGTGGAAGAGGCGTTGGACAGACTGGAGGAAGCCGCCTTTGAATATAAGCTCGACGGCGCGCGCATCCAGGTCCACAAGGGCGGAGACGACGTCCGGATTTTCACGCGGCACCTGCAAGACGTGACCGAGCGGCTGCCGGAAGTGATCGAATGGGCGCGGACGTTGCCGGTGCGGGAGGCAGTGCTGGAAGGCGAAGCCATCGCGCTGCGACCCGACGGGCGGCCGTCGCCGTTCCAGATCACGATGCGCCGGCTCGGCCGCATCAAAGACGTGAATGCGGTCCGGCGGGAGATTCCGCTCTCTTCATTCTTCTTCGATTGCCTGTATGTCGAAGGGGACGGGCCCTTGATTGCAGTGCCCTATCGGGAGCGCTTGGAGCGGTTGGCTGGAATCGTCCAGCCGGCTTCGCTTGTGCCTCGGCTCGTGACGCGCCACCCGGATGAAGCCGAGCGTTTTCTTGAGCAAGCGTTGGATGCCGGCCATGAGGGCGTGATGGCCAAGTCGCTTGCTGCACCCTACGTCGCCGGCCAGCGTGGCTTCCACTGGCTCAAGCTGAAGGCGGCTGTGACGTTGGACCTGGTCGTGCTGGCAGCCGAATGGGGCCATGGCCGGCGGTCCGGCTGGCTGTCCAACCTGCATCTCGGCGCGCGCGATCCGCAAAGCGGGCAGTTCGTCATGTTGGGGAAGACGTTCAAAGGCTTGACCGACGAGATGCTGCGATGGCAGACGGAGAAACTGCTGGCGCTCGAGGTGAGCCGCGACGACTGGACGGTGTACGTGCGCCCCGAACTCGTCGTCGAGATCGCCTTCGGCGAAATCCAAGAATCGCCGCGCTATCCCGCCGGCCTAGCCCTCCGCTTCGCCCGCGTGAAGCGCTATCGGCCGGACAAATCGGCAATGGAGGCGGACACGATCCAGACGGTGATCACGTTATTCCACAAACAACGGGGAGCGAGCGAGGCTGCGGCCTCGATATAGACCCCTGATGTCTCCATTTGAACGGCTGAGGCGTACGCGGCGGGTGGGGAGGAATGCAACCGGCGACGAGTGCGGCCGCGATCAGTGCGACGAGGGCTGAAGATCGAACGGCGAATGGCCGTAACTCAACGGCTGGCCGTGAGTGCCAGGTTTTCGTGAAGGCCCCGAAGCCTGTGCTTCCGCTGGTCTGATTTCAGTGGCGGACTCAGCTTGCCCGGGGTGCTCTGGGCCGACCGACCCGGGCCGTGTGAGCGTGTGAAGGAACAGAAAGCTCGTCATGCGAGGCCCGTCACGACTCGCCGAGCCGAAGCGTCGGCTAGATCGCCAGCTTCGCGCGCGTGCGCTTGATAACCTCGTCCGTGAACTCGGTCGTCGTGGCATGGCCCTTCAGGTCCGCGGTACGGACTCCTTGGGAGACGGCGTCGAAGACCGCCTCCGAGATTGCCCGCCCGGCCTGAGCCGCGTGGCCGCCGATGTACGACAGGAGCGCCGCGCCGGCGAGGATCATGGCCATGGGGTTGGCGAGGTTCTTGCGAAACAACGAAGGAGCCGTCCCGTGTGGCGCCTCCGCCATGACGACACGGAGGTTCCAGTCCTCGTCGAAGCTCAGGACCAGGGATTCCGCGCCCGCGATGGACCCGAACAGTTGCAAGACCAAATCGGACAGACAATCCCCGTCGCGATTCAAGGCCGGAATCACCATCGCATCGCCGGGATTGGTCAACAGGAGCGCATAGGTTGCGTCAATGAGCTGCGGCTCGTAGCGCACATGGGGGTGGCGCGTCGCGGCTTCGTCCAGTTCTTCTTTGAGCATGCCCTCGTACACCGGGCTGACCGTGTATTTAGGACCGCCGAAGACTTTCGCGCCCAGCCGCTCGGCATGGCGGAACGAGAACTCAGCGACCGCGCGGCAATGTCGCCGGGTGATCCG
>JBBIOW010000127.1:0-8615 GCA_037443165.1 Nitrospiraceae bacterium | reverse complement strand
GAAGAGGACATTTCTACCTTGGCCAAAGCGGACATTATCATTTTGGGATTACAGGAACGCGAGGGCCAAGGGCGGAAGCTGACACGGTAGGCTTCTGCCCGGTCGTTCGAACCCTTGAAGAATGCGCGGGGGCTTGCTCATAATGGCGGCGCACTCCGGCGGCATCCTATCCGCCTTGTTACCCCCTCTGAGGAAGGAGAGCGGACGATGGAAGAAAAAATCGATACCCTGCTGAAAGTCGGGCGCCTCTTTCATCCGACGGCGCAAACCAAAGCCCGCGCCTACATTCAAGATTACGAGACGGAGTACAGAAAGTCTGTCGCCGACCCCGAGGGATTCTGGGATCGGGCGGCGAAGGAACTGGAATGGTTCACCCCGTGGAGTCGGGTGTTGGAGTGGAACTATCCCTGGGCCAAATGGTTCGTCGGCGCGACCTGCAATATCTCGTACAACTGCCTGGACCGGCACGTAAAAACTTGGCGCAAGAACAAGGTAGCCGTCATCTGGGTGGGAGAAGACGGCCGGGAGCGGGTCTTCACCTACGGCGAGCTGTATCGCCAGGTGAACCGCTGCGCCAACGCCCTCAAGGCGCTGGGGCTTCGCCGGGGCGATCGGGTCACGATCTATCTTCCGAAGATTCCCGAGCAGATTGTGGCGATGCTGGCTTGCGCGCGCATCGGCGTCGTGCACAGCGTCGTGTACTCGGGGTTCAGCGCGCCGGCGCTGGCCAGCCGGATTCAGGATGCGGAGGCCCGCGTCGTGATCACGGCGGACGTCGGGTACGATCGCGGGAAAAGCGTCAACCTCAAGGGCGTCGTGGATCAGGCCCTCGCGACCTGCCCCACGGTCGAAACGGTCGTCGTGGTCCGGCGTGAAACACCAGGCATCGCCCTGTCGGCGCCGAAGGAAATCGATTGGGCGGACTGGCTGCAAGGCGAGAAGGCTGTGTGCGAGGCGGAGCGACTGGATGCCGAGGCGCCCCTGTATATTCTGTACACGTCCGGCACAACCGGGAAGCCGAAGGGCGTCGTTCATGTGCACGGCGGCTACATGGTCGGGACGTATATCACCACCAAATATATGTTCGATCTCAAGGAGGACGATGTGTATTTCTGCGTGGCCGACCCCGGTTGGGTCACAGGCCACAGTTACATTGTCTATGGGCCCCTGCTGAACGGGGCGACCATCCTGACCGCTGAGGGCAAACCCGACTACCCCACTCCCGGCCGTTGGTGGGAGTTGATTGAGCGGTACGGCGTCTCGATCTTCTACACGACGCCGACGGCGATTCGCCTGCTGATGAAATACGGCGAGGAATGGCCGAAGAAATACGACCTCGCTTCCCTGCGCATTCTCGGCAGCGTCGGCGAGCCGATCAATCCGGAGGCATGGGAATGGTTCCATCGGGTGACGGGCGGCGATAAACCGATCATGGACACCTGGTGGCAGACGGAAACCGGCATGATCCTCGTCACGCCCCTCCCCTGCGTGCCGCTCAAGCCCGGATCGGCGACGCGGCCGTTTCTAGGCGTCGAGGCCGATGTGGTCGATCGCGAGGGCAGAAGCCTCCCGGCCAATGCCGGCGGCTTCGCGGTGATCAAGAAACCCTGGCCGGCCATGATGCGCACCATTTATAAAGATCCGGACCGCTACAAGGTGTATTGGAACACGATTCCCAACTGCTACACGGCGGGCGATGTGTGTCGCAAAGACGAAGACGGGTACTTCTGGTTCATGGGCCGCGCCGATGACGTGATCAAGGTGGCGGGCAATCGGATCGGAACCGCGGAGGTCGAAAGCGCGCTCGTCAGCCATCCTGCCGTTGCCGAAGCGGCAGTGATCGGCAAGGCGCACAAAACGGCGGGGGAGTCGATCAAAGCGTTCGTGATCCTCAAGCAAGGCCAGCAGGAAAGCCGCGACTTGGTCCAATCGCTGAAGGATCACGTGCTGAAAGAATTGGGCAAGATCGCCGTCCCGCATGAAGTCGAAATCGTCTCGTCGCTGCCGAAGACCAGGTCCGGCAAGATCATGCGGCGAGTCCTCAAAGCCAAGGAACTCGGACAGGACCCGGGCGATATTTCGACGATCGAGGAGTGAAAGCAGCGGGACGGGTTTTGTTCAGATCAGTCCGCGTTTCTGCAGGTAGTCTTTGTCGATCACCGGGGCGGGCTTGGCAGGAAGATGGCCTCGCTCTTGAAGCAGCCGCTCGACGTACTTCCCGATCAGGTCTGATTCCAGATTCACCTGCTCTCCTTCCTGTTTGATGCCGAGCGTGGTGACCTTGGCCGTGTGCGGGATGATGGACACGGTCAACGACCGGTCGGTCACGTCGTTGATCGTCAGGCTGATGCCATCCACCGTGATCGAGCCCTTCGGCACGCAGTACCGCAGCACCTCTTTCGGCGCTTCGATGACCAGGACAACGGCATTTCCGTCCTGGCGCCTGGTCCTGATCAAGCCGATCCCGTCCACGTGTCCTGAGACGAGGTGGCCGCCGATCCGTTCGTTCAGCTTCATCGCCCGTTCGAGGTTCACCGGCGAGCCGGCCGCCAGGCTCCCCAGCGTGGTGACCGAAAGCGTTTCCAGAGACACGTCCACGGAAAATTCCCGCTCGGCCTTCGACGTCACGGTCAAACAGGCGCCGTTCACGCTGATGCTCGAACCGATCGACAGATCGCTCAGAACCGTCGACGCCAAAATGTTCAAACGCATGCCGGTGACCCCTTTGGCCAGATTGGTCACCACGCCCATTTCCTCGACAATCCCGGTGAACATACGGCGATCCTATTTTTTCAACATGACTTCGCGGAAGACCCAGACGAAGACCACGATCAACGCGACCACACCCAGCGCGGCCAGTACGCCGACGACGATGTCTTCGGTGCCGTACTCCGGCCTCATGTTCGATCCTCCTGGACTGGCAGCGGTATTATAACAACTCTTGTCGCTGCCTTGAAAACGGTGAACAGCGTTACCCTACCCCCGCCTCGTCCAATGGCGACGCGAGAAACGATTGTTTCTCACCTACCCGACCTCATGGTGCCCCAGAAGACCGCCGCGGCCGCAAGCTGGAGGCCGGCGATGATCGTAAACGCACCCTGGTAGCTCAGATTGGCGATCAGGAATCCGGCCAGCAATGGGCCGCCGGCGTGGCCGGCGTCCATGATCGTCCCCTGCATGCCCATGCCTGCGCCCAGGGTTTTCAGTTCGGAGCTGTCCGCCACCAGCGCCGACGAGGATGACGAGACGACGGCTTCGCCGAAACCGAACCAAGCCGACAGCATCAACAGGATAGGCCAGTTGACTACGTGGGGAATCAGCGCGAACGTCGTCGCGCAGATGAGGAGGCCGAAGAGAATCAGCGGTTGCCGGCCGACCCGGTCCGACACCCGTCCCATGATCGGCTTGGACAAGAACGACGTGATCCCTTGCACGCCGAACAGCATCCCGACCTCGCCAGGGTTCAACCCGACCGCCACGCCGTAGATCGGGAGAAACGCCATCAAGGCTCCGTTGGCAACCATCTTGGCCGCGTCCGTCAAGCTGGTCACCAACACGTGCGTGTTGCGGGCGACGGCCGAGAAGCCTGCCCACATCTCGGCCAGCACCGGCCGGAGGCCCTTGTCCCGCAAGCTCGGCGGAGGCGGATTCAGCCTGAGACCGTAAAAGACGAGCAGGCCGATACAGCCGAAGACGCCGGCGGTCACGAAGGTCGCGGAAAAGCCGGCCGCATAGACAAGCCACCCACCGATCATCGGCCCCAGCAACGCGCCGGCTTGCGTGCAGGCGGTATAGGTACCCAACGCGGCGCCGCGCCGCTCTCGGAACAGATCCGCTACGGTGGCCAGCGCACTGGGCGCGAAAATCGCCGTCGCCAGCCCGTGCACGACCCTCAAGCCGGTCAGCGCGTTCAGGTCGGAAACAAACGGATAGACGAAGGGCGGCAAGCCGAAGGCCAGGACGCCGACCCGCAGCAGCAGCCGCCGGCCATACACGTCGGAGAGGGCGCCGGACGGGAGCTTGAGGAAGACACCGGTCAAGGTCGAGACGGAGACGATGAGGCCAATCCCTTCGGGACCGGCGCCGAGCGATTCGGCGAACAGCGCGAGGACCGGCATCCGCACGAGGTTGTAACTCATGAAGCAGAGGAGACCGGTTCCACAGAGCAGCAGGAAGCTGTGCGAACTTGTCATCGAAGATACGCCGAGGAAGGATCGGTCACGGCGCCTGCTCGACGGCGACGGTCACCTGCGTTGAAAACAGTTGCCCGGGATCTTGCCGAAGGCGCGCTTGTCGCAGCAGGGTCTCCACGTTGGGAGAGACCGGGCCTTCGTAGGACGTCCGGCCGTTCGTGACCACCGTGATCGGCCGGGAGAGATCCACCAGCCTCTCGTTCAGGAACAAGGTGTATTGCCGCACCCGCTCGCTACGGACCTCGATGCGGTTGGGTCCGACGATCTCCGCCTCCAGCCTGGCGTAGAGACGTTGACGAATCGCGTCGTCGCGGTCATCGAGCAGGTTCTCGCTGAACGCCGCAATGCGATCGGTGGCGTCGATCCGCACCCAGCCGAACGGCAGCAAATGCGACGCGTCGCGCACGACGGTCACCCGTGTGGGCAGCGAAACCCGCCGCTGCGCATCGAACCAGGCCACAAGATCGGGGAGCTCTTCCCGTGGGAAGTAGTGGCCGCCGGCCACGGGATGCGTCCGGTCATGCTCCCGATAGACGAAGGTATAGCCGAGTCTGGCCAGCTCCTTGGTGATCGACCGGCTGAGCTCCACGGGCATGACTTGGTCCTTCAATCCGTGGATGACGTACACCGGCGTCCAGCGAAGATTGCTCAGGAACGGGAACAAGACGTCGTCTAGACCTCCCGCCATCGGCACCAGACCCGCGAACCGTGCGGCATGATGGGCGCCAATGATCCAGGCGCCGATCCCGCCGTTGGACATACCGGTGAGAAAGATCCGGTCGGGATCTATGCGGTAACGGGACTGGACGGCAGCGATCGTCGCCAGGACGAGGTCCTCCGCCGTCCTCGTCCACCAGGCCCCTCTGGGGATGGTCGGACAAGCCAGGATGTAGTCGTCGCCCAGACGGACGCGCCATCGCTCCAAGTATTGATCGCCCGTGAAGCCGGCGCCGTGAAGACAGACGACGAGTGCATAGCCCTTCGTCGGGTCGTACGAGGGAGGAACGTACAAGCCGAATCGATAGGTCTCGCCCCGGACATCGAGGGGTTCATTCGGCTGCATCCCGACTGGAGCCCGGGTAGACGGACGACCGGCTTGCAGCACCTGTCGGATAGTCGGTACTGTGGCGTCGGGATGCCGGAGGATCGAGCCCAGCAGCTGGTCGGCCCGATCGGCGTCGCCGACGGTCATGTAGTCCTGAACCAAGGAAGCGAGATCGGGTGGCGGCGGTGTGAAGGACCCGTCGGTAGCGTGGGCGAACGAGCCAAACGTCAACAGGAAGCTCGTGGCGGCAGGTCCGACAAGGTCGACCCATGAACGGCGGGGAGACATGACAGGTTCTCACATGTTGCGAACGTCGCCCTGAACCAGCATATCATCCCCGATCTTTCGGATGCGGAGCCGTTCCAGAGCCACGGCGTCTTCCAGGCGCGTCGGCGAAAGCCCACCGATCAGGCCGATCGCATTTCGGCCTCCCAGCAAGCGGGGAGCCACGTACAGCATCACACGATCGACGAGGCCGGCCCGCAGCGCCGAGGCGTTCAACTCGCTGCCCCCTTCCAGCAACAGGCTGGTGATCCCCCGTCTCGCCAGAGCGGACAGCAACGCCGGCAACGGAACTCTTCCAGCGCGACCGGGCAAGGTCAGGACGTCGATCCCCCGTGCCTCCAGTTGCGCGAGCTTTCTGCGCGGTGCCGCCGTCGTGGTCGCGACCAACGTGGGGACGCCGCCCCGGATCGACGCCACGCGCGCGTGCAAGGGAAGGCGCAGCCGGCTGTCCGCCACGACCCGTAACGGCTGACGATCGGCCAATCGATCCGCACGTCCGCCGATTCGAGCGGTCAACTCCGGGTCGTCGCGCAAGATCGTCCCGATTCCGACCATGATCGCATCGACCCGGCTTCTCAGCCGGTGGACGTGGCGGCGCGCGGCGTCCCCCGTGATCCATTTCGCTTCACCGGAAGCGGTGGCGATCTGGCCATCGAGCGTCATCCCAGCCTTCAGGATAACGAACGGGCGGCCTGTGTCGATCCAATGACGATAGACCTCGTTCAACGTTTCGGCCTGCTCGCGACAACAGCCGACGTCCACCCGGATTCCGGCTTGTCGAAGCTTGCGGATCCCTCTCCCGTTCACCTGCGGGTTGGGATCGACCATCGCGACGACCACCCGCCTGACCTGCGAGGCGATGACCAACGGGACGCAGGGCGGGGTGCGCTTGTCGGTGTGGCTGCAGGGTTCCAGCGTGACGTAGAGCGTGCCTCCTCGCGCGCGCCGGCCGGCTTGCCGGAGGGCCAGCACTTCGGCGTGGGGACCGCCGGCTTTCCGGTGGTATGCCCGGCCGACGATACGGCCCCTGGACACCACCACCGCCCCGACCATCGGGTTTGGACTGGTCCGCCCCCGCCCTCTCGCAGCCAACCGAAGGGCCAGGGTCATGTAGCGGAGATCGCGCTCCTGCTGCGTCACCGCTTGGCGCGAGCCGTTCCCGAACGGCGGCGCGATCGCGATGCCGTTCGGGCCGCCGGTTTCGTCGAAGCGGATGCCGCCTTGGTGACTTCTTCGTTGAGGGCGGCGTGCGCGGCGGCGAGGCGGGCGATCGGGACCCGGTACGGAGAGCAACTGACGTAATCGAGCCCGATCTGATGGCAGAACTCCACCGAACTCGGATCGCCGCCGTGCTCGCCGCAGATTCCGAGCTTGATGTCGGGACGGGTTTTTCGTCCGGCGGTGATCGCCAGTTTCATCAACGCCCCCACGCCTTCTCGGTCCAGTACGGCGAAGGGATCCACGTCGAGAATGTTCGCGGTCTTGTAGAAGTCCACGAACTTGGCGGCGTCGTCGCGGGAAAATCCGAACGTGGTCTGTGTCAGGTCGTTGGTGCCGAAGGAGAAAAACTCCGCCTCCTCGGCGATCCGGTCGGCGGTCACGGCCGCGCGCGGCAGCTCGATCATCGTGCCGACCAGATAGGTGAGCTTCGTGTTATACCGCTTCATGGTCTCCTGTGCGACCTCGCGGATTAGATCCTTTTGCGCTTTCATTTCGGAGACCATGCCGACCAGAGGGATCATGATTTCGGGGACGATTTTCTTGCCTTCGCGGGCTACCTCGCAGGCCGCCTCCATGATCGCCCGGACCTGCATGCGCGTGATCTCCGGCATGGTGATGCCCAGCCGGCACCCGCGCAACCCCAACATCGGGTTGAACTCGTGCAACTCCTCGACGCGGGCAAGCAAGCGCCGCTTCTCGTCGATCACGACGGGGTCGCCGCCCGTCAGCTCCAACCTGGCGATTTCCACCATCAGTTCCTCCCGGTGCGGGAGGAATTCGTGCAGGGGCGGATCGAGGAGCCGGATCGTGACCGGATACCCTTTCATCTCCCGGTACAGGCCGATGAAGTCCTGTTTTTGCAGCGGCAAGAGTTGCTCCAGGTAGCGCTCTCGCTCCTCCCGCGACCGGGCCAGGATCATCCGCTGCATGATCGGGACCCGATCTTCGGCGAAAAACATGTGTTCGGTGCGGCAGAGCCCGATGCCTTCGGCGCCGAAGCCGCGGGCGATCTGCGCCTGTTCCGGCACGTCGGCGTTGGCTCTCACACGGAGGCGCCGCACCTCGTCCGCCCATTTCAGCACGGTGGAGAAACATTGGTACTTCTCGGACTTGGCCGGATCGAGTTTGCCTTGCAGAACTTGGATAATCTCGGATTCCACGACGGGGATGTCGCCGTCGTACACGTTGCCGGTGGAGCCGTTGATCGAGATGTAGTCGCCCTCCCGGAAAACCTTGGCGCCGATCCGAACCGTCTGGCCGTCCTCGACCTCCACCGCATCGCAGCCGGCCACGCAGACCTTGCCCATCTGCCGGGCGACGACCGCGGCATGGCTCGTCATACCGCCCCGGGCCGTCAGGAACCCCAGCGCCGCGTTCATGCCGTGGATGTCGTCCGGGCTGGTTTCCTGCCGGACGAGGATCACCCGATCGCCAGTGGCCTTCATCTCGACCGCGCGGTCTGGCGTCAGCGCGATTTTGCCAGCCGCCGCGCCGGGGCCGGCCGACAGGCCTTTGCCCAACGCGGTACACTTGGATTCTTCCTTGGGGTCAAAGATCGGATAGAGGTACTGGGCCAATTGATCGGGCGCGACGCGGAGGACGGCTTCCTTCTTGGAGATCAGGCCTTCCTTGACCATATCCGCAGCGATCCGCACCGCGGCGATGCCGGTCCGTTTCCCAACCCGGGTCTGGAGCATGTAGAGTTTGCCCTCCTGGATGGTGAATTCCAGGTCGAGCATGTCGCGGTAATGGCGCTCGAGCTTTTTGTAGGTGGCTTCGAGCTCTTTGTAAGCGTTCGGCAGGAGCCTGGCGAGTTCGCTGACCGGCAACGGCGTCCGGATGCCGGCGACGACATCCTCTCCTTGCGCGTT
>JBBIOW010000126.1:0-8646 GCA_037443165.1 Nitrospiraceae bacterium | reverse complement strand
TCCATATACAAGAGGGGTGGAAAGCAGTCCGCATCGCCTGCGATTTCTGCAGCGGATTTCAGACTCAGGACACCCGCTGTTCGCTGACAGCCGTCGGCTTCCCCCTCGTCCCGTCCCTTTCCCACGGGGGTCCGTTCACCGGCCATGAAAAGGAAACCGAATGGTGAATCGGGTGCCTTTCCCTTCTTCGCTCTCCACGCCGAGCGTCCCCCCGTATTTGGTGACGATGCGGTACACGATGCTCAAACCCAGGCCCGTGCCTTTTCCCGGCTCTTTGGTGGTGAAAAACGGATCGAAAATTTTGTGCAGCATCGCCTTCGGGATGCCACAGCCGGTGTCGTCGACGCGGACGACGATCTGCTCCTGTTCGACCGCCGTGGAAAGGGTCAGGCGGCCGCGTCCGTTCATCGCCTGGACGGCGTTGTTGATCAGATTGATGAAAAGCTGGTCGATCTCTGCCTTGCGGGCGCGGACTGGCGGAACAGGCTCGAAGGCTGTCACGACCTCGACGTACCCGAAATGCGGGCCGCGCCGCACCATCTTGACCGCCTCGGCCAACCGCTCACGGAGGTCCACCTCACATTCTCCGTCTCGGGACGTCGAGCGGGTATAGCCGGCGAAGTCGCGGGCGACGCCGGAGACGTGTTTCGCGTAGGTGATGATATCCGAGGCGTACTCGCGAACCTTCTCCAGGTCCCGTTCTTCCAGCAGCAGTTCCGCCATGCCCAGGATGGCCTGGGCGGGGTTATTGATCTCATGAGCCATCCCGGAAACCATCGTGCCGAGGCTGGCCAGCTTTTCGGTCTGCAACAAGTGATCTTGGAGCTGTCGTTCCTCCGTCACGTCCCAGATGATCATGCCGGTCCGCGGCGGCTCGCCGGCGCGCAGCATCAAGGGAAACAGGCGGTACCGATAGACCCGCTTGTCCGCCTTGAACTCGGGGTTCGGCAGCCGGGGGGGTGCCCGCGTGGACGGCGGCCAGCTCGCGATCGAGGCGTTCGCAGGCGGGCGGCGGGAGCTTGAGCGCGTCACGCAGGCGACGCCGGACCAGCGTCGCGCGGTCGTGCCCCCCGAAAGTCTGTACGGCCAGCGCGTTGGCGTACACGATCTCCTCCCGGCTGTCGACGATCAGGATCGCGCCGGGGAGGCTAGCGAGAATCTTTTCGGTTTCTTCGTACGCTCACACCAGCGCCTGGGCGGCCTGCTTCCGTTCGACGAACTGGCCGATTTTCATGCCGATGTCGGCCATCATCTTGAGCAGCGTGCCGTCCAGCTCGCGAACGGCGCGGCTGAAGAACTCGATGACTCCGTGGATCTGACCGACCACGCGGACGGGAAAGGCGAACGCGGCGTGCAGGCCGACGCGGGCGGCGGCCGGCGCCCGCGGGAAATTCGGATCGTTGACGACGTCGAGGATCCAGGCCGCGTCGCCGGTGGACCAGACACGGCCCGGCAACCCGACGCCGGGCGGCAGCGTCGTCGCGCGGCTGAGCGCCGCGAATTCGTCCAGGCCGGCGTCCGGCAGCTGCCAGATGGTCTCGCACCGCAACGCGCGGGCGCTGTGATCCACCAGCCACAGGACTCCCAGTTCCCATCCTGCGGTGTCGCAGACCGCTTGCAGAATGTGCGGCGCCGCGTCATCGAGGGTTTCCGCCGCCGCCAGGACATGGCTGACCGCCAACTGGGTTTGCTGGAGGCTTTCGGCCCGTTTCCGCTCGCTGATGTCCTTGAAGACCACGACGGCGCCGACAAGCGCGCCCTCTTCACAGATGGGCGTGCTTACGTACTCGACCGGGAAGCGTGTGCCATCCTTTCTCCAGAAGACCTCGTTGTGCACCTGGTGGACGGTGCCGTCCTGTAGCGCGGCGTAAATCGGGCAGGCTTCCGGCGGATAGGGACTGCCGTCGGAGTGCGAATGATGGACGAGGTCATGCATGGGCCGGCCGAGCAGGTCGGCGATGTCCCAGCCCAGCATGCGGGCTGCGGCCGGGTTGACAAACGTGGTGCGTCCTTCGCGGTCGAGACCGTAGATGCCTTCGCCGGCCGAATCGAGCAGGAGTTGGTTGTGGCGGCTGAGCCGGCGCAGTGCCTCCTCGGCCCGTTTCCGCTCGCTGATGTCGCGGATGATGCCGCTGTAATAGGTGCCGTCGCTCGTGGTCCACGACGCGAGCGACAGCTCCAGAGGAAACTCCTGCCCGGATTTCGTGAGGCCCGTGAATTCCAGGGTTTTTCCGATCAGCGAAGATTGCTCGGTGGGCTGCAACCGCGCCAGGGCCGCTTCGTAGGATGGTCGATACCGCGCGGGTATGAGGATCGTCACCGGCCGGCCCAGCGCGTCCTGCTTGCTATAGCCGAACAGGCGCTCCGCCGCCTGGTTCCAGGAGATGATGAGCCCCCGGTGATCGGCGAGCACGATGGCGTCGGTGGCGGATTCGACCAGTGTGCGGAACCGGGCCTCGCTGGCTCGCAACGCCTGCTCGACGTGCTCGGCCCTCACCTCGAGGCCTTTGACAGAGAAGGCCCGCCGCAGGATCGCCTTGACCTCCCCAGAATCGTACGGCTTGGTCAGATAGGCGAACGCGCCGCGGGTCAGCGACCCCGACCGGTTTTCGATGGAACCGTGCGCCGTGATGACCACGATGGGCAGGGTCGGGTCCAGTTCCATGACGACCTTGAGCACCGACAGGCCGTCCAGGTCGGGGAGTTGCATGTCGAGGATGGCCGCTCCGTACCGCTTCTGCTTCACGTGCCGGATGGCGTCGGCGCCGAACCCGACGCTCTCGACGGCGTACCCTTCGTGGATCAACATATCGCTGAGCGAATCGCGGATGTCGGGGTTGTCGTCCACGATGAGGACAGAGGGAACAGGCATGGCCGAGGTCCTTCTTTCGTGCTCGGGGCTTGAAACTATCGCCGGTTCAGCTTGCATCGCAGAAACAAAGGAGCAACCGGCGTGCCTCACGGGGGAGTCGCTCGCAAGCCGAGCAAGCTGGCACAAACCCCTTGATTCTATGGATGAAAATGGAAAGGTCTCGTCGAAGAATGCAGGGTTTTTTCTGAGATCGATGGAACCAATGGTATCGAATGCAATACGAGACGGTATCGGATCAGATACACGGCGGGAGGCTGATCACTGACGGCTATTTCTGAATGACGTTGCCTGTGCGTCGAGCGGGAGCGTAAAGAAGAAGCGGCTGCCTTTGCCGAGCCGACTCTCCGCCCAGATCCGCCCGCCGTGCAATTCGACGAATTGCTTGCAGATCGGCAAGCCGAGATGCGAGCCCTGCTCGTCGGGGAGCGGTGATTTCAGCTTGACCGTCTCTTCGAATAGCTTGGGAATCTCCTCTTCGGGAATCCCGCATCCGGTGTCGGTGACGCAGGTCTCCAGGAAGCCGTCGTCACGGACGAGACACCGGATATGCACCGCGCCGCCAGGAGGAGTGAACTTGACGGCGTTGTTGAGGAGATTCATGATCACCCGCTCCATCTTATGCCGATCGACTCTGAGAAGGGGGATATCGCTTGTCTGGACGATGCGCAAGGCTACGCCTTTCTTGTCGGCCGTGACCCGCTGGTTGTCGGCCGCATCCGTCACAATGTCGAGCATCGAGTGGAGGCCGAGCGCCAATTGCTCCGGCCTCAGAACCGGGTTGATCACAGGAGGAAGCTGTTCGGTGAGGTCTTTGAGCTTCGTGAGATTATTTTTCGCCCGCTTCAGGTACCCCGCCTGTCTTTCGGTCAGAGGACCGGCGATGAGGTCCAACATGTTGTCGACGAATCCGGAGATCGACGTCAAGGGCGTCCGCATATCGTGCATGATCGCCCGCATGAGTTTCACCCGCCGTCGATATTCTTCTTCCAGCCGGTCGCTGATGTTCTGCAGTTCCTGCGTCCGTTCTTGCACGCGCTTTTCGAGTGTCTGCGAGAGCAGTTCCAGTTCGAGGTAGGCGCGGGCGTTGTCGAGCGCCACCGCCACATGGCTGGCGACCGTCAGCAGCAGTTCGAGGTCTTCCTGCGTGCAGCGGGGGCTGCCCCGGTCCGCCGCCAGGTAGCCCAGGATGCGCTGCTTGCTGCGGAGCGGCACGGCGACGAACGAGATGACGCCGACCTCCATGGCGAGTTGCTTCATGTCGGGATGCATGCGCGGCGCCACCGTTTCGATGTTGAGCGCGAGCACTGGCTTGCCGTGCAGCAGGAGGTCGGCGTCGAGGCTGCCGTCGTCCTGCACCGGAATTTCCAGCGCCCGGGCTTTCCGTTCCACGTCGGGCGGCACGCCCGCCACGCGACCCGCGTAGGCGATCCCCCGCTCGCTGTCGTAGAGGACCAGGATCATCCGGGCGAAGCCCAGATTGTCGATCAGCAGATGGAGCACGGTCGTCAGCAGTTTGTCGAGATCGAGTGTCGAGGTGATAGCCGCGCTGGCTTGGTTCAGGGTGGTCAACTGGTTCACTTGCCGCCGGATGGTATCCAGATTGGCGGAGATCGCCTGGTCGCGCTCTTTCAGCGATTGCGTCATCTGGTTGAACGACAATGCGAGCTGGCCGACCTCGTCTCGGGTCGTGGGCGTCGCCAAGGCGCCCAGATCCCCTTCGGCCACCCGCTGCGCCACCGCCGCCAGGCTGCGCAGCGGCGTGATGATCCGCGCAGCGAGCAGCAGCGTCCCCAGAATGCCGGCCGCGATAATCGCCAACGTGATCAGCACGATATTCGTGACGACGTCGGTCAGGGCGCGCTGGAGCTTCGCCTCGGTCAGGCCGATCCGGATCACGCCGTAGACCGGTTCCTTAGGCGCATCTTGCTCCGGTTGCAAGCTTTCCGCCGACTGCAGCGCCAACGCCTCGGAGCGCAACTTTTCCCGGCTGGACTGCACCACCGGCACAGCGAAGTCGTAGAACGTTTCCCCATCCGGCTCCCCCAGATGCGCGATCCGCGGTTCGGGCGAGGGCGTCTCGATCAGGCGGCTCGCCAGGGAAGGATCCGGATACAGCGGCTGGTCGGGAGAACGGGAGAAATCCGGTCGTCCGGTGAGGCGGCCCTTGCTCTTGGCCGCGAGGACGGCGCCCTCCGCGTCGGTGATCACCACGTACACGACCTCGTCCACTTCCATGACGCCATCCGTGTAGGTCGCCAGCGCCGGCCGGTCTTCGCTGATGATGGCATAGTGGGCCGTGTGCTCCAGATTTTTGACCAACACGGAGCCCAGCCCGGTCAACCGCGCGGTCATCGCCGCGCGCTTGTCCTGGACGAAATACCAGCTCACGCTCGAGGTGGTGGCGATGATGATCAGGCCGGAGAGCGCCACGAACTTCGTCCGCAGGCTGACGAAACGTTGGTGCGGATGGGGATCCATCAACCGCCTCGGGGTTCGGCCCTCAGTAGGTTTCATCGGCGCGGGCTTCGATCTCCTTGGGAATGTCGATACCCAGGAACCGCGCCGTTTTCAAATTCAGGGTCATCTTGATCCGCTCCGCCGGAACCGCCTTGAGCGGCAGGCTGACGCGGCCGTCCAGAATGCGGCGGGCCAGATTCCCCGCCTGGCGGCCGATGTCCCCGTAGTTCACCGAGAGACTGAGCAGCGCGCCGCTCCGGACGAATTCCGGCGAAAAGCCGATGACCGGGACTTTCTGGTCCAAGGCCGTGTTCAGGATGAACCGGAGCGATTCATCGGTCAAGACCGTCGAATCCGGGACCAGCCACAGCGCGCCGACGGTCGGGAGCAGAGTCCGCAGCGAGGCCGGCACGTCCTTTTCGCTCGCCACTTGTGCGGCCACGAGTTCCAATCCGTTCGCCTTGGCTTGGCGGCGGGCCTCCTCCACGACGGCCGAAGTCTTGCTCGGGTCGTAGAGGACGCCGACGCGACGTTGGCCCGGCAGGAGCGACTGGATCGTGCCGAGTTGCCGGTCGAGCGGAACTTCCAACAGAATGCCGGTCATGTTGGGCGCCGTCAGGTCATGTTTTGAGGGGTCGAGCACCATCACGTAGATGACCGGGGTATCGACGATCTCCAGTTTGGCGGCCATCGCCGCCTTCAAGCCGACAGCCAGGACCAACGCGGCGTCCGACGCGCGGATCTTGCGCGCGAGCTTGCGGCCCCGGTCCAGGTCGCCGTCCAGATCGTATTCCCAGAAGGTCGAGCCGTTGGGCGCCGCCGCTTTGAATCCCTCGACGGCGTCGTTGTACGCCTTGATATTGGAGGATTTGAGAATGGCGATCTCAGCAGCGGCGGCGGGAGCGGGGAAGAAGCCGACGGCCTCGCCGATCGTCAACAGCAAGCAGGCGAAGAACAGGATGCTGGCGAACGACCGTCTCTTCACCACGTCGGGTTCCTCATGCCCGGGTCGAAGATGCCTCTTTAATGGCACCCCTCCTTGCTAAGGAGGGGGAGGGGAGGTAGAGGACCGGACGCTCTACCCCTCCTCACCTTCCCTTTATTAAAAAGGGGAAGATTTTCATGCGGCAATGCGCTCTTCCGCGGCCTTCTAGCCTCGGGCCCCTGGCCTCGCGCCTGTCTTCGAAGCCGTCACGTCGCGCACCGTCCCGAACACGCGGATCGCCGTTCCGTCCGTATCCCGCATGACCCGGCCTGACCAGGCCAGCCAATGCAGCGTGCCGTCCGGCCGGATCACCCGATGCTCGACCTCGAACGCCGCCCGTCCCTCGATGGCGTCCTGAACGGCTTGCAGCACCGTGCCCCGGTCCTCAAGGTAAATAAGATCGAGGTAGGCGGCATGCGTGCCGGGGAATGAACCGGAAGGGAGGCCGAAGAACGCCTCGACGGTCTCGGACCAATAGACGCGGCCCGAGCGCAGGTCCCAATCCCACACGCCCAAGTCGGCGGTACGAAGCGCCAGCCGCAGCCGCTCCTCGCTCGCGCGCAGGGCTTCCTCCGCGCGCTTCCGGTCGGTGACGCACTGCAGAGAGCCGGCCATTCGGACGAGCCGGCCCTGGTCGTCCCAGACGGCCTGCCCTCTGGAACGGAACCACCGGTATTCGCCCGCCTTGTTCAGCAACCGGTATTCCACATCGTACGGCTCCTTCCGTTCGATGTGCGCCGTGAGCGCGGCAAAGACCCGGTCCTTGTCGTCGGGATGGAGGCGGGAGGACCAGCTCTCCAGCACGTCCGGGAACTCGTCGTCGGTGAACCCCAACATCTCTTTGAGGCGGGGCGACCACCAGACCGGCGTCCGCGGGGAGGACCAGGGCTCGCCGGGGATGACGCGGCCGTCCCAGAGCCCGTCGGTGGACCCCCGCACCGCGAGGTCCAAGCGTTCGTTGCTGTCGCGCAGGGTCTCTTCGATCCGTTTGCGCTCGGTGATGTCTTCGGCGAGCCCGGCGATCCGATACACTCGGCCGGTCGAGTCGTGAACGGGGAAGGCGCGGTCACGGATCCACCGTTCCGATCCGTCGGGCCGGACGATCCGATATTCTTCGTCGTACTCTCCGCCGACTTGCTTAGTCAGCGCCGCGTGAAGGACGCGGCTCCGATCGTCGGGATCAA
Source organism: Nitrospiraceae bacterium (assembly GCA_037443165.1). Lineage (GTDB taxonomy): Bacteria > Nitrospirota > Nitrospiria > Nitrospirales > Nitrospiraceae > DATLZU01. The sequence goes on along the minus strand of JBBIOW010000126.1, from coordinate 1,148 downwards.
TGGCGTCCAGCCAGGCGCGGGGCGAGATGTAGAGCGTCTGGCAGGGGCGGCCCCAGATTTGCTCGTACCCGGGACTGACGTAAAAGATCCGGTTCTTCTCGGGATCGCTGAGCCAAAAGACTTCTCTGATCTGTTCGGCTAACTGGCGGAATCGCTCTTCGCTTTCCCGCTCCGCGGCTTCCGCCCGTTTGCGATCGGTGATATCCTCGCAGGCGATCAACACGACCGGTCCGTGGGTTGCGGTCTGGACCGCCCGGGCTGTTTCGCGAACCCAAATCACGACCCCGTCCTTCCGGACTTTACGTAACTCCCAGCTGACCGCCCGGCCGAAGTGTTCCAGGCACAGCTCGAGTTCCCGAGCCACGGCCTGGCGATCCTCGGCGTGAAACACCGACAGAACCGGCCGGCCGAGAAGTTCCGCCACGGTGTAACCGAGTTGTTCGGCGCCGAAAGGATTGACCGAGAGGATCGTTCCGTCGGGATCGACCATGAAGTACATGGAGGGGTTGTCTTCGTAGAGAGCCCGGTACCGCGCTTCGCTTTCCTGGAGCGCCGCTTCGGCCTGCTTGCGGTCCGTAATGTCCACGATGACCCCGTCGAGCCAGCGCACCCGGCTGTCCTCGCTGAAGACCCCCTGGCCCTTTTCATACACCCATCGAATGTCGCCGTTTCTGTGCAGCAGCCGATACTCGATGACGTACGGCCGTCGCTGCGCCACCGCTTCGTGGACCTGCCGCTCGACCATCGTTCGATCGTCCGGATGGATGACGCTGGAGTACGACCGGACGCGGTTGCCGAGAAACTCCGACGCGGGATAGCCGCAGAGATCGTGGATGCCGTCGCTCAGAAACTCCATCGTCCAGTGGGGATCGCAGGCGCAGCGATAGACGGCGCCGGGGATGTTGGAGACCAGGGAACGGAAGCGCTCTTCGCTCGCGGCGAGCGCCGCATGGACCCGCTTGCGCTCCGAGATGTCGCGGATGATCCCGCTGAAAAACGTCTCGGTGTGAGTCCGCCACGTGGCCAGCGAGAGTTCCAGTGGAAACTCACTGCCGTCCTTCCGGAGTCCTTCCAGCTCGATCACTTTGCCGATCAGACGGGCCTCGCCTCCGGCGCGGAGGCGCTTGAGCCCTTTCTGGTGCGCGTCC
>JBBIOW010000125.1:0-8663 GCA_037443165.1 Nitrospiraceae bacterium | reverse complement strand
CGGTGATTCTGCACTTCCTGCATGTCGCCGATCCTGAGCAGTTCATCGCCGTCCAGCATGCGCGGCGAGGAGGCATCTTTGATCGGGAGGGGATGTGTGAGGCGCGGAGCCGTAGGGGCGGCGGGAAAGCCGGCTATTGAATCTGCGGAGGAGGCGACAGCGGCCGCATCCAACGCGTAGAGCAGGACAAGGCTCCCGATTGCCGACATAGCGGTATGATACCGCCGCCGGTTTTCGGACGCATCTGCATTTATCGGCGCTTAACCTTGCAAACCTTCCCTCACCTCTTTTATGATCGCCGCGCTTCTGCAAGCCAATGATCCACTGCGGCCTTTGACATGATCCCCTATCCGAACATCGACCCCGTTTTTCTCCGGCTGGGCCCGCTGCAATTCCGCTGGTACGGGCTCATGTACCTAATCGGGCTGACGGCTGCGTATTTTTTCATCAAAGCCAAAGCGGGCGCGCAGCGATTGGCGCTGACCAAAGAGCACATCTACGACATGATCGTGTACGCGGCGGCGGGCGTCTTTGTGGGCGGGCGACTCGGCTATACCCTCTTCTTCAATTTCACCTACTACTACCTTGAACATCCAGCGAAAATCATCGCAGTCTGGGAAGGCGGCATGTCTTTCCACGGCGGTCTTGTCGGAACGATCATTGCGCTGTGGTGGTTCAGCAGACGGCGCGGCATTCCGGTCTATACGGTGGCCGATCTGGCCGCTTCCGCGACCCCGATCGGTTTGGGGTTGGGCCGGATCGGAAACTTCATCAACGGCGAGTTGTACGGGAGGCCGACGAACGTCGAGTGGTGCATGGTCTTTCCCGGCGGCGGGCCCGAGTGCCGGCATCCGTCGCAACTCTACGAGGCGGGGCTGGAAGGCCTGTTGCTGTTCGCCGTCTTGTGGTGGATCGGGCGGCGGCCGACGCCCCCGGGTACCGTCTTCTGGAGCTTCATTACCGGTTACGGGTTGTGCCGTCTCGTGGTCGAGTTCTTCCGCGAGCCTGACCAGCACCTTGGGTTCATTTTCGGCCCCTTCTCGATGGGGCAAGTCCTCTCCGCGCCGATGATCCTACTAGGTGCCTTCATGCTGGCGATCGGCTATCGCCGGCGAGCAGCTAATAGCCCATAGCCACTAGCTTCAACCGCTGCCGGTTACTCGCTGCGAGCTCTTCCTTTAGTACGGCATCTCTTCGTCGTCCAGTCCGAAGTGGTGGCCGATCTCGTGGACCACCGTATCCCTGATCTCCTGGACCACCTCGGCTTTCGTGCGACAGAGCCGCAAGATCGGCCCGCGATAGATGGAAATGCGCGCCGGCAACTGGCCTCCGGCGTGAAAGAACGATTCGCTGTCCAGCGACGTGCCCTGATACAAGCCGAGCAGATCGTCTTCCGATTCCAACTCCAGATCGTCCAGTACCTCGCGCGGTGGTTCATCTTCCACGACGACCGCCACGTTGGTCAGGAATTTGGCATAGTCCGCCGGCAGGCTGTCGATCGCCTGTCGCACCAGCGCGGCAAACTCTTCGTCTGAGACCGTCAGAGAGCGGCGTCGCCGGGCCATCATGACACTCGCCGGCCGCCTCCCTATCGCGGAGCGGCATCCAGAAAGGACTTGCCCTTCAACCGATCCTCCTCGAACGAGCCGTGGCTGCGGAGCGGCGGCGCGTCCCAGATTACCTTATGGCCGGGCGCCAGGTTCGCCGCCTCGATGTAATGCTTCTTGGCGCTTTTGCCGTCTCCCAGCCGATCCAGGACCAGACCCAAATTGTAGTGCGCTTCCGCCAGCGCGGGGTGCAATTCAATGGCGGAGACATAGGCCGCTTTCGCCCCGGCCCAGTCTCGGGCCGCGTAGAGCGTGTTGCCCTCCTCCAGCTTCGCCGCAGCAGCCGGGGGCGTACCGGGAGGCGCATGGAGCGTCCGCTGGTAAACCTCCTGCCGGCCGGCGCAGCCGCCCAACACGAGTCCGGTCAGAACGATCACCCACCATCGATGCATGGTCTCCCTCCTGAAATCACGCCGTCACGGCGATGCCGTGGCGCAGGAAGATGAACTGAAACTGTGCGCGGCCCTCGCGCAGGCCGCGCGACAGGGCTTCGGTATAAATGCGGGCTTGGTCCCGATAAGATTCCGCGCGAGCCCGCACCTCATCGATCCCCACGCGGTCGGTCTTATAGTCGGCAACCCAGAGTCGCCCGTCAAGCCGGTACACCAGGTCCATGACGCCGTGCATGACGCAGGCGTCGCCATCCCCTGCCTCCCGCCCCCTCCCCCCTTGCCCCTCGCCTACCCATTTCATGGCGAACGGCACCTCCCTCCCCAGTATGGTAGCGCGACGAAGGGCGGCATAGGGTTCGGAGGAAACAAACGTCTTGAACATCCCGCGGAGTTCGCCGGCGATGGCGGCGGCTTCGTCTTGCCGTTCTGGCGGAATGCCGGCGCGACAGACGACATCGATCTGATCGTCGAGACGGGCGTGATCTCCCGTGAAGTCCCAACTTTCCAGCACGCGGTGGGCGAGGACGCCGATCAGCGTCCCGAGGTCTCGGTCCGACCGGGCCCGATCGGCGAAGGATTCCGGACCAAAACCGTCCGCCCTCATCGTCGTGGGCGTCAGATGGCGCGGGGTCGTACGCAGGCTGCGCCATCGTTCTTCCCGATGACGCCATGTTGTCGCCAATGCGACACAATCCATCGCCGGCCCTGCACCAGGCTCGGAGGACGGGCGGCGCGGCCTCCTCCGCTCCAGCGGCTCGATGACGTGATGAGGGATCGAGACCGTTCCCACCCGCAGCGCCGGTGTCGTCGCGGACCCGAGTTCGCCCTCGGCAATTTCGCTCAGGAGCGTCAGCACCGTGTCACGCCCGGCACGGGCCGTGAGTCCGCCCGACAACACCAGCCAGTCCTTGGCCCTGGTCATGCCGACATAGAGCACGCGCCGCCGTTCCGCTTCTTCCCTGGCCCGGAGCTTGGCGTGCATCAGCGCCGCACCGAGGTTCGATTTCTCGCCAACTATCAGGCTGTAGGTGCCACTGGACCAATCATGAGCCACGCTGGGAACCGAGCCGCCGGCCCCCACACCTTGGTGGAGTCCCGGCAGGATCACGACCGGAAATTCCAGCCCCTTGGCCTTGTGAACGGTCAGCACGCGGACGGCGTCCAGGGACTCTTCCGCCAACGCGCTTTCCGCTTCGTCCGGCTGGTCCTCCAAACGGGCGACCATCAACTCGACGAATCCGCTCAACGTCAAATGAGGCCGATCGGCCAAAGCCGCAGCCGTCTGCCGGACCTTGGCGAGATTCGCCACCGCCTGTTCACCGTGCAGCGAGGCCGCCGCCAACTCCAGCACCGGCAGCCGATCGAAGACCGCGTCCACCACGTCGGGCAGCGGCAGGTGGGCCGCCGCTCGATGCAGGTCAGCCAGTCGTGCATACAGGCGGCGGACCGCGGCCGCCACGGGGTTGTCCCATCCGGCCAAGCGATCGGGGCGGCGATAATCGAGCGCCTGCCTCTCGCGCAGTTCATAGAGCGCCACATCCGTGACCCCACCCAAGGGCGACCGCAACACGCCGGCCAACGCGACGGCGTCGTACGGATTGTCCACTACGCGAAGCAGGTTCACCAGATCGATGACCTCCTGCCGCCGATAGAAATGCTTTTCGCCATCCGTCAGATAGGGAATGCCGTGTCGTCGCAAAGCTTCGAGATAGTCCTCCGCCTGCGTGAGCTTCCGGAACAGCAGGGCGATATGGCCGGGCTTGAGCGGTCCCTGTCGCCCCTGTTCGTCCACCACCATCTCGCGGTCCAACACTTCGTCTTTGAGCCAACGGGCCAAGGCCTCGGCCTCCGCGCGCGTGGCGGTCTCGGCATCGAAGGCCGCCTCCCCGTCCGCCTGTTTCACCAGCCGCAGGTTCACACCGGTCCGCGTCGTCGCCGCCTGCCGGCCAGGCCGAACTTCCAGCCGCACGTTCTCCGGTTGGAGGTGCACTTGCCGCTGGAACAGCCGGTCGAACACCTCGTTGACCACCGCGAGCACGGAGCCATGGCTCCGGAAGTTCGTCCGCAAGGACAATTCCTCCCCGCCGTCATCGAGGACCTTGCGGACGACGCGGTCGAAGGCTTCGATATCGGCGCGGCGGAAGGCATAGATGGACTGTTTGGGATCGCCGACGATGAACAACTTCCCCGGTTCCAACTCGATCTCCTGCCAGCTTCGCGCATGGCGGCCGGGACGTTCCGACACATACAAGATGATTTCGTACTGGACGGGATCGGTATCCTGAAACTCGTCCACCAACACGGCCCGGTAGTCCCGCTTGATCCGTTCCCGAACCTGCGGGTGGTCGCGGAGTAGGCGACAGGCTCGCGCCAGCAACCCGTCGAACGACAGCCACCCGTCCGCCACGAAGGTGCGCCGGACTTCCCGCACGAAAGGCTCGAGCAAGCTGAGCACTTCGCGGAAGAACGGCTGGTCGACCTGCCTCAATCTCTGCGCCAGGCCGATCAAGCCGGCGGCTTCTTCGAATTCCTCTTCACCCCACCCGCTGGGAGCGCGTTTGTCCAGATCACGGTCCAACTCCTGCCGCACAGCGGCGTCCACGCCGGCCAATCCGTCCAGCCCTCGGTCGACCAGGGAGCGGAACACCGCGCTGGCGGCCTCCAGCATCGACTCGATTTTCCGGCGCTTGGGACGGTCGTGAACGGCGAGGATCTGGGTGGCCCGGTCTCGCGCGGCGGCCAGCCGATCGCGCAGCGAGGGGTCGAGGTGACCGGCGGCGAGCTGATCCCGCAACTCATCCAGATCCACGAGTTCGCTCGAGAGCGACCGGGCCATCTCGCGCACCTGGTCGAGATCCATGTGCGCGAGCAGGCGCCGCCACAGGTCATGGTTGGCGCCTCCCTTTTCCAGTTCGCGATCCAGCCACAGGTCCCAATGCGCGGTGAAATGCTCATCGAATCGCAGCCCGTCGTCTTCCTGGAATGCGGGGTCCACGCCGCTCTCCAGCGGATGCAGGCGCAGGAGATGCGCGGCAAAGCTATGCAGGGTCCCGATCTGAGCCTTTTCCAGGTCCTTGAGCGCGGCATCCGCCCGCGCCGCGATGTCGTGCGACGACAGCCCATACCGTTCACGAAGCGCGGCGACCTGCCGGGAGACATCCGGCCCGATGGGCCGAGCCGTCTCCACCTGAGCCAAGGCTGCAAGGCGCTCGCGCAGCCGGATCTTCATCTCCGTTGCCGCCTTGTTGGTAAAGGTCAACGCGACAAGCTGAGTCACGGCGACCGGCTTGGGTTCCTTCATGAGCAGGTTGACCAGCCGGTTGACCAGCAAGGTGGTCTTGCCCGTGCCGGCACCCGCTACGACGATGACGTTACGGTCGAAGGTCGTCTCGGCCTGCAGGCGGATGTGACGATCGGGAACCGGCTCCGGCTCATTCATCGGACACCTGTTGTGTGCGGAGTTCCCGGAGGCCCTTCGCCGGCGCCGCGCGAGTCGCCCGCCACCAGGTCGGTCCGTGGAAGCGACGGCACGCGACGGCATACTCGCAGGAGTCACAATATCCGCCGGGAAGAATGAAAAATCGTCCCGCGGCGATCCCGTCGATCAGGGTCGCGACGGTCCTTCGGAGCTGCGTTCCGGCGCGCGAATGCCACACAGACGCGGGAAAGGTCGATCGGCCAATGGGGCGATCCCATTTCGGAGCGAGAAACACGAAGTCCACGTGACTCGGAGCCGGCTGGCCGGGAACCTCGATGAGCGCGTACAGAGGCGGCTGCAGCCGGAAGCTCCTCACGCCTGCCTGAAGAAGGTTGCGGTCTTCCGATTTCATACTGGACCCGACCTTGACCTTATAGTCGATGATGCGCAGCGCGGGGGGATCGTCTCGACGATCCACGCGGTCCAGTCGGCCCTTGACTACGATCGCGTCTCGCCCCGTCGTCCCCACGCCTTCCAGTACACCCCTTGCCTCCAGTTCAAAGGCGATCGGCTTGAAGCGCGATTCCCGGTAGTCCTCCTGATCGGCCTCGACACATAACGACACCAGGTCGGTGACGGTCTCGCGGATCATCTCCCAGAGCAAGGCATATCCCATTCCCCGTTCGGCGGCCAACTCGGCAGAAGCCGCGTCCACCGCCATGCGCGCCGCATCTCGAACCGCAGGCGGAGGCAACGCCTGCTCGGGCCATCCGCTGCCGACCAGGTGCTCGTAACACCGGCGCAACGCTGCGTGACACAGCGTGCCCAAGGCTTGCGGATCAAGGGTGCGTTGCGGCGCCCGGCGAACCGGCTCGAGCCGCAGCACCTGCGCAGCGAAATACTGAAAGGGACAGCGGGCGTACCGCTCCAGCGCCGTCGGTGCGACACCCTGGCTCGCGAAAGCCTCCCAATGGGCGGCGAGCGGGCCGGTCAATCCGTCGTGAGGGCCCAAGTCCTGCGCTTCGCTTTCAAGCCGCTCCAGGGTTTCTCGGCCGTGGAGAAGCAGCGCGCTCTCCCGCCCGAGCGCCTGCAGCCAGGGCGTCGGGTCCTGTTCGTGCAGGATCAACCAGAGCGTGACTTCCGCAGGTGGCAGCACCGACCGAATGACCGGCTGCTGCTCCACCCGTTCCAGGAGTCGACGCGGTACAGCCGTCTCCCGAGGCTGATCCACGGCAAGCCAGCGACTGGCCTGGCCGATAAACGCCGACGGTGCGAGCGCCCGCCCGCCCTCGTCGGCGCGTTGGTAGAGCAGATACAACCGCCGGCCGGCTGCGCCGCAGAGGAGCCGAAACAGGAGATGCTCCTCGTCGTAGCCGGCCAGTTTTTCGTCGATCTTGAAGCCCAGGGTCTCGGCCAGCACCCGGCGGTGGCGGTCGCGCAGGAACGCATCCTCGCGGATGTACCGGGGAAACACCTTTTCATTGAGTCCCAGGATAAACAGCGCTCGAAACGGCAGGCCGCGGGCCGCCATGGCATCCAACACCCTGACCCCTCGGTGGTCCTCGCCTTCGATCGGGATCGTCGTGGCCTCGATCGCCTGGGCGAACAGGCGGATCCATTCCTCCCATGACAGTTCGTCGCCGAGCTGGTCGAGTTGGCGCAGGGTCGCGACGACCGAGGCAAGCGCCCGTCCCACCGGCGCCAACCGCGCAGGCGCCTCATCGACCGGCTCGGCGCCCCCCGTTGAATCGGGCAGCACCAGGTGCTGGGCGGCCAGGTCAAAGAACGCGTCGGTCAATCGGGCTGCCGACCCGCGTATCGGCAGCGCGCGACAATCGGCGATCAGGCGCGACACCGCCTGCCACAGCAACCGCAATTGTCGCGGATCGATCCCCTGCCATCCGGCTCCGCCTTCCTCGGCCTCCTCATCGCAGCCAGTGACCAGGGACGACCCGCTCGCGGAGGCCAGCCGCCGCCATTCGTCTTCCCCGCGCGTGATGTTCAATGCCTCGACGGTCAGTTTCCACAGGTCCGGCCGTGTGTCCACCCCGTTGGCGATCCGTTCTAAGCGATACAGCGGCGAGGTGAGCACGTCCAGCATCGCCCCCCGATAGAAGCCGTTCACGGGCAACGTCGCAAGCTGCAACAACACCTTGACGATCGGCTCATGGACGAGCGGACGCCCGCCCGTCGACGTGAATGGGATCCGGTGCCGGTCGAACACCGGCTGCAGGCAGGAAAGATAAGGATCGAGGGTCCTAGCCACCACCCCGATCTCGTCGAACCGATACCCGTTCGTCTCGACCAATTGGAGAATCTCCCGGCACACGGCCGCGACTTCTTCTTCCGGCCCGACGACATGGATCACGCGAAGCTGCGCCCTGTCGCCGTCCTGTCGATCAGACTTCGAGTCGGGCCGGGGAACACGAGTCACGGCGTCGGGAGCCGGAGCCAGCGGCTGGAGATACCGCTCGAAAAATCGTCGGGCAAACGCAAAAGAGGGGTCGTCTTCCAGGGGGAAAAAGAGCGTCGTGGCAACCCGTTTCGCAACGGCCTCGAGCAACGAGAGCTGCACCTGAGTGAGATCGTAGAAGCCGTAGTAGACCGCCAGGCGGAGGCCGCCGAGAAATCTCGAGTCCGGCACAGACGAGACGACCGCATTGGCCAGATCATCCGCGGTCCCCACGCCCCGCACCCGCGCCGTTTCCGCCACCGCCGCATGCAACGTACACAAGGCTTCCAGCCACCGCGTCTCGTCGGCTTCAAAGGCTCCCTCGCGGACGCCGCGCAGCGCCTCGGCCGGGTCCACCCCGGCGTCCTTGAGATCCCGCACGGTCGCCCAGAGCGCCGCCCAGGTGCCGGCGGACTGCCCCAGCCGTTGGAAAGGCTCCATCGCCGGCAGCCGGCTGCCGACAACGTGGCGGATGAGGTGCTCGAAAAAGAGCCGATCGACGAGCTGAAAAGGAACGGCGCCCGATTCAAGCGAGCTACTCCGGCGTTCGTCCCACAACCGCAGCGCCAACTGATGGAACGTGAGGAAATGGACGTTCAGCAGACAGAGATCGGATTCGACCGCCAACAGATAACGGACACGGTCGAGCAGCGGGCGGGATGGAACAATGACGGCGAGAGGAGCGAACGGATCGCCGGTCTTGATCCGTCGAATCTCGTCGGCGAGGGCGGTTTCCAGGCGGGGATGGAACGGACCGGTGACGATGCTCAACATCACAATTATGAATGAGTCAT
>JBBIOW010000124.1:1188-8713 GCA_037443165.1 Nitrospiraceae bacterium | reverse complement strand
CCGGACGCCGCGCTCGAACCCGGCGACCTACACGGGCCTGTTCACGTTCATCCGCGATTTGTTTTCGAACCTCCCGGAGTCGCGCGTTCGGGGCTACAAGCCCGGCCGCTACAGCTTCAATGTGAAGGGCGGTCGCTGTGAAGCCTGCCAGGGGGACGGCCTGATCAAGATCGAGATGCATTTTCTGCCAGATATCTATGTGACCTGCGAGGTCTGCAAGGGCCAGCGCTACAATCGGGAGACGCTGGATATCCATTATAAAGGCCGCAGCATCGCGGACATCCTGAACATGACGGTGGACGAGGCGCTGGAATTTTTCGAGCACATTCCGCTCATCAAGGCGAAACTGCAGACGCTGCACGACGTGGGGCTCCATTACATCAAGCTCGGCCAATCAGCGACCACCCTCTCCGGCGGCGAGGCGCAGCGGGTGAAGCTCTCGCGCGAATTGTCCAAACGCGCCACTGGCCGGACCCTGTACATCCTGGATGAGCCGACCACCGGGCTGCACTTCGCCGACATCCAGCGGCTGTTGGATGTGCTCAACCGGTTGGTGGAAGCCGGTAACACGGTCGTGGTCATCGAGCACAACCTGGACGTCATCAAGACCGCGGACTGGATCATCGACCTGGGTCCCGAAGGCGGCGACCACGGCGGTGAGATCGTGGCCGAAGGGACGCCGCGGGAAGTGGCCCGATCGAAGCGGTCGTACACGGGACAGGTGTTACGAGAAACGGGGATCGGCTGATGAGTCTCGCGTTGACATCTTGACATCAAGACAGAGCCATGCAGGATTTCGAACAGCTCGGCGTCTTCTATCTCGGCCGCCCCTATGACCCGGTGAACAAAAAGCCGAAGCCGGGGCGGCTCCTCTACGACTCGAAGGATCTGGTGACGCATGCCGTCTGCGTCGGGATGACGGGCAGTGGCAAGACCGGTCTCTGTATCGGATTGCTCGAAGAAGCAGCCATCGACGGCATCCCTGCCCTCGTCATCGATCCGAAAGGCGACCTGGCCAACCTCCTCCTGACTTTCCCCCAACTTCGCGCCGAAGATTTCGCCCCCTGGGTCAATGAGGACGACGCGCGCAAGAACGGCTTGTCCTTGCCGGACTACGCCAAGCAGCAGGCAGAGGTGTGGAGGAAGGGGCTGGCCGAGTGGGGACAGGACGGAAGCCGCATCCGGCGTTTGCGCGACGCCGCCGAGTTCGTCATCTATACGCCGGGGAGCAGCGCCGGGCTGCCGGTGTCGATCGTGAAATCGTTCGCCGCTCCGTCCGCTGACATCCTCGACGATGCGGAACTCCTGCGCGAACGAATCAACACGACCGCGACCGGCCTGCTGGGTCTCCTCGGGATCGAGGCCGATCCGATCACGAGCCGCGAGCACATCCTCATCTCGACCATCCTCGAGACGGCGTGGAAGCAGGGTCAGGACCTGGACCTCGCGATGCTGATCCGGCAGATTCAGGCTCCGCCGGTGCCCCAAGTGGGCGTGCTCGATCTTGAATCCTTCTATCCCTCCAAGGACCGGTTTGCGCTCGCGATGCAGCTCAACAACCTGCTGGCGGCGCCGGGGTTTTCAATCTGGCTGGAAGGCGACGCGCTGGACATCGGTCGGATCCTCTACACGCCGGAAGGGAAGCCCCGGATGGCGATCTTTTCGATCGCCCATCTGAGCGACGCCGAGCGCATGTTTTTCGTCACGCTGTTGCTGAGCCAGACGCTGGGGTGGGTCCGCACTCAGGCCGGCACGACCAGCCTGCGCGCCATTCTTTATATGGATGAGATCTTCGGGTATTTCCCGCCGGTCGCCAATCCGCCCTCCAAGCAGCCGCTGCTCACCCTGCTCAAACAGGCCCGTGCGTTCGGCCTCGGCGTCGTGCTGGCCACGCAGAATCCGGTCGATCTCGATTACAAAGGCCTGGCCAACGCCGGCACCTGGTTTATCGGGCGCTTGCAGACGGATCGGGACAAGGCGCGCGTGTTGGAAGGGCTTGAAGGCGCGGCGGTCGGCGGCGGCAAGCGCTTCGACCGGCGCAAGGTGGAACAACTGCTCGCCGGGCTGGGCAGCCGGATCTTCCTGATGAACAACGTCCATGAGGACGTGCCGGTCGTGTTCGAAACACGCTGGACGCTCTCCTACCTGCGCGGCCCGCTCACCCGCGATCAGATCAAAGTGCTGATGGAGCCCGTCAAGCGTCAATCGTCGGTGGTCAACCGTCAATCAAGTGAAAAGGTGAAGGCCGGTTCTTCGCGGTGGACGAATGACGACTCACGAATGGCGGCTTCCCGTCCGCTCCTGTCGCCAGACATTCCACAGTATTTCATCCCTGTCCGTGGTGCCCGTCCGACCGGCGCTGCTCTCGTCTACCGGCCGAGCCTGCTGGGGGCGGCGCAGGTCCGGGTGGCCGACGCGAAGGCGGGCGTGGATGTTTGCCAGGATCGCGTATTTCTCGCGCAGGTGACCGACGCGCCAGTGGCGGTGGACTGGGATGAGGCGATCGAGGCCGACCTGGTCGTGGCTGATCTCGAACGGACTCCGCAAGACCCGGCGCGGTATGAACCGCTTCCTCCTTCGGTCGCCAACCGGAAGAGCTTCGACCTGTGGAGCAAGGAGTTCGCCAACTGGCTCTACCGTACGCAGAAGGTCGAGTTGCTCAAGAGTCCTTCGCTGAAGGAAGTGTCCAAGCCCGGCGAGTCGGAACGGGATTTCCGCATCAGGCTTCAACAAGTCGCGCACGAGCGGCGGGATCAGGTGACGGAGCAACTCCGCAAGAAATACGGCCCCAAGATGGCCGCGCTCAAGGACCGTCTTCGTCGCGCCGAGCAGGTCAAGGAACGGGAGGCCGAGCAGGCCAAGGCGCAACATCTGCAGACCGCGATCTCCTTCGGCGCAACGATGCTGGGCGCGTTCCTCGGCCGGAAGACGATCAGCGCGACCACGCTGGGGAAAGCTGCGACCGCCGCGCGGGGCGTCGGCCGGTCCATCAAGGAAGCCAAGGATGTCGCGCGAGCCGAGGAGAACGTGGAAGCGATCCGCCGGCAGCTTGCCGACTTGGAGGCCCAGTTCGAAGCCGAAGTGAACACGCTCGTCACGAAGATCGACCCCCTCACTGAACCGCTCGAGACCATCGCGTTCCGGCCCACCAAGACCAACATCGCCGTCCGCCTGGTCGCGCTCGCCTGGGCGCCGCACTGGCAGGAGGCCCACGGCACGCTCACGCCCGCGTATTAATTCCGCTTTGAAAACGCGAATCCTGTCACCGGCCAGCCGGGTATCCGTTGTCCTTCCGTTGTAACGGGTCACACCGGGTGAGTCGAAGGCTCATGACAACCATTTTTATTTCAGAGGAGCGAGCGACACCTGGCCGCGAGCTATTCGCTATGGGCTATTTGCTCTCACATGAGGGGATCGGTGCCGCAATCCGTTCGAACCTTCTCCGGATCGATCGTGTGTTTCTCCAACTTGGCCCGACGCAGGTGCTGCAAAGTACAGCGGATGGCGCCCGCGTACTTGGTCGCAATGGTCTCTCCGACCCAGACTCCCTGGATGACCTGCGTCCTGGTCAATTCCGACAATGTGGCGATATTCGCGACGGTTGCCGCGGTGTGCCTGTTGATCACGGATCCATCCTCCGGCAGAAACCCCTTGGCTTGTGCCTCTTCGCCGCGCCGCTCCATGTGGCGTCGCTCCGCCAGGCTGGTGCCGTTGAGCACGAACACGAACAGGTAGTCGTGGTGCGATCCGATGATGCCGAAGATGTGCGAATGGTGCTGGAAATAGGGTTGAACCAGGCTGTGCTCATTCTCCGGGTGATAGCTGGTATCGGTGTAGATCCGATACAGATGCAAATGGAGCGCTTGGTACGAAGCGGAACTGGCTTCTTTGAGCAGTTGAAACCGGAACTGTTTACCGCCGGGGTCCACGTCCTTGTCCCCCTTGCTGGCGTCCGAAACAATGAGGATGTCCGGCTTCGCAGGCTCGCGGTCCGACAAGAGGAACTTCCGCAGGCCTTCCAACCCGAGGTTCTCCACGACACCTCCGTCCATGTAGTGTCGGTCGCCGACTTGTTTCGGTTCGAAGGCTCCGGGAAATGCGCCGCTGGCGGCCACGGCGTCGGCGAGACGGACGTCCGCTGTCCCCGACGCCGGATCGCTGGAGAAGACTTCCCGTTCACCCGAGACATAGTCGGTGACATTGACCAGCAGGGTCGGGGTCTTGATCTGGTTGAGGCGCGTGTCGCCGAAATAGTGGTGGGCGAAGTGCCGCGCGTAGGTGTCGCTGTCGCTTCTCCCTGGCACGACGAGCGCACCCAACAGGTTCCACAGGTGGAACAAGTCGTTGGGGAGACCGGGTTTCTTCCGGCTGAGCAGCTCCGCGAAGTCCTGAGGGGTGTGGCCCATCGCATAGTACGAGCCGATAATCGAGCCCCCGGACACCGTCGAGAGGTAATGAATCGGGATGCGGTGCGCTTCCAACGCTTTGAGCACTCCCGTGTGAATTGCCGCCGCCCGGTATCCGCCCCCGGAGAGCGCGACCGCGATCGTCACATCGGGGGCTTCCGCTTGCCGAAGTTGTTCCCGTTCCTCGAAGAGGGTCGGGTTCGGCGCTCGGTTCTGCCGCGGGCTGATCCAAAAACTTACCGGATCGTAGGCCAGCGACGCGATCGTCCAGGCGACCAGGATGGAACTGCCGATCGTAAAGCTCCGCATCATGAGTTTTTCCGTGCGCGCACCCTCCGTGACGAGGGGCCGAATGATCAGCCAGCCCAGCACGCCCCAGCCGATCATGATCGCCGCTCGTTCGGCCGCCTGGTGGAATCGAAGAAGCGTGTAGAGTCCCACGAGCGTATACAGAACGGCGACCAGTCTTCGACCGTTCCTCGCCAGCGCGCGCACCAGGTGCACCTGATCCTTGCCCGCCACCCGGCGGAACCTCCAAAACCAGTACCCCGTCATCAACGCATAAGCCGCCAGAAACAGATAGAGGTAGGGAGTGATCAGGTCGAACTTCCAGGCGAGTCCCAGCACCGAGGTGATGGCGAGCAGATCGGAGAGGAGATTTTTGACGGTGAAGGGAGGATGCCGGAGACGTTGCCAGGGATCCGGCTGCGGCGTCGGCGGTTGGACGGCTTGGGTATCGGCGGTGTCGACAACATGCTCGGTCATACACGCTCCTCCTGTTTCCGTCACGATCGACGAGTCTCGAGGAATCCGATGATCCGATGCCGGTACTTTCCAACGACCTTGTGAGCGGCCTTGATCAATAACGCGCCATGGCAGTCGTTTGTGATCTTGAACAGTGTGGGAATCAGGCTCACCGCCTGCTTGATTTGCTCCGGCGTCACGGGGCGAGGGAATTCGCTTCGGCAGGCGTCCGGCAGATCGTCATACCCTTCCCAGTCGGCGTCGGTGTGTTTCAACACCACGATCCGCAGATTGCCGAATTCAGGCAGCACGCCGCCCCGCACGCGCAGGCTGTGCCAGAGCATCGCCTGATAGCTGTTGGCCCGTTCTTCCATGATGCCGACGATGCGGGAGGGATCGTCCTTGAACACCCCGAAGCCTTTGGGGGAGCCGTCCAGTTCGTACCGTCCCGCGTCGAAGGGGAACGACGCGTCAATCACAATGATCAGGCCCTTGCGCCTCTCCTCCGGATCCGGCGAGATCTTCTTCAGGAAGACCGTCGTGAGAGACTCGATGCCGAGGTTGTCGAACAAGCTGCCGTCGCCGATGTGGTGATAAATGTCGGCTCCCGCCACCTGATAGGTCACCGGCCCGACGATGGGCGGGAACGAGGCGGAGGTCGCGACAGCCAACGAGAGCCGGAGGGCGCGCGGATCGCCTCCGATCTCCTGGAACGTGGAAGGCAGGAACTGCTCCTTCGCCCCCTCGAGGCTCTTGGCGATCAGGGCGAGACCTTCTTCTGTGACCCGCCCCGGTCGGCTCTTGAGGTCCGCGATCAACCGGCCGACAAAGTCATAGTCGAACTCGGAGGCCGGCAACGTCGTCAAGACGAAGCGCCGCCCGGTATTGTAAGACGTGCCGTTCAGGATCACGCGCGGGCTGTCGCCGCGCAATTCCCGCTCATAGAGTTGGGCGAAAGTGATGCCGTTGAAAAAGTTGCTGTCCCACACGTCCGCAAACGAGTACGCGAACTTAGAGGGGTTGAACGCCCGAAACTTGAGGAGTTGGCGAATGGCGGCTCTCAATTGGAAGTTGGTTTGCATGGCCCGCTTGAAGGATTCGAAGAACCGCCGATAGGCCGGCGAAAGCCCTCGTTCACCGAGCACCGGCTGGGACTTCGGCGGTTTCTTCACGACGTAGTAGGCCGTCGCCAAGCTGCCGCCCGAGACGCTGGATATGTACCCGACCGTCTCCAGCACGCTCCGCGGGCCCTCCTCGGTTTGAACGGAGACCTCAGCCAACGCTTCCAGTGCGCCGGCGGCGAAGACCGCCGCGCGGCTGCCGCCGCCGGATACGGCCAGGCCGACCAATGGGTCCTGCATCGGCGGCGCAGCAAACAGCGGTTGGCCGTTGTGGGGGGGCAATGTCTCGATCTGCGCAAAGCAGCCGGTGGTGAACAGCGCGAATCCGAAGCCCAACGCCATCAGCACGGTCATCGCGTCCTCCCGGCTCTGTCGCGAAGCCTCAATTCCGACCGACGGTCGACGCGGCCGGCGGTGCGACCTTGTCCGCCGACGCGTGGGGAGTCTCTCCCGTGATCAGGAAATAGCAAAACAGTTCATGCTCGGCGAGTTTCTTGGCGGCCACTCCGGCGGCCGTCTCCAGCGCCGCCGCCAGGGTCTCGTTGTTCGTGCCGAGCACACCGGTGCCGCGAACGGCCTTGCCAACGACCGACGTCACAGCGGCCTCCGCGCGCAGCGCGTCGCGGGTCACGCGCGCGAACTGCTCGATCGTGATCGGCGGGTGGTCGGCGTCGAACTTCGGATAGGCGCGCGGCGGATCGCCCCATGTGACCGTGACCGCGGTAGCGTTCTGTTCGGCCGGCACGCGGAAGGCGGCGTCAAAGAGGGCTTCCAAGAAGACGCGGACCAGGTCGGACATCACCCGGCGTGATTCCACCTCCCCGGCGCGGAAGCGGACTGGCCTGTCTGCCTTCGGCGAGAATTCCGCTTCGGCTGAAAGCCCCGGGAAGACGAACGCGTTGCCGTTGCGATCCACGAACCCCGAGGACGTCACCTTACTCACGCCTCGAATCGAGTCGCTGGCCTGGGTCGGCGCGGCTTGAAAGCTGATGTCTCCGAAGTAGGCCTTGTTGTAAGCCAGCAGCAGGCGGGCAAAGAGGGATGTGTCCTCGGCCAACCGGTCCTCGTCGATCCGCAGCCGAGCCTGCAGCCGCCTGGCAAGCTCAACCAGCCGCGCCAATTGATTCAAGTCGATCTTGCGCTCGACCGGATGGATTGAACGCGCGCGCGCCGCGCCGCAGGTTCCGGACATGTCTTTTCCGTAGCGCGGGGAACTGCCGCGGCGCGCGATGCTTCCTTCTGCAGCGCTGCACG
>JBBIOW010000124.1:0-1178 GCA_037443165.1 Nitrospiraceae bacterium | reverse complement strand
CGGCCATCCCCCCGACCATGGCCAGGACGTTCCAGATCTACTCATATCTCTTTAGAACGGGACTGTCTTCCACGATTTCCGTCAGCGCCATTGAGTCGGCGGAGATCCCGGCGGCTTGGCCGGCAGGCTGCGGTGCGCCGGTTTCGGCTGCCGGACCAGCCGGCTGCCCGCGATAGGCCTGCGCGGTGCAGCTTGAGAACGGCTTCGTGAGGTCCTTGCGAGCCCGGATCTTGTCGATCAGCGCGGACGGCTCACGAAGATGCACCACCGATGCCGCGCATCCGGACAACGGAACCAGCGAGAGGATCGTCATCCAATGCCACGCTCGTGGACAGGTCATGCACCACCTCCCCGTGGCGGTTCAATGTTTGGGCCGTGACCGCACGTCGTGAGAAACAGGTTGCCGGTTGGAATGAATGCAACCGTTGTACAGGAGCGAGAGCGGTGGTGCTGAGCTCAAAAACCGCGGCTGGATACCGACAGGCGTTCACCGTTCAGCCTGATGAGCCGTTGGGTGGCTTGGGCGCTTATCGAAAGAGATGCGGCGTTACTTCCCCCAGGGCCTGGAAGTTCGAAACGGACAGAAGGAGCCATCCGATATTCCGACATAAGGGTTCAGTGTTTGCGATCCTTCTGTATCAGCTTGTCGGTCCAGGCCAGCAGGATGGCGGAGCCCAGGAATGTCATATGGATGAAGATCTGCCACTTGATGTGCTCGGGCGGCACGTTGCTCACGTTCACGAAGGCCTTCAGGAGATGAATGCTGGAGATACCGATCAACGAGGCCGCGAGCTTGACCTTGATGGTGCCCGGGTCCACGTGGCTGAGCCAGTCCGGCCGGTCTCGGTGCCCCTCCAGGTCGAGCTTGCTGACGAACGTCGCATAGCCGCCGATCACGACCATCGTCAACAGGTTGGCGACCATCGTGATATCGACGAGGGACAAGACGCCAAGCATGAAAATCGTTTCCGTCAGTTCGCGGATGTTGTGGATCATCTCCCACAGCTCGACCAGGAACTTGTATGCGTAGAGCAGTTCGGCGACGATCAGGCCAGCATAGAGCGGCGCTTGAATCCACCGGCTGGCGAACACGATAACCTCGAATCCGCGCTCGACGCGGCCGGCGACGTCCGTGGTCGCCGCTGTTACGGTCGTGGCCGTGCCCGGAGAGTGAGTGG
>JBBIOW010000123.1:0-8763 GCA_037443165.1 Nitrospiraceae bacterium | reverse complement strand
GTCGCTCGCGAGCGCGCTGGGTGCCCGGGAGCTGGGACAGGACGATTTTTTGAAGCTGTTGGTGACGCAACTGAAAAATCAGGATCCGCTCAAGCCCATGGACAACACCGCCTTCGTCGCGGAACTCGCGCAGTTCAGCCAACTGGAGCAGACCGCCAAGCAGGTCAAGCTGCTCGAGCAGAGCCTTGCCGCGCAAACCGCCAATTTTCCGTACGCGCTGTTGTCGCTGGTCGGCCGGCAGGTCACGGTGAGCGGCGGAGTCGTCCAAGTGAACGAGGGCCCGGTCCCGCTGACCTATGCGCTGGACCGCGATGCGGCCGCCGTTCAGATCACGATCATGAACATGCACAATCAACTGGTGCGCACCCTGGAGGGCGGTTCCCAGGGAGCTGGGGCGCAAACGGTGAACTGGGACGGGCGTGACCAGGGCGGTAGCCCCTTGCCACCGGGCGTCTATCGGTTCGCCGTGACGGCGGTCGATCGGCAGGGGAAGTCGGTCGGAGCGACGATGCAGTCGCGATTGACCGTGACGGGCGTGCGCATGGACAACGGGCAGCCGATGCTGCTGATTGGGGAGCATGTGCTCGATCCGAGCGCGGTGCTTGAAATGCGGTGAGGAGGGACTGGCTCAGCCGTCTCCGGCGTGGGCTGTCCCTGGATCCACATGCACACAGGAGGTCATGACCTATGGGTATCCTCTCGTCACTCTTCGCCGGGGTCAGCGGGCTCAATGCCAACGGCACGGCCCTCTCGGTCATCGGCAACAATATCGCCAACTTGAGCACGGTGGGCTTTAAGTCGAGCCGTGCGACGTTCGCCGACCTGATCAGCTCCTCGATTTCCGGAGGGTCGGGAGCGATCCAGACCGGCATCGGCGTGGCGCTCACCTCGGTGCAGGGCAACTTTTCGCAAGGCTCGCTGGCGACCTCCAGCAACGTGCTGGATCTGGCGATCGACGGCAACGGGTTTTTTATCCTCAGGGACGCGCAAGGCGGCACGTTCTACAGCCGCGCCGGACAATTCCGCCTGGACAAGAACAACAACGTGGTCGATCCCAGCGGGTTCAAGCTCCAGGGATTCTTAGCGAATGCCAACAACGTGATCACCGGGACCATGGGGGATATCTCCCTGCCCTCGACGACATCGCCGCCGAACGCCACGACCACGGCGTTGATCGCGGCGAATCTCAATTCCCAATCCTCGGTGATCAGTACGGGCTTCACCATCACGGATCCGACCGGATCGTCGAACTTTTCGACGGCCATGACCGTCTACGACTCGCTCGGCAACCCTCATCTGTTGACCACGTATTTCACCAAGACGGCGGCGAATACGTGGACCTACAACGTCGTGGCGAGCACGAGCGACATCGTCACGGCCAACTACCACGCCTCGAACATCAACACGTCGCTGGGGATCGTGCGGGTCGCCTCGGGGACGCTGACCTTTACCACCGATGGCCGGTTGGATACCGAGAGCGTGGCCACCAGTTACGACACCGGAACGGCCGCCGGATCGGCCGGCACGGTGCCGGGCCAGCTCCAAGTCGATTTCGTGGGAGCCACGGCGGATCAACAGATCACCTATAACTTCGGCTCGAGCGTGACCACGGAAAGCGGGACAGGCCTGGATGGCACGACGCAATTCGGATCGCAGTCGGCGTTGGTGCAGCAGACCCAGGATGGCTATGCGGCGGGTTCGTTACAGGCTTTTTCGGTGGACACCAACGGCGTGATCAACGGGCGGTTCTCCAACGGCCAGTTGCGGGCGCTGGCTCAGGTGGCCCTGGCGCGTTTTCCGGACCCGTTGGGGCTCACCCGCACCGGCAAGAATACCTTCGCGGAGTCCGGCAACTCCGGCCAGCCGGTCGTCGGGACGCCGGACAGCGCCGGGTTGGGACGGGTGTTGTCCAATTCGCTCGAACTGTCCAATGTGGATCTCGGCGAGAGCTTTATCGACATGATCGCCGCGCAGCGCGGCTTCCAAGCCAACTCGCGGGTGATCACGACGTCGGACGAAATTCTCCAGGAGTTGGTGAACCTCAAGCGATAACCGGTCTTCCTCTCCCGGCGGGCGGCGTCCGGTGAGACCCCCGGGCGCCGCGCCTGTCCCCCTGTCTCCGTTGTCATCGCCTCTTCGAGGCGCCGTCCGGCCAGATTGGCCCGCGCCATACGGCGTTCTGTCAGGCGCATGGCGCGCAGCCGCGTCAGCTTTCTGACGATGTCAAGAAACCGATGAACCGATCAACGTGGCCGATCAGACGGGCCCCGACGAGGCGGATCGAATCTCCAGGATTTTCCGGCTTCTTCGATTCGTTGCCACGCCAGGATCGTGTCGCCGGCATGGGCACAGGCATTGCACGACCCCGGCGCCAGACAGGCGACGCGATGGAGGTGCCTCATGGAGGAAGCCATTGAAGAGAAAACGCTCCCACCGGTCCCGGCCGGCATTCCCGTCAAACTGGTCGTTGTGATCAGCCTCGGAGCGTTGCTCATTGGGCTGGGCGGTGCATTCGCGTTCTTGAAGTGGAGCGGCCGCCCCGCCGTGACCGACACGCAAGCCGGCGCCCAGGCGTCAAGTGGGAGCGAGGCCGGCGGTACGGCCCAGAACGCGCCAGCCGATCACGCCAGTGCGCCCGGGGCGATTTACGATCTCGAGCCGTTCATCGTCAATCTCGCCGATACACCGGAGATCCGGTATCTCAAGGTCACGATCAAGCTCGAGCTGGACCGGGCGGATGCCGGATCGGAGATTGCCGCCCGGTTGCCGCAGGTCCGCGACTCGATCCTCGTGCTGCTCACGAGCAAGGACTCGGCCAGCGTCCGCAGTCCGCAGGGGAAGATCCATCTCCGCGAGGAAATCACCCAGCGCGTGAACCAATTGCTGCCTCGTCCCGGCGTGCGGGCGGCCTACTTCACGGACTTCGTCGTGCAGTAGCGTAGTTGCCGACCGAGCGGCGTACGTGTTCGATGGACAAAATTCTGTCGCAAGAAGAAGTCGATGCTCTCCTGAAAGGCGTCGTGTCCGGTGAGGTGGATACGACGCCGAAGGAAGAGGAGCGGGGCGGAATCCGGCCGTACGATCTGCTCAATCAGGAGCGGATCATCCGCGGGCGGATGCCCACGCTCGAGATGATCAACGATCGATTCATCCGGCGGCAGTCGGCGTCGTGGAGCAGCCTGCTCCGCGAACAGTCGGACTTCATCATCGTCGGAACCCAGATCATCAAGTTCGGGGAGTTCCTCAAAAAGGTCCCGTTTCCGTCGTCACTGAACGTCTTTCATATGGACCCGCTGCACGGCAATGGTCTGTACGTCATCGACGCCTTTCTGGTGTACCTCATCGTGGACTATTTCTTCGGGGGCAAGGCGCAGACTCATGTCAAACCCGAGGGCCGCGATTTCACGCCGATCCAGATGCGCGTGATCAAAAAAGTGGTGCAGCAGGCGTTCGTCGACTTGGAAAAAGCCTGGCAGGCGCTCTTGCCGGTCACGATCCGTCATGTGCGATCGGAAAGCAATCCGCAATTCGCCATGGTGGTCTCGATGTCGGAGATCGTCGTCGTGGTGACCCTGCAGGTTCAACTCGGCGAAGCGACGCGGGACCTCTACGTGGTGTACCCGTATGCGATGCTCGAGCCGATCAAGGAGAAGCTCTATTCGGGGCTCGTTTCCGATCACGTGGAGCAGGACGGGAGTTGGGCGAGCCGGTTCAGGGAGAGATTGCAGGACTGCCCCGTGACGCTCACCGCGTATCTCGGGACCGCGACCGTCCGGGTCCGGGATGTCTTGAACTTCGCTCCTGGAGATGTGTTGGTCCTGGATCAGCGGCCGGATGATCCGTTGGAGTGTCGCGTGGAAGGCTTCCGGAAATTTCTCGCCAGTCCGGGAGTCTTCAAGGGCAACTACGCTTGTCGTATCACCAAGGTGCCGGCATAGCCGGTTGACCGAGGCGAAGGAGACGATCCGATGACACAAGCTCAATCGACCCCTCAGGCCGGCGGGGCGTCCGCTGGAGCTCAGGCAGCAGATCCGCAGCCGGCCTCGTTTCCGGCATTGGACCAATCGGGGGCCGCCCCGGCGGTCAAGAACCTGGAGTTCATCCTCGATATTCCGATGCATGTCACCGTGCAAGTGGGCTCCGCCCGCATGGCGATCCGTGATCTGCTGCAACTCGGGCAGGGATCGGTCATTGAGTTGGACAAATTGGCCGGCGAGCCGATGGAGGTGCTCGTCAACAACAAACTCGTCGCCAAGGGCGAAGTCGTCGTGGTCAACGAGAAATTCGGGATTCGCCTCACCGACGTGGTCAGCGCAGCCGAGCGGATCCAGCAACTCGGCTGAGCGGAAGCGAATCCTGTCCGGGGCGGGGGCATGTTCGACTGCTCCGGCCTGGTTCCGCGGTGTCGTTCGAAGAGCGTGAGCGAGCAGACATGGATGTCACTGACAGTCTCATGCGCACCATGTGGGCGCTGGCGATCGTCCTCGGCCTGATGGTGGTCCTGGCTGCGGTCGTCCGGCGATGGTTTGGCGGGCGGCTGCTCTTGCCAGCCCAGGAACCAGTGGTGCGAATTTTGGGCAGCGGCTATGTGGGGGGGCGTCACAGTATCGCGGTCATCGCCGTGGCCGAGGAAATCTTCGACGTCCGTTCCCCGGCCGGCGGCCACGTCCAGCAGGGCCGCGTTACGGATCGCGAGCAGGACCGGCGCGTGCTCGCACGCCCCGCGGCTGGCGGCGCTGGGGACGGCATCTCGTCGAGTCTCGCGGATGCGAACGCCACGCGGGTCGCGTGCGGGGCGTGGGGGGGCGTCAGCGGATCGGACGCGCCGCCGACCGAGGGAGCAGGGAACCATGGCAGACGCTAGAGGCGTGATCGGTCCTGTCATGGCGCTGGGGCGCTTCGCACGGATCATCGGCGTGGTCGCCGCTGCGCCGGGGTGGCTGTGGAGCGATCCGGTCGAGGCGGTGGCCGAGGGCCCGTCGATCACGATCGATCTCGGGTCGAGCGTCGGTCCGAAGCAGACCGCGGTCGTCATCCAGATCCTCGCGTTGCTCACGGTGCTGTCGCTCGCGCCGGCCTTCGTCATTATGGTGACGTCCTTCACGCGCATCGTCATCGTGCTGTCCTTCCTGCGACACGCCTTGGGCACGCAGCAGTCGCCGCCCAACCAGGTGCTGATCAGCCTGGCGCTGTTCTTGACGATCTTTGTCATGGCCCCGGTGGGGCAAAAGGTGTACGGCGGGGCTATCGGGCCGCTCATGGCCGAGCAGATAGGGTACGAGGAGGCCTGGACGCGCGGCGTCGAGCCGATTCGGCGGTTCATGCTCGCCCAAGTCCGCGAGAAGGATTTGGAACTGTTCATCGACCTGGCCAAGCTCCAGAAGCCGGCTTCGCCGGATGAGGTGCCGACGCATGTGGTGATTCCGGCTTTCCTGGTCAGTGAATTGCGGACGGCGTTTCAGATCGGATTTCTCATCTACATCCCGTTCCTGATCGTGGACATGGTGGTGGCCAGCGTGCTCATGTCCATGGGCATGATGTTGCTCCCGCCCGTCATGATTGCCCTGCCGTTCAAGCTGATTCTGTTCGTGATGGCCGACGGGTGGTATCTGGTCGTAGGGTCGCTGGTGCGGAGTTTCCAGTAGCGCCGCGATGGGTCACGAGGGAAGGGTGGCGGCACGATGACGCCGGATATGGTGACGGACCTAGGCAGACAGGCGCTCGAGACCACGATGCTGGTGTCGGCGCCCATGTTGGGGTTGAGCCTGGTCGTCGGGCTGCTCGTCAGCCTGTTTCAGGCCATGACGCAAATCCACGAAGCGACGCTGACCTTCGTGCCGAAGATCCTCGCCATTTTTGTTGCGACGTTGGTGTTCTTTCCGTGGATGCTGAACACGCTGATCGCGTTCACCACGCAGCTCCTGCTGAGCATCCCCCAGTACCCCCGCTGAGAACGGCAGGCCATGACGCACACCATCCATGTCGCGATTCCCGAATTTCAGTCCTTTGTCGTTCTGCTGGTCCGGGTGAGCGGGATGATGGCGGCCTTGCCCATTCTCGGCAGCCGGACGGTTCCGGTTCGGATCAAAATCGCGCTGTCGGTGGCGATGAGCCTGGTGCTGGCTCCCATTGTGACCCCGCTCTCAGTCCCGACCGATCCGATCCTGGTCACGGCAGGGATGGCCGGCGAATTGGTCGTCGGATTGGCGATCGGACTGGCCGGGCGCCTGCTGTTCGCCGCGTTGGAGGTCGCCGGGGAACTCATGGGGGTCCAGATGGGCTTCGGCGTCGTCCAGTTGCTCGATCCTCTGGCAGCGCAGCAGGCACCGCTCCTCGGTAACGTGCAGATGGTCTTCGCGTCGTTGACGTTTCTGTCGCTCGATGCGCATTGGATGTTTCTGCGCGCCATCGCGCAGAGCGTCGAGGCGATCCCGCCGTTCGGGGCGACCCTCTCGGCCGGATTGGCCGATGACATCGTCCGTCTGTCGCAGGCTCTGTTTCTGGTGGCGCTCAAGGTGGCGGCGCCGGTCCTGGCCACTGTCCTCTTGGTCAACCTCGTGCTGGCGGTGCTTGGACGGGCCGTGGCGCAAATGAACGTGTTCGCGTTGAGTTTTCCGGTGACCATCGCTGCGGGATTGCTGGTGATGGGCTTGGCGATGCCGTACGCCCGGATGCTCTATCGGAGCGAATTCATCGGACTCGGCGACACGATCCACGGAATCTTGAAGGCCTTGGGACATGGCTGATCACGCGGACACGAGAACCGAACAGGCGACGCCGCGACGCAAGGCCGAGGCCAGGAGGAAGGGACAAGTTCCAGTCAGCCGCGACGTCTCGACGGTCGCGGTGCTGCTTGGCGGGATCGGAGCGGCGTGGGTCGGATGGGAGCCAGCGTTGCGAGCGCTTGTCGGCCTCACCCGGGACTGGCTGGCGGTGCCGAGGGACCGGGCGGTTGCCGATCCGCTCACCGTGGAGACCGTCTACCAGATCGTGGTCCGCTCCGGGGCGGACGTCCTCGTGTTGACCTTGCCGTTGGTGGCGGCTGTCGCGGTGGTCGGCGCCGGCTCGTCGTTGGCTCAGACAGGGTTCCTCTGGAGACCCGAGGCTCTGCAAGCCGATCTCGGGCGGCTCAACCCGCTCACCGGACTCAAACGCTTGATCTCGCTCAAGTCGGCCGCCGAGCTGATCAAAGCGCTCGCGAAGATGCTCGCTGTCGGGATGGCGGGGTTCTTCGCGATCCGCGATCAGCTCGGCCTCCTGCCGGAACTGATCTCCTACGATGCCTGGGGCGTCCTGTCGATCATGGGGTGGCTCTCGCTCAAAGCGGCCGGCGCCATTGTGTTGGCCATGGCGGCCGTCGCAGCCGCGGACTACGCCTACCAGCGCTTCGAATGGGAACGCGGTCTGCGGATGACCAGGCAGGAAGTGAAGGAAGAGCTGCGCGAGGCGGAAGGCGATCCCGCGGTCCGCAGCCGGGTCAAACGGGCGCAGCGCGAGATGGCCAAGAAACGGATGATGGCCGCCGTGCCGACCGCCGACGTGGTTGTGCGAAATCCCACGCACTACGCGGTCGCCCTCAAGTACGACCACGCCAAGATGGTGGCCCCCGTCGTGGTCGCCAAGGGCGCGGGGTATCTTGCCGAGCGGATCATCCAGACCGCGCGGGTATTCGGCGTCCCGGTGGTCGAAGACAAGGTCGTCGCGCGGACCCTCTACGCGCTCGTCGACGTGGGTCGTGAAATCCCGACGGAGCTGTATCGGGCTGTCGCCGAAATCCTGGCCTTCGTGTATCGCGCACGCGGGAAGGCGCCGTTCGTCAAGGAGTCGTCATGACTAGCTCGACCGAAAGCCTCGCCGAGAGTCCGGTCAAACATCCGGACCTCCTCATGTCCGTCGGCGTGATCGGCGTGTTGATGGTCATGCTCCTGCCGCTCCCGCGGTTCGTCCTCGACGTACTGCTCAGTTTCAATATCACGCTCTCCATCATCATTTTGCTCGTCGGGATGCAGGTGCGGAACCCGCTCGAGTTCTCCGCGTTCCCGTCCGTCCTGCTGCTGGTCACGCTGCTCAGGCTCTCGCTCAACATCGCCTCCACGAGACTCATCCTCTTGCACGGCAACGAGGGCCCGGCGGCCGCAGGCGAAGTGATTCGAGCCTTCGGCAATTTCGTGGTGGGCGGCAATTACACGGTGGGCCTGGTGGTCTTCACCATCCTGGTCATCATCAACTTCGTGGTCGTGACCAAAGGCGCGGGACGCGTCGCCGAAGTCGCGGCGCGATTCACGCTGGATGCCATGCCCGGCAAGCAAATGAGCATCGACGCCGATCTCAATGCCGGTCTGATCAATGAAGCGGAAGCCAGGCGACGCCGCAAGCAGATCGCCGACGAAGCGGATTTCTACGGCGCGATGGACGGTGCGAGCAAGTTCGTGCGAGGGGACGCGATCGCCGCGGTCGTCATCATTCTCGTGAACATCGTCGGCGGCTTGAGCATCGGTGTGTTGCAGCAGGGCATGTCGTTGGCGGCGGCCGCGCAGGCCTACACGCTGTTGACCGTGGGCGAAGGGCTCGTGGCGCAAGTGCCGGCATTGATCGTGTCGACCGCCGCCGGGATCGTGGTCACGCGAGCCGCGGCCGACGCCGACCTGGGCTCGGAAATCACCAGACAGGTTTTGATTTCGCCGAAAGCCATCGGCACGGCCGCCGGCATTCTGCTGGCGTTAGGGTTGGTTCCGGGGTTGCCGCACCTCGCCTTTCTCGGAT
>JBBIOW010000122.1:0-8864 GCA_037443165.1 Nitrospiraceae bacterium | reverse complement strand
TTGTGCAACTCGCTTGCATCACCATGCTCCTCAAGCAATTTTGAGATAGGTTCTAAGCTGTCACCCGCGAACACGGCTGAGCATTCAACCGAGATATGAGGGCCGTACCGGAAGTACATTGTGAGGCACCATCGTCTTGGGGTGATGTGCTCACGGGATCGTGACACCTCGGCCCTAATCGGCGACAAGCACCGTGGCCGTACCTTCCGATGAAACGGGGCTTCGATACAAGTCCGCAAATGCAAAAGACACTCGCTTTCGATGGGCTGGTTGGAAGATCGGGTTGAACGATGCCAGATCTTCGATCGTCGGCCTCGTGTCGGCACCCCAAGTTCGCTCCCTGCGCGATCGCCCGGCCGAAGACGATTGCAATGATACGCACTGACTCTTGAGAAACTGGACAACATCACTCCCCCGGGCGCATTCCGGCAGTTGCATTGCTTGGAAACCGAGTAGAGCATGTGGACTTGCAGAAAGAATTCAGCCTCCGGTAATTTGTGTGAAATAAGGTGGCCGTGTGGCATTGTATTCTCAACGACTGAGTCGCCCGTATCCCGCGGGCGATCATCTTCGGCTGTGGATCCTGTACGCGAATGTGAGGGGACATGAAGGATATCGAAGGACGGTATCGCGCCTTACTGGCGGTCACCAACGTTCTCAATTCGCAACGGGACACGGATAGTCTTTGGCGGGCCATTACCGAGCAAATCAAAAAAGTGGTGCCTTGGGAGCGAGCCGGCATCACGCTCTATCGCCCGGAGACCGATTCCTTCCGTTTTTACGCTGTGGAGACCGACATGCCGACCCGCCTGTTGCAGCGCGACGCCGTCATTCCCCGGGAGGGGAGCGCGGTCGGCTGGGTATACGACCACCGCAAGATGCATGTCAGGTCGGACTTGCGTCGTGCGCGGCGATTTCTGGAAGACAACTTCTATGTTCAGGAAGGGTTAGGCCGCATGATCAATCTGCCGCTGCTGGTCGGCGAGCGATGTCTGGGCACCTTGAACATCGGTAGCGTGGAGGCGGGTGAACCGGACCCAGAGGACCTCGAATTTCTTCGCCAAGTCGCGACGCAGATCGCCTACGCGATCGCCCACGTTCAGGCCTATGAGCAAATCGACCGATTGCGCCGGCAATTGGCACGGGAGAATGCGTATCTCGTCGAAGAGATCAAACTCACGCAGAATTTCGGAGCCATGGTCGGGAAAAGCCCGGCCTTCCGCAAGGTCCTGAGTCAGGCTGAGGCCGTCGGTCCCACCGTGACGACCGTGCTCATTACCGGTGAGACGGGAACCGGCAAGGAGCTGCTTGCCCGGGCGATCCATGAGTTGAGCCCGCGCCGCCACAAGCCCTTTATCCGCGTCAACTGCGCCGCCATTCCGATGGGCCTGGTTGAGAGCGAACTCTTCGGCCACGAGCGAGGCGCGTTCACGGGGGCCGATCAACGGAATGCCGGTCGCTTCGAGCTGGCGAACGGAGGCACCCTGTTTCTCGACGAAATTGGCGAGATGCCGCTGGAAGCCCAGGCCAAATTGCTTCGGGTTCTGGAGGACGGACTCGTAGATCGGGTGGGCGGCACGCGCCCGGTGCCGGTTGACGTCCGGGTCGTGGCGGCGACGAATGCGGACCTCGTCGCCGCGGTGAGGGAAGGCCGGTTTCGGTCCGACCTGTATTACCGGCTACACGTGTTCCCGATCGCAGTCCCGCCGCTCCGCGAGCGACCTGAGGACATCCCCTTGCTGGCCAGGCACTTCCTGGAATCCTATCGCCTGAAATTCAACCGGCCATCTCGAGTTCGGCCAGGGCTCGATGGAGCGTCTGGTACGGTATACTTGGCCGGGCAACGTCAGGGAATTACAGAATGTGATCGAACGAGCGGTGATTCTGTCGCGTTCCTCAACTATCGAGATCGCAGATCAGTTTCTGATCCCTTCCAAGCCCACGACTCAGACCGCTGCCTCTCCGGTCAACCTCCAGGAACTAGAGCGTGAGCACATCAGGGGCACGCTCGAGCGAACCCACTGGAGGATCTACGGGCCCTCCGGCGCAGCCGCCCAACTCGGCCTCAATCCCAGCACGCTCAGGAGTCGCATGAAAAAGCTGGGGATTCGGCATCCTTTCGGCGTTCCGGTCGATTGACCACATCTCGCGGATTCCGCGACATATCGCGATGGAATCGCCATATATCGCGATTCCCGGTCCCGCTTCCAGCCCTTTCTCGCCGCGTAATTGCTGAATGACCTGAATTGCTGTCGGTTTCAGGACGTCCGGGAAGAACCGTCTGTCCGGCACGGCGGTTGCTGAAGTGCGTACGCTAGGTACGGGACCCTCATCTGAGTCTTTTGGATGGACAGCCAGTTCGCGCAACGCGGCAGCCTTGCGCGATGAGACAGGAGGACACGACGTGTGGCGACAAACCAGGAAAGGGTGCAGAAAAGGTCGCGAGAGAAATCGGTGGGACAGGACAATCGGCTCAATGAACGGGTGGTGCCGGACGGCTCGGGTCATCCGGGCACCGGTGGCCCTTGCCGTCGGACTGCTCGGGTGGGCTGGGACCGGCTGGGCCGAAATGGTCAATGTCGCATTGACCGCAAAGGTGACTGTGGTCGAGGTAGCCAAGGGCGACGAACGGGAAGCGTGGACCTTCAACGGGAACCTTCCCGGCCCGGTGATCCGCGTAAAGGAAGGCGACGTCGTCCAGTTCACGTTGAAGAACGAGGCGGATCGGGTGCATTCCATCGACTTCCACGCCGCCAGGACGCCCTGGGACAGACATTTCCAGGGCATCGCGTCCGGCACCGAGAGCACGTTCACCTGGAAGGCCGAATATCCCGGCGTCTTCTACTATCACTGCGGGACCGACCCGATGATCCAGCACATCGCCAACGGGATGTTCGGCGCGGTGATCGTCGAGCCGAAGCACATGCTCGTCAGGCCGGATCGTGAATACGTGATTGTGCAGGGCGAGGTCTACCCCTCGCCGTTCGACGTGGACGCCATGATGGCCGGCAAGCCGAAGCTCGTGGTTTTCAACGGCCGTGCCAACCGTTACCTCGACGAACCGCTAACCGCCAAACCGGGCGAACTAATCCGGCTGCATGTCGTCAACGCCGGCCCGAACCATTTCTCCGCGTTCCATGTCATCGGCGCGGTGTTCGACCGGGTCTACGCAAGCGGCAACCCCAAGAACGTCGAATACGGCATCCAGACCTACACGTTGCCGCCCGGTGGGGGGCGACGTTCGATCTGGTCATTCCGGAGGAGGGGATGTACCCCATGGTAACGCACTCTCTCCAGGATGCGTTGACCGGAGCCATCGGGGTGATCAAGGTCTCACGAGATGACGGGCAGGCGGCGGAGGTTAGCCAAGAGGGCCATGCGCCAGAGGCCGATGACAAGATGGCGGAGGTGGCATCCGGACGGAAACGGTGAGGTCGCGATGTCGTACTGGTTGGTGTTGACGGCTCTTTTGCTGATGGCGATGGCGTCCCTCGTCAAGGTAGTGGCGGCTTGACCTCCTGGGTTCCCGCAAACAGCGGCGGGCATTTTCAAGTGTCCGATGGGGGCCAAGGGAACGCGTGGACTGGCCTCCTGGTGATCCCTTCCGTGCAACACAGAAGCCCCATCGGACTTTACGTACACAGATGAGGCCATGGCACCGTTGGCGGTTTGGTGAAGGAGGAGTTGTCGATGCGCAGGAGAACGTACCGGTGTGAAATGCGACGAGCTTGGAATCTGAGGCTCGTGGGGCGAGTTTGCTGTGGGATAGCGCTGGCGTCGGTGCTGGTGATGCCCGGTGTGGAGGCGGGAGCCGCCGGTTCCTATCATGACGCCATGGAGGCTCATGGCGGCGTGCAGAGCGCTCACACGAGCGCCCATCAGACTACAGCCTGGGCCCAGCGACTCAAGGGCCAGACGATCGTCGAGGATACGCTGGAAGGACGGCCGGAGCGGACCGTAATGGTCGAGCGTCAGCATCGGCGGATCATGGAACAGATGGAACGGGACGCCCAGGCCCAGCACACCGGAGGGTTCTACAACACGATGTCCATGATGCATCAGTATGGGGCCGGCGGGCAGGATATTCTGCTTCTGTCGCAGACCGGCGTCGAGCCGGTTTCCAGCCTCGGCGGGCGTTGCCCGGCCAGCGCGCCGGTGCGGCACTATGACATTTCGGCGATCAACGTGGAGATCACGTTGAATATGTGGCTCGACTATTACCCGGGCTACATGTACGTGCTGACCGAGAACATCGCCAAGGTTCGGGAAGAGGAGGCGAAGAACCGCGAGGCGCGGGAGAAGGAAGGGTACGATCCCGGCGGAGTGACGAACGGTCTGCAGAATCAGTGGATCCAGCCGCTGGTGATCCGCGGCAACCAGGGCGACTGTGTCAAGATCACGCTGCGGAATCAGCTCGAAGGCGGCGAGGATGTGAGTCTGCACATCCACGGTTCCAGCATGGTGGTGAGCGCGACGGGCCAGCCGGCGGCGACGACGAACCCCGATGCGATCGCGCCGCAGGGCAAAAGCGTCGATCTGGAGTGGTACATCCATCCTTCGACGCAGGAGGGTGGGCGACAATTCCACAGCTATAGCAACGACCGTGAGCTGACCGTCACGGGCCTGTTCGGCGCCTTCATCGTCGAGCCCAAGGGACCGGAGTATCTTGATCCGCTGGGCAGCGGCGATCCGGCCCCGCTCGCGAGCGGCTGGCAGGCGATGATCAAGAACGGAACCGGCCCAGACTTCCGTGAATTTGTGATCATCTACCACGAAGTCGGCGACGAAGCGTTCCGGCCGGTTAACAAGAAGGGTGACTTCATCCCGCAGCGGGATCCGTTGACCGACGTCTATCGTCCCGTCGCCCGCGCGCTCAACTATCGGAGCGAGCCCTTCGGCGTAGACAACATGGAAACGCAACATGCATACTTCGGCTTCGAAGACGAATCCATGGCCTACAGCGCCTACACGTTCGGCGATCCAGCTACGACTGTTCCGCGGAGCTACCTGGGCGATCCCGCGAAATTCCGCTTGGTTCACGGCGGATCCGAAGTCTTTCACTCGCACCACCCGCACGGCGGATCGATCCGCTGGCCGAGAAGCCCGCGGGCGACCGACGAGATGCCGCTCTGGCACGCCGCGAAAAACGGGCCGGTCAAGTATCCGGTCATCCGCACCAAGTCGGATCGGGTGGATGTGGAAGTGATCGGACCATCGGAGACGATGGACCTTGAAACAGAATGCGGGTCCGGGCTGTGCCAGCAGTTGGCCGGCGACTTCCTGTTCCATTGCCACGTCGCCCACCACTACATCGCCGGCATGTGGGGCTATTGGCGGGTATACAACACCCTCCAGCAGGGCGAGTATCACAACGACACGATACCGGATCTGCGCGAGCTGCCGGACCGCAAGGGCCGGATCAAGCCGGGGGTGACGTCCGACCGGCTCATCGGCCGGACTGTTGATTGGTTCGGGAAGCGGTTCACAATCGTCGAACAGGGAAAGAGCGACTGGAAGGCCGACCCCGCGATCGTGACGTTGAAGGATTGGGTCGAGATGCAACTGCCGCCGCAGGGCAAACCCGGACATAAGGACGACGAGCGGGGACAGACCCTGTCGTATGATGCGAGTGTGCTGGACTGAATCTGGCAGGGTAACCGCGCGATGACCGAGCGGGAGAACACGATTCTCAATCCCCGCTACCGGTCGTCGGCGCCCGGCCAGCGCTTGCCGATCCTGTTCGAGCCCGCGACGGGCAAGATCGCATGGCCGCACCTGAAACCGCATTTCGGACGGCGGGTGCCGTTCTCGCAGAATCACAATCCGTCACCCTGGCTCGAACCGATCCATCTGGACGAGGACAGGCTTCCCAGTTCCTACCCCGCCAAACCGGGCGAGAACGGCCGCTGGAGCATGTGCCCGGAGAATGCCGGTCGGAAGGACTACAACGTGCACTTCATTCAGACGCCGATGATGCTAGCGGACAAGCAGGGTGATGAGCCGCCCATCATCGACAAGGGCGGCCTGATCTACGTGCTTCACGAGGAGGAGGCCGAAGTCCGAAAGCACAACGACCGCAAATTCCCGCTCGTCGTCCGGGCGAACATTTACGACTGCATCGATTGGATGCTGACCAGCGAGTGGGAGGACGACGACCACACCAACTTCCATGCTTCCAAGATCAACACGCACTGGCACTTCCTCCAGTTCGACAACCAATCGTCGGACGGCGTGATCACCGGGTTCTCCTACGAGCAGTCAGTGCGGCCGTTCACGATGCTGGAGAAGAAGGTGAACAAAGGCCTGCCGCTGCCGATGAACACCGTGTTCGCGAAGCCGGCCAAGAAGGGCGAGCGGACGATTACGGTCAAGAACGCGGCGCAGTACCATCCGAACATCGAAATTCTCATCGGTGCGGACAACGTCGGCGGGAACGAAGTCGGGCGGATCAAAGCTATCAAGGGCAACCAGATCACGCTGTATCGGCCGCTAAAGCATGACCATCCGGTCAACGACATCGTGACCGTGGAGTTCGTACGGCAGCGGTTCTGGGTGGACTCTGATGTGGGTACTGTGTTCTGGCACGACCACGCGCTCGGCCGCGTCACCTGGGGACACGGCGGGTTCGGCACGATCATCATCGAACCGGTCGGGTCCACGTATCATGATCCCAAGACCGGCAAGCCGATCCGGAGCGGCCCGCTAGCCGACATCCGGACAGTGGAACCGGTGGGCTACGGCGTGAATGGCAGCTTCCGCGAGCTGTTGGTGCAGTTGAACGACAGCGTGCCGCACACGGTGAATCTCGTCGTGGAAGGCAATCCGCCGGGCCAGCCGACCGAAGTGGCGCTGGAAGCCGGCAAGACGGTCTCGTTCGTCATGCCGGAAAAGATTCCGATGACGCCCATGCTGTTTTTGAACGGCGGGACTCACACGACGGGCGGTAGCCTGAATTTCAGGGCTGAACCGATTGCGGCTCGGCTGAAAGCCAACCCGGACCGCTCGCAGATCTTCAGCAGCGCGGTCCATGGCGATCCGTACACGCCGATGGTGCGGGCCTACCTGGGCGATACGGTGGTGTTCCGGCTGCTCCAGACTATGGCCAACGAGACGATGGTCTGGACGCTCTCGGGCCACACGTTCCTGACGGAACGGTACGCCGGGGATGCGAACCGGAAGAATTCCATCCATATCGGGATTGCGGAACGGTACGATCTTGTGGTGCCGCAAGCCGGCGGTCCGAGGCTGCAGCCTGGCGATTACATTCACTTCAACGGGCGCTCCTCGAAGTTCTCCGAAGGAGCGTGGGGTATCCTCCGGGTGTTGGACAAGGAGGTGCCGGACCTGCAGAAGCTGCCGGCTGGCTATTCCGGGAGAAATGAAATTCCGAAGCCCTTGCCGGTCTGCCCGGCCGATGCGCCGGTGAAGCACTTCAACGTGGTGGCGATGGACTATCCGTCGATGAAGCTGAATCTGAAGGCGCCGGATGCGATCGAGGTGGATTTTGAACGGAAGATCCAGCTCCGCAACCCAGACGCCAAGATCTATGTCCTCGAGGAGGAGGTCTCCAAAGTGGCAAGCGGGCTGCAACCCATGCCGCTCACGCTCCGGGCGAACGTCGGGGACTGCATCAAGGTCAAGCTGACGAACCGGATGAAAGAGGGACGCGCGTCGTTCTCGGCGCTCTCGCTGGCCTTCGACCCGAAGGATTCGCTGGGCGCCAATGTCGGGAACAACCCTGGCGACCAGACGATTGGCCCCGGCGAAAGCCGGACCTACACCTATTACGCTGATCCGTTCCTGGGCGAGATCGCCTCGCTAGTGTGGGACTGGGGCAACGTAATGACGAACCCGCGCAACGGGCTGTTCGGAGCAATCATCGTTGGACCGAAGGGCGCGACCTATCGCGATCCCAAAACCGGCGCCGACATTTCCAACAAGAACAGTTGGATCGCCGATGTGATCGTGGATCGGACGATCCCCGGCTATGAACATCGGACGAACTACCGCGATGCGGCGCTGTTCTTCCAGGACGAAGACAACATCATCGGGACCAGCTTTATGCCCTACGTGCAGAACGCCGCGGGCTTGACGGCGGTGAACTATCGCTCCGAGCCGTATAAGTTCCGCGAAGAGGCTGGCTGCACGCTGGGCAGGGTCTTCCAGCCCTGCGCCGTGGATAAGCCGGAGGATCCGGTCACGCCGGTCGTCGAGGCGCACGCCGGCGATCCGGTGCGCATCCACGTCTTCGGGGCGAGCAACGAGCAAAACGGCATGTTCAGCGTCGAGAAGCATGAGTGGCCGATCGAGCCGTTCATGCGCGGGGCTGACCAGATCAGTGTCGTGGAGTTCTCTGGCTCCGAAACGCTGGACGCGTTCATTCCGTCGGCGGGCGGGATCTACCGCCTACCGGGCGACTACGTGTGGAGCAACCAGCGGCTGCCCTACTCGCAGTCCGGGCAGTGGGGGTACCTTCGGGTGCTGCCCACGGGCGACCGGCGCATCCTGCCGTTGGGTGGAGCGGCGCCCGTGCTGAAGCAGACCCACGCGGTCCCCTTGGCCCATGCCGTTGATGGTTCGTCCGCTTCCAAGTAGACAAGGTCCAGCCGAGGGTCTCGCTGGGGGAAGCCCGTGAGGGCTTCCCCCTTCGTCTTTCAAAGCCTTCTCCGCCGACTCCTGCCGACCGCGACATTTCACGAGCCGCCGCGAATCCCCGCGGCCGTTGCCCGATTCGTCGCCCGCTCGGTTCCGTGCGGCGCGCCCGTTTCCTTCGACAACACAGGTTGTTCTCGCCACGCGGCTCATGCGGCAAGAGCGGCACGGCGCTTGCTCCATTCAGTGGCGGGACGGAAGTGCAGTGTAAA
>JBBIOW010000121.1:0-8917 GCA_037443165.1 Nitrospiraceae bacterium | reverse complement strand
ACGCCGCCGACGCGATGGCCCAGATCGTCATCCAGAACGCGCTGTTCCCGCATCCGTTCGGGTTGGCCTATGCGAGCACCGACTCGCTCATGATTCCGTGGTGCACGTACACGGAGCCGGAGATCGCGCACGTGGGGATGTATGAGGCGGAGGCGAAAGCGAAGGGACTCCAGGTCGAAACCTATACCTACCGGCTGGATGAGGTGGATCGCGCGATCCTCGACGGCGAGGATGAGGGCTTCGCCCGTGTCCATATTCAAAAAGGCACCGACAAGATCCTGGGCGCCACGGTCGTAGCGGCTCATGCCGGCGATCTGATCAGCGAATTCACCGCGCTGATGAAAGCGGGTGCCGGTGCGAAGACCTTGGCCAGGACGATTCATCCGTACCCCACGCAGGCCGAGGTGAACAAGAAGGTCGTGAACCTGTGGCGGAAGGCGCATTTCACGGAGGGGCAGAAGAAGATTTTGAGGAAGTGGTTTGCATGGACAAGAAGGTAAGCGGGCGGCTGGATCCTCCCACAGGCTCGCGTGCCGCGCACACAGGATTCATTGGATGTGAATCAAAAAGGGCGGTGCTCGGCGAACGCGCGCACGTTAGGGAGAACCCAGCCACCCGCCATGACGTGAAGAGGCAAAAGGCTCGTTCAATACAGGGAATTATCACTGTCTTCGTCTCCTTGTGGCTTGCGTTGGTGCCCGCTCCCACTTCTTTTGGTGAGTCGAGCCGTGTGCTGGAGGTCGGGAAGTTTTCGGCGGCGAAGGAGGGGCAGGGGTTCCCGGACGGGTGGAAGCCGCTCACGTTCAAGAAGATCGAGCGCCACACGAAGTATGAATTGGTCAGAGACGAGGATCGGGTGGTGGTGAAGGCCATAAGCGAGGCGGGGTCGGCCGGATTGACGAAAGAGATCAGGATCGATCCGAAAGAATATCCCATCGTCTCGTGGCGGTGGAAAGTGACCAATGTGTACAAAAAGGGCGATGTCACCAAGAAAGAAGGCGATGATTATCCGGCCCGGCTCTATATCACCTTCGAGTACGACTCCTCGCGTGTCGGCTTGCTCGAAAGAGCCAAGTACGAAGCCGTCAGGCTGCTCTACGGGCAGTATCCGCCGCTCGGCGCGCTGAACTACATTTGGGAAAGCAAGGCGCCGAAAGGCACGATGGTCCCCAATCCCTACACCGACAAAGTCAAGATGATCGTCGTGGAAAGCGGCACGGAGCGGCTGAATGAATGGATCGACGAGGAACGCAACCTCTACGAGGACTACAAGAAGGCCTTCGGCGAGGAGCCGCCGATGATCTCCGGGGTCGCCATCATGACCGACACGGACAATACGCTCGAGTCGGCCACGGCGTACTATGGCGACATCGTCTTCAAGAAAGCTGCGCCATAAGGATGAAGGTTGAGGCAGAGGCCAAGGCTAAGGTCGAGTAGAGATGAAAGATGCGAACGATCCTTCTGCCGAAACTTCTTTCAACCTTACCTTCGGCCTCAGCCTTAGCCTTCTGCGCGGCTCTCTCCGGCTGCCTCTCTCCCATCGCCATGCACCGCGCGGTCATCGAATACGACCGCACCGTCAGCTACGTCGAAGCGGATCTGCTCCTGTTGAACATCGCCCGCGCGCGATACCACCGGCCCGTTCATTTCACCGCGGTCTCCAGCGTCGCCGCCACGTTCGATTTCCGCGTCAACGCCGGCATCACCGGGGGCATCGGCCGGGCGACGGACGCCGCTGAGCGTCCCGTGTCATTGGAATATTCCAGCAGCGTCGCGGAGAATCCGACGATTACGATCGTGCCGATCACCGGCGAGGAGTTCACCAAGCGGGTGTTGCGGCCACTGGACGAGGATAAGTTCGAGTTCCTCGTCCGGCAGGGTTATGACGTCAACATGGTATTGCGCCTCATGGCACGGGGCATAGCGCTCGACGGCGAGGAAGGGCCGATCATCTTGTTCAATACCCTCTCTCAAGGGGAAGGGTATAGGGAGTTCCGCCGGCGGCTCTTACACCTGGCGTGGCTGGATACGGAACGGAAATTGTTCATCGGGCCGATTCTGTTCGAAGAGGCTCAGACGGTGAGGACGAACCGCCCTCCCAATCCCGACGAAGTCGTGGCGGCGCTCGAAAAGGGGTTTCGGTGGGAAGGTGACGGCGAGGGCAAGGTCCATACGGTGCGGCGCAAGGCCGTTGGGCGGTTGCTGGTCTCGAACTACGACCCGAGCCGCCTGCCGAACGACGAGCGCCGCCGTTTGCATGAAGAAGCGCAACGCTTTCCTCCGGACTATGTTTTAGTCGATATCCGGCCAGGCTTTCGCGGCGGCGACTATCCCTTGCACGGCTCGATCCTGCTCCGCAGCATGAACGCCATCATCGGGTTCGTAGCGCGCAGCATCGGCGAAGAGGCGGAGTTTCACGTGGACCCCGATTCTCGGACGAAGGCCGTCGCGCGCAACCCGGTCCGAACGCTGGAAATCGAGGAATCCGCGAGCAAGCCATCGGATTATGAATTCTCCGTGGAATTCGACAAGCGGTATTACTCGATCAGGAAATTCCCAGTGAGCGAAGGCATGTCGCCGAGTTGGAACCAGGAAGCCTTCGCCGTCTTGTCGAATCTGTTCCAGATGACGGTCACCGACCTGACCCGCTTCCCGACGCCGGCCATCGCGATCGCAAAATAGGGGCGAAAAGCGCAAGCGCGGGACAATGAAGAGGACCGGAAAAGAATGATGGACAGGCGATCGTTGTCCCGGCGAGCGATGCTCAAGGCCGCGGGTGTTGCGGTAATGGCACCGCTGGTGCAGCCACTCCATGCCGTCTCTGGGGTGCTGGACCGTCTTTTCGGCTCGGCGCCGGAAGCCAAACCGACACCGCCCATCACGCCGAACGAGGAGTTCTACATCACGTCCTATCGCAGCCCCCCGTCGGTCCGATTGGAGAACTGGCGGTTGGTCGTGAAAGGGTTGGTCGAACGCCCGATGACGCTGACGTATGGCGAACTGCAGGCTCGGCCGAGGGTGGCGGAGATCGTGACCCTCCAATGCGTCGGCAACCCAGTCGGCGGGGATGCTATCAGCACGGCGGAGTGGGAAGGGATCTCGCTCCGGCGACTCCTGGAGGAAGCGGGCATCGCCTCCGGAGCCTACGGCGTCGTCTTTCGAGCGGCCGACGGCTATTCGGACAGCATCCGGATTGAGCGGGCGATGGCGGGCGACGTGCTCGTAGCTTATCGGATGAACGGGGTTCCATTGCCCCAGGCGCATGGCTTCCCGGTGCGAATCATCGTCCCAGGGATCTACGGCATGAAGAGCGTGCAGTGGCTGACCGACATCGAGGTCGTGGATTACGACTATCAAGGATACTACCAGCAGAAGGGCTGGTCCGACGACGCGACCGTCAAAACGATGTCACGCATCGATGTGCCGGGTCACGGCACCGTTCTGCAGGGACGTCGGCAGATCATGCAAGGTCTGGCGTTCGCCGGCACTCGCGGGGTTAGGCAGGTAGAGGTCAGCACGAACGGCGGCGGCACCTGGGCGCCCGCGAGGCTGGATGTTCCGCTGTCTCCCTATGCCTGGGTGCTCTGGTCGTACGAGTGGGCTGTGGCGGCTCCCGGGCGTCATTCGTTGGCGGTTCGGGCCACTGATGGACTGGGGAAGATGCAGACTTCGTTTGAGCAGGACCCGGCCCCGGATGGGGCCAGCGGTCTGCACCAGATCACCGTGACCGTGGAAACGTAAGAGGGGAAGTTGGGCGCAGCCGGTCTGCAGAAACGAGTTGGGCTGACCGTCGACCGGTCAGCCCATAATGGGGCACAATCTTGCCCTCGCGGGTTCGCGGTGCCTGTGCTATTGAATGGAATTTGCAAAGCCGCCGCGGGTGATTTCGGCGCGGACTGTGTCCCCCACCTTCTTGTTCCCGCGAAGCTTTTTGGTGTCTTTTCCGACGTACAACCGAACTTCGTTCCCATTGTAATCTTCCACCACGTAAATGTCCCCGTCGATCTTGTTGAGCTTGCCCTCGACCATTTGGAAGGCCGGCCCAGGTTTGGTGTCCATCTTCATCGGAGCCGGCTTGGATGCAACCTTCGGGGGCGGGGTGGACTTCGAAGAGTTTTTCGAACCGGCGGCGTCAGCCAGGTGGGCCGACAGGAAGCCCGCGATGACGGCCAAGGCCACGAGGCCGACCGTCTTCTTTTTTTTCTTCTTCATGGTGGCAACCTCCTTCATATCCAGGTGACGAGGCCGATGACAGAGCCCCAACCAGTCGCATTCGTCAGAACGAGTCGGAACGCCGAGCAAGCGCTATGCCGCGAAGCTTGTGAAAAGAATCGGTCGGTATCTCGTGAACTTAGGAGAAAGGATCGAAGAAGGATCGGTCGCGCACATGTGGGACAGGAGAAAAATCGTCCGTCAGTGTGCAATTCTGTTCTGAAAATAGCGAGCAGCCAACAGCTCTGAGCTATTCGCTACCGGCTGCAATCTATTTCATTTTTCATTCTGCCGAATGGACGAAGGGTCAGGATGACCGCTCAGAAAAAGCCTAATGAGCGTGAAGCAAGGATGATGACGTGACCCTGTGCTTTCTCGGCAATCTGCTGCGCGGTAGGCCGATCCTGGCGGTCGTACTACTCCTGACCGGCTGCTCCGCGGTTCCCAAGTCCTTCAGCCCGCCCGAACCCATCTCCCCGCGCGACTTTTCCCACCGAGTCTTCGACGAACTCCTGCGGGCGCATGTGAGGGACGGTCGGGTGAATTACCCCGGCATTCAGTCGGATGCGCGGTTGACGACCTATTTGAGGCAGCTCGATCGCGTCGATCCGAACGCCTTGCCGACGCGCGAAGATCGTCTGGCTTTCTGGATCAACGCCTACAACGCCTTCGCGATCAAAGGCATTCTGGACCACCTGTCGCCGGTGACACTCTGGGGCCGCTACCGTTACTTTATCGCGCGCGACTACCGGGTCGGCGGAAGAACGATCAATCTCTACGATCTGGAACGCAAGCTCCTGATTCCGGATTTCCGCGAGCCTCGCGTGCACTTCGCCATCGTCTGCGCGTCGGCTTCATGCCCGAAGCTGCAACCTTGGGCGTACCGCGGCGAGCATCTTAACGACCAACTGGACCGGGTCGCCAGGGAATTTATCAACGATCCCACGCGCAATCGCTTCGACCGCCGGCGTAAGGTCGTCTCTCTGTCCATGATCTTCCAATGGTTCCGCGAGGATTTTGAAGCCCAGGCCGGATCGCTGCCGGCGTATGTGGCGCGTTATGTGAACGACGCCGACCTGGCGAACGATCTGACCGGTGCCCCCTACGCGGTCGAGTTTCTGGAGTACGACTGGAGTTTGAACGGCCCCGAGCCTTTCACGGAGGAGCGACATGCTGGTGTACCCTGACGAACGGACGCCGATAGCCCGGCTGCTCACGTTTCTCGAACTTGGGGAACGCCTGGCGCATGAGTGCGCCGGCCGGCAGGCCCTGCTGGCGTCGGATTCCGGATCGCGACGGTTTCTCGTCAGCCAGGCTCGACAGGAGGCCGGGCACGCGCTGGTCTTTCAGGGCGCCATCGCCTGGCTCGCGCCCAAGCACCTGAGCGATGCGCCTTTCCTCCCGCCGCTCGAAGCGTATCGGAAGAGGCTCGACGACGCCCTCGATCGGCAGGATCTGCTCGAAACTCTGCTGGCCGAACAGGTGATCCTGGAAGGGTTGGGCGAAGCGATTCTGATGCGCATTGAAGAAGGGTTGGCCAAACGCGCGGCTCCCTTCGGACGGCTCAGGCGGGTCCTTCTGCGCCAGGAAGAAGCCCATCACGGATTCGGTCGGCGTATGCTCGAACAGGTAATGGCGGAGGGCCGGATCGATGAGGCGGCGCTGCGCCTTCGGGCGCAGGAGTATCTTTTTCTTACCGACCGGATGGTGCTGACGCTCAGCGATTTGTTCGAGTCGATCGCTGAAGATCCCGTTGCCTGGGCGGGCGAGGCGAGGAAGTTTCTGCCGGAATGGCTGACTTAAGGCAAGGGGCATGAGGCTAGGGGCAAATCGGTGACGGAAAATACATGTTCCGGTCCATAGCCTCTCGCCGCTCGCCATCGCGTGCGATATGGTTTCGGTCATCATCCCCGCTTACAACGAAGAAATCACGCTGCCGGCGACCCTTCGGCACCTGTGCAACCAGACGGGCGATTACGAAGTGATGGTCGTCGACGGCGGCAGCACGGATCGCACGCTCGAAATCGCCAGAGCGATTTTGGGCGATAGGCGATGGGCGATAGGTGATGGGTCTTATGGCCTCCGCCGCTGGGTCGTCCTCTCGGCGGCAAAAGGTAGAGCCACCCAGATGAATGCGGGCGCAAAATGCGCGACCGGCGAATGGTTACTGTTCCTGCACGCTGATACCGTCTTGCCGGTCGGCGCCGTTCGACGGCTCAATGGGCTGGAAGCGGATCACACCGTCCAAGCCGGAGGCTTCCTGCACCGATTCTCCGGGGACGATTGGCGGCTCAAACTGATTTCGGGTCTCGACAACTTCCGCTGCGCTCGCAGCCGCATCATTTACGGCGATCAGGCCCTGTTCGTCCGCCGTTCGCTGTTCGATCGTCTCGGAGGCTTCCCCGATCGGCCGCTGCTCGAAGACGTGGCGTTCTGCGAGTTGCTGCTCGCCTACACCAGGCCCATCCTGCTCTCGCCGCCGGTCGTGACCGATTCCCGCAAGTTCGTGAAAATGGGGGTGTGGCGCAGCTTCGTCCGCGTGCTCCTTATCATCCTCCATGCGCAATTCCGTCTACCGACCCTCTCACGCGCGTTCTTCCAGGATATCCGCTGAGCATTGCTAACGTTTGGCGGTTCAAGCCAAAAATC
This sequence comes from Nitrospiraceae bacterium, assembly GCA_037443165.1. Classification (GTDB taxonomy): domain Bacteria; phylum Nitrospirota; class Nitrospiria; order Nitrospirales; family Nitrospiraceae; genus DATLZU01. Next base: position 2,056 of record JBBIOW010000121.1, on the reverse strand, counting down.
TCCGTTTACGAACTCCGTCACGCGTCGTCTAAATTCACGACGGTCGTCGCGAGCCTTCGGCTCATGACAACTATTTGCAAAGCAGTCCTCATGAGCGCCAGGCGCTCACCCTGCAGCATGAAAATGCGGGTGGCGTCGACCAGGGACCCCGGCCGCGCGCAGCGGGGTCCCTACACCAGGCGGGGTGCGAGCACGGACGGGCTGGTCGGTGACAGGACCCGCATTTTCAAGACAGCCGGATAGCTCGAAAGGAGGAGTGTTGTCGTATGGATCGGCCATCTCGCGCCTTGCGGCGGTTGTCGCTCGGCGTTGCGTGTGCGTTCTTTCTGTCCGGGTGTTCGACGACGTTGGTGCGGGACGATGTCAAGCGGGCGACGATCGCAGAGGCGCATTGCTCCGGAGGAGAGTGGGTGGACGACTCGTCGATCGCCGTCCTGCCTGTGCCGGTGGTCGCTTTTTTCGTGCCGCACGTGGACCTGAACGAGATCAAGGGCGCGGAGTATCTGAATCGGTGCGGCGAGGCAGCCCGGGTGATCAATCGGGACGTCAGGGTCAACCGAACCGCCTGCATCCCGGCCGGGCTGACCCGCATCATCACGTTGGGCGTCTGGCAATGGTGCCCGGCCTATGTGTCGTGGACGGCGGATGTCAGGGCGGCAAGTGAGACATCGGGTGACAGGTCTTCAACGATGAGGAGGGGAGCAAGCCTATGAAGACATCGGGGTCAACACCGGGGGTTTGGCTGGCTGCGGTTGTGCTGTTGGTTTGCGGAATGTCGCCAGATCGCGGCCTCGCGCAGTCATCGGATGAAACGACGATCCGAGGCGCGCTTCCGCGAACACCCGGCGGCGCCGTGGACCTGGGTCAAGTGCGAGACGCCGTCGCCGGTCGATTCGTGCAGGGTGTCGGAGAAGTCCAGTTCCGTGACTTCACCCTCGACGTCGAAGAAAGCCGGAGCTTACTCCTCGGTGTCGAGCGCAACCAGAACCTGCTGGCTCACATCGGCGACGCGCTTCCGGCTGACGGGGTCGAGCGGACCGTGACGTTTCGAGGCGTGGTCGACGGCCGGCGGCTGGAAGCTCGGGTGCAACGCCAGGAAGACGGGACGTTGCGCGCGAGGATCGAGGGTGTCAATGTCGGAACGCTGAGCGACGCCGACCGTGAACAACTGGTTCGGCGTCTGAGTCAACAAACGGGATTCGACCGCGTTCGCCTGGAAGGTGTTGACAGCGGCGGCAATCGTGTCCGGACGGAATTCCGCGCGGACAAAGGATTCGTGAGAAACGAGGTGAAGGGTGAAGGCCGCGGCCGGCCGGACGCTGGGCCGGCTCGGGGGGATGTCCGGCAGGAGGATAGGCGGGAGGATCGCCGGCTGGATCGACAGCTAGACCGGCGCGAGGATCGGCGGATAGACCAGCAAGGCGATCGGCGAGTCGAGCGCATCGAGCGGAACCAGCGGGTCGAACGGGTCGAGCGGATCGAACGGATGGAGCGATCGGATCGGTCGGGGCGACCCGAACGGCCGGAACGGCCGGACCGATCCGGGCGCCGATAACGAGCCATTGGCGCAAGGCCAGTCACCGTGTATCCTTGCAGAGCACATCCGTGGTCAACGGTTGGGCATACAGTCGCGTGCGTGAATGACAGAGGAGGTGCGGAATGACGATGAAACGGTTATCTGTTCTGTTCGGATTGACCTTGGCGATTCTCTGCGCCGGCGGGCCGGTCTTTGCTCAGTCCGACGCCGACGAGGCGCGGATGCAGGCGATGCAACGGGAGGCGGAGGAAGACGCGGCCAAGCGGGGGCAAAAGGCGCAGGCTGAGCTGCTGGCCAGACAATTCCAACTGCCCGTCGGCGAGGTCGAGAAGTTACGGAGTACTGGGCAAGGATGGGGAGAGATCACCATCCGGCTGGCGTTGGCCGATCAGCTCGTCAAGACCTCCACGACGGAGCCCAAACTCACATTCGCGGAGGCGTTGGAACGAGTCGGAGCGTTGCGCAGCGACGGGAAGGGCTGGGGTCAAATCGCCAAAGAACTGGGCTTCAAGCTCGGGC